>DGQR01000264.1:17200-43130 GCA_002390825.1 Rhodoferax sp. UBA4409
GGGCATGAAAAACGTGATGCCTGCCCTGTACAAGGGCTTGGCCGTTGCCGGCACGTTGTCGCTGATTGGGTTTTATTTTGTGACCCAATCGATGATCGCAGACAACGCCTTGGGCGGCACCGGGGCTGCCAGCAAACTCTTTGGCGCCTGTGCGGTCGGCTTGGTATTGACCGCAGCGCTGGTCTGGATCACCGAGTACTACACCGGCACACAATACGCGCCGGTGCGGCACATTGCACAAGCCTCGACGACCGGCCACGGCACCAACATCATTGCGGGCTTGGGCGTGTCCATGCGCTCTACTGCCTGGCCAGTGGTGTTTGTGTGTATCGCGATCTACACCGCCTATTCACTGGCGGGGTTGTACGGCATTGCCATCGCCGCCACTTCCATGCTCAGCATGGCCGGCATTGTGGTGGCCTTGGATGCCTACGGCCCCATCACCGACAACGCAGGCGGTATTGCCGAAATGGCGGAGCTACCCGCCAGCGTGCGCGATGTGACAGATCCACTGGACGCTGTCGGCAACACGACCAAAGCCGTCACCAAGGGGTACGCCATCGGCTCCGCAGGCTTGGCCGCACTGGTGCTGTTTGCCGACTACACCCATAAGCTGGATGCCTATGGCAAACACATCAGCTTTGACCTGAGCAATCCCATGGTGATCATCGGGCTGTTTATCGGTGGCCTGATCCCCTACCTTTTCGGCGCTATGGCCATGGAGGCGGTCGGGCGGGCGGCAGGCTCAGTGGTGGTCGAGGTTCGCCGCCAGTTCAAAGAGATCAAGGGCATCATGGACGGCAGCGGCAAACCCGAATACGACACAGCCGTTGACATGCTCACCACCGCCGCCATCAAAGAGATGATGATCCCGTCTCTCTTACCGGTGGTAGCACCCATTGTGGTTGGCTTGGCTTTGGGGCCCGAGGCCTTGGGTGGCTTGCTGATGGGAACCATCGTGACCGGCTTGTTCGTGGCCATTTCCATGTGCACCGGCGGTGGCGCCTGGGATAACGCCAAGAAATACATCGAAGATGGACATCACGGGGGCAAGGGTTCTGAGACGCACAAGGCGGCCGTTACCGGAGACACCGTCGGCGACCCTTACAAAGACACCGCTGGTCCTGCCATTAACCCGCTGATCAAGATCATCAATATCGTCGCTTTACTGATCGTCCCTTTGATGATGAAAATACACGGCGGTTGATATTGGATACCTGTGTTGCTCTGCGCAAAACTGTTCTTCAAGAGACAGGCAGATGCCTACCTTGCGCTAATATGTAAAGGGAACCAATTTAAGCATCGACGAAGAGACTGAAGTGAAAATTCTTGTGATCGACGACCACGCCTTGGTGCGTGAAGGACTGCATCAGGTTCTGAAGGGACTGGACGAGGACGCCGTGGTGCTCCAAGCGGGTACTTGCGCTCGCGGTTTCGAGTTGTCTGCAGAACATGCTGATTTGGATCTGGTTTTGCTGGACTATCACCTGCCCGACATGACAGGCTTGGCTGCGCTCGACATCTTCGGAAAGCGCCACCCGGAGCTCCCGATCGTGATGCTGTCCGGCTCCGCAAATACACAAATCATGCGGCAAGTACTACAAAACGGTGCTTCCGGCTTCGTGACCAAATCCACTTTGAGCGACGAGTTGCTCCACGCCGTCCGCTTGGTACTGAATGGCGATGTGTACTCACCACGAGAATTGGACGCACCTCCAGCGGTGGGGCTGCAGGAAGACCTCAACAACAAGCCGCCCCTGACGCAACGTCAAGAGCTGGTGTTGCGCGAGCTATTGGATGGCCGCTCCAATAAAGAAATCGGAACGAGCTTGAACGTATCCGACGAAACGGTCAAAACCCACGTGGCAGCCATCTTGCGCTATTTTGATGTGCAAAACCGGACGCAAGCTGTCGTTGCAGCAGCTCGCAGCGGCTACCGCCCTGCCACCAGCTCTTGAGTGCTGGCCTCGGCATCCGAGGCATTGCTAATCGCCAAACGACGCATCAAGCTGCGAAGCTTGGCCGGCCGCACGGGCTTGTGCAATAGAGTCAAGTTACGGGCTTTGGCTGCATGCAACAAATTGGCGTCGGTATCGCCACTCATGAGGCAAGCGGCAATCGGCCTGCGCGAATGTGCGCGGACCATATCGATAACGTCCATCCCGTTGCGATCTTCGCCCAAGCGGAAATCCGACAACACCAAGTCAGGCGCCGGGTAGGCGTTCACAAAATCCAACGCTTGCTGAACGTTGGCCGCCGCATTGACTACGCAGCCCCAGGATTGCAGCAAGCTCTGCAGCGCTTCCAGTGCGAAGCCATCGTCCTCAACTATCAGGATCCGCATCCCCTCGAGCTCACCGCCTTGGGCAGACAGCGTCAGCGGCGCGGGCGCTGAGAACTCTTGCGGCAAGGCCCGGGGCAACACAATAGAAAACCGGGTACCGCAGCCCAAATCAGAGCGCAGGCTGATGGTGTGGCCCAGTAGCTTGACGGTACGTTCCACAATATTCAGGCCGAGGCCCAGGCCTTGTGTACGGTCGCGGCCGCTGTTGCCGACTTGGTAAAACTCCCGGAAGATTTCCTGCTGGTGCTCAGGCGAAATACCGATACCGCTGTCAGCCACATCGATCCGTAAATTGCTGCCGCCATCGATGACACGGCATGTCACTAACACCGTCCCTTGATCGGTATAGCGCACCGCATTGTTGGCGAGATTCATCACCACACGCTGCAAAAGAACCGGGTCACTGAGAAACCACTCCTGCGTGGGCCGGATGCGCAAGCGCAGCCCTTTGCTGCTGGCCAGAGGAATCAACGCCTTGTGCACTGCCTGAAAAAGCTTGTCCAAGGGCGCCTCGGTACGGTGCACCTGCACAGCCCCTGCGTCCAAGCGAGACACATCCAGCAACCCATCCAACAAATCCTGCATGGAAGACACCGACGCTTCCAGGCTGTCCACGACCTGGCGGGCAGATATATCCAAGGGCAACTGACCCAAGCGGGCGACAAACATGCCCAATGCGTGCGTGGGTTGGCGCAGGTCGTGGCTTGCTGCAGCCAAAAAGCGCGATTTGGCCAGGGTGGCGCTTTCCGCTTCTTCTTTCTTGAGGCGCAATTCGCGGGTCGCGACCTCCACCCGGTATTCCAACTCCTCGCGTCCCCAAGCCAAACGCTGGGCCATTTGATTGAGACGGGTCTGCAAATCGAACAAAGGGTCGGAGGGCAGAGCCTCAGAGCTCGGATTCAAATCACCCTCGCCGATGCGCTCAATCGCGCGCGACACACGCATCACGGGTCCGATCACCCCCTCCCCGAGTCGGGAGGCCAACCAGCCGCCCAGCATCAGCCCCACCAGCCCGATACCTAGTGCGACCAGCAAAGTCTCTTGACCGCTTTGATCCAGTCGATCCCGTGACACCTCCAGCACCACGTATCCCAAAACGTTGCTGTTCAACCCTTGGGTCGGCCCGGAATAAAAGTCATCTAGCGCAACATTGCTCGGCCACACCCGCTCCCAGAACACATCGACCCCGAGCCGCTTCTGACGCGCAATGTAATTGGCCCCCATAGCCTCGGGTAGCTCTGCATAACGGGTCTCCCCCGCCTTCGCCAAGACCTGCCCGTTGCCATTAAAAATAGCAATCGAGCGGACATCCGGCTCGGTTTTCAGACCGTTCGCGATGGCTTGCAGACTTGCAGCATTCCCCGAGAACAAACCATACTCACTGGCCCTCGCCAGTTGTTGAACGATCAGTCGCGCACGCGTGGTGTGCGCCGAATCCAGATCAGAAACACGAGTTGTCCAGAAAACGGCCATCAAGGCCAGCACTACCAAAAACACCGGCGTAATGGCTGCCAGCAACATGCGAAAGCGAATCCCCTGGAATCTCATGGGCGACGCTCCGAACGCTTGAGCCGCTCTGTCAAGGAGCGCTCGTCCAGCACCAGGTCCAGCGAACGGGCAACTTGCTCGTTCAATACAACGGTGAAATCTGTTGGGTATTGCAGCGAAATCCCCGTATTGCCCGACAAATGTGTTTTGGCAATTGCAAAAGCTTGGATACCAATTTGCCGCGGCGTGCTGTGCAAAGACATGAGTGCCCCGGCCCGCACATAGGCCGGTGAAAAGGCGATGACCGGCACACGAGCCCGATAAGTCGCCAGCAACACATTGGAGATGGTAGATCCGTTGTAAACCTTGGAGTCAGGAACTGCCAACAACACATCGGTATCGTCCAAAACCGCCTTCAAAGCGGAAAACAGAGTTCCCGACCCACCGATATAGCCACTGACCAACTCCATGCCCTTTGATTGCAGAGCCGACTGTAGTGTCGGGCTCTGTTGACTGGACTCCGAGCCGAACAGAACGCCCACCCTTCTTGTATTGGGGAGCGCAAGACGCATCAACTCGACTTGACGACTGAAAGGCTGATCCAGGTACACCGCGCTGACAGAGGCTTGCGATTTGGAAGGTGCCTCCCGCAAGATACGCTCCATGCCGGCGCGCGGAATCAGCGAGGCCACCACCGGTATCCGCACATCGAGCGCCAAAATGCTGGCCAAAGCATCACTGCCCAACGTCATGACAACACGTGCACCTTGAAGGAGCTCAGCCTCTTGCAGGCGGCTATCGCTGAGGTAAGTGATCGACGGCTGGGCGCGCTCAGGGTAAGCGCGCGTAAATTCAAGCGCAATAGTTTGGGCAGTTTCTACATGGCCTGCCGTCTTTTCACTACTTACGATGACCAAATCGGCAGCTTGCACCTGCGCGAACACACTGATCGAAAGAACCCAGCCAACGATGAAGTGAATAGCGCGCAAACCCATTTGTTCAGAGCTCGGCTTTCAAGGTTACAAACGCGCGACGATCGAAAAAGAACTTTCTATCGCCGTCACGAACCGGCTGATCCAGGTTTTGGATCACCAGCGACAGTTCGGCCTTACGACCGGACAAGCGAAAGGATTTCGCAATACGCGCATCGGTGCGGACGATGTTGTAGACCCCATCGTTAGAGGACATCAGCGCGATGTCCTCTGACTGGGCATGCATCAGTGAGACCACGTAGCCGTTAGTCAAAGCATAGCTACCAATCAGTGACATGGCGTACCGTGCGGCACCCTTAAGGACCCGCAGCTGCTCTACACCGGAAATATGGGTCCAGGTCTGGGTCACCATCAGGAGGGAGGGGGCCGATGGCTTCCATTGAAGCTGGTGCTCCAAACCTTGGATGCGATAGTTTTGGATATTCAAATGGTCAATGGGACTTACGAAGTCACTCGGTTGATCTATCCGCCTTGGCCGCTCTATACCGTCGGTAATTCGCTCATCAAAAATCCTTAGGTCCCCAGACAAACCACGTGAAGGCAGCGCCAAGTTGTATCCGAGTTCACGGCTTTCTATTTTTTCAGGACCGACATTTCCTTTAGACGACACTGTGATTACAGGCACTCCACCATTCCAACCATAGTACCGAACATCAGCAAATTTCTCGAAAGCACTGGGCGGCCGGAAGGCTGTCGACACGCCGGCCCTCAAGGTGTGCCCTTGAGTTACATGCCAGTTCAGCATCAATCGCGGAGACACGGTTTTCCCGCCTAGTTCGCTTTGCTCCAGCATCACGCCGCTATTGAGAATCCAGGCGGGTAACGGCTTCCACTCTACGTTGCCAAACAGGCGCTGAAAGTCTGTAGCAACACTCCCTCTTCCGTAAAAGGTTGACGGAGATGTCAGAAGCTCCTTGCGAAGCTCCGTCCCCCAAACAACGCGCCATTGGGGATTCAACGCAGTGGTGTGTTGAAGGGATATCACTTGGTTTACTTCGTGCCCGCTAAAGTCCACAGGAATTCCGTAGAAACTGCCGGACCCCGCCTCAAGATACGGAAAAACGTCTTTGTGGGTGTTTTCGGTGTGTGAAAGCGAAATCTGCAGGTCCTGCTCGGGGGTCAGAATTTTGTGCCAATCCGCTTGCACAAATTGCGCCCCTATGAATCGGCTCCGCGCGGCATTGCCCGCAGAATCAGTGTTGCCACGTCCGGCATCAATCCCGACACTGCCTGCTCGTAACTCCAGCTCCAACCCGCTATCGAGGGCAAGCGCACCAGTGACGTTCACCCGCGAGACCCGGTTTACCCCGTAGGCCGAACGCAAGCCCATGTCACCCCGCGTGTCCGCGGACACACGATATGCATGGTCTGAATCGCCCCAACCGGTGCTAACAAATGCGTCTGCCACACCGCCATCCCCGGCACTCAGCCTCGCCCGGGAACCTGCGGTTTCGCGAACATCGCGAGAAATAATGTTGATCACGCCTAAAAACGCGCGCGCACCGTAGGCGGCGGAATTGGAACCCCGGAGTATCTCAATGCGCTCGATATCGTCCATCGCCAATGCCTGCAGACCCAAACCTGCTGAGCCTTGCAGGTGGCCCGAATACACCGAACGGCCGTCTACCAATACCTGAATGCGGTTGGCCCAGTCGTCATTGCGACCGTGGTAGCTGGCCATGGGCGCATCCGTTTCAAACGATGTAGTCGTCTGGAAACCGGGAACGAGGCGAAGCAAATCCGTAATGTCGCGAGCACCCGAAATACGGATGAAGTGGCGGTCCAGGATAGTCACTGCGCCGGGCGCTTCATCCACCGGCTGTGCGAGGCGGGATACCGATAAAACGACCGGAATATCGCTCATGAAATCACGTTCGGACACCGCCACGGGTCCGGTTTGCTCTGCAGCAACCCAAGGAGATACCAATGTCAGTAACATTACGGTGATAGATGGCTTCATGGTGTTCGATCCAACAACGGTTGCTATTCTTTCTGCAGCAGATTTTGCCCTGATTACGGCGACTTTGACGAACATTCCTACAAACCGCATGGCAAGCTCTACCCAACGCGTTTTCCCTCTGATTGACAAACGAACCCTCGGGCTCCCCATGCCATTGCAACCCGCTGGTACACCCTGGGCGGCGACTGCAGCGCCGACCTTGGATACCCTCGGGCGACCCTTGAGGGACCTGAGAATAAGCGTCACTGACCGCTGCAACTTCAGATGCAGCTATTGCATGCCGAAGGAAGTATTTCACAAAGAGTACCCTTACCTCCCTCACCAGGATCTGCTGAGTTTTGAGGAGATCACGCGAGTCGCCCGACAGTTCGTGGCACTGGGAGTTCAAAAAATACGCCTGACGGGCGGCGAGCCGCTCTTACGTAAAAATCTCGAAGCGCTGATTGAACAACTGGCGGCCATACCGACTCCATCGGGCCAGCCCCTGGACATTACCCTCACCACCAATGGCTCTGTGCTAGCCAAGAAAGCAGCGTCACTCCAGCGAGCGGGCCTGCGAAGAGTCACAGTGAGCCTAGATGGTCTGGATGACCACGTCTTCCAAGCGATGAACGATGTGGCCTTCCCGGTCCGGGATGTCCTCTTGGGCATTGAAGCAGCGCAAAAAGCGGGCTTGGGCCCCATCAAAGTGAACATGGTGGTCAAGCGCGGAACCAATGAGCAAGAAATCCTGCCCATGGCACGGCACTTCAAGGGCACAGGTGTCGCACTCCGCTTCATCGAATACATGGATGTCGGTGCAACCAATGGTTGGCAAATGGACCAGGTAGTGCCGAGCAACGAAGTGCTAAAGCGAATTCAGGCAGAGATGCCCCTCATCGCCCTAGAGAGCACACAGTCGGGCGAAACCGCGCAGCGTTGGGGCTACACAGGTGCCGCTGGGCGGCACGACCCGACTGCCGGTGAGGTGGGCTTTATCAGCAGCGTGACACAAGCGTTCTGCGGGGACTGCAACCGGGCGCGCCTGTCTACCGAAGGGCAGCTCTACCTCTGTCTTTTTGCCGGCCAAGGCCATGATTTGCGGTCACTCTTGCGCTCTGGAGCGGATGACCAGCAGCTACAAGACGCCATTGCCCGCGTGTGGAGCGCGCGAAAAGACCAGTATTCCGCACAACGGGGAGCCGAGCCCTTAGGGGCCGGTACGGCCACCCGCCGCGTCGAGATGAGCTATATCGGAGGCTAGCTCCGCTGGCGCAGCGCCTGCTCTACGCCACGGTTGGCCAGTCCATCGGCACGTTCGTTACCCGGATCTCCGGCGTGCCCTTTGACCCAGCGCCAATCAATTTTGTGGCCTGCAGTACTCACCAAGGTGTCCAGGCGCTGCCACAAATCCACATTTTTAACTGGTTGCTTGGAAGCTGTTTTCCAACCCTTGGCCTTCCAGCCTTGCAGCCACTCCGTGATGCCTTTCAGGACATACTGACTGTCAATATGCAAGGTCACGTCGCAGGGTCGCTTTAATGCGGTCAATGCCTCGATCACTGCCATCATTTCCATGCGGTTATTGGTGGTGCCCAGCTCGCCGCCTGACAGCTCCTTTTCAGCGCCGTCGGCAGACCGGAGCAGCACGCCCCAGCCCCCGGGCCCCGGATTGCCCTTGCAGGCACCATCGGTGTAAATCACTACTTTCGCCATCAACTCTGTCACACGGTTTCCTTCCCATTTCTCTCATTCACCGAGGCATGCGATTGCTGCGCCACCGGCACTGCGGCGGCGCTGCGCTTGGTCGACAACTTCCAATGCGCCCCCAACAGCCGCATGCCACGCACACGCTTGGTAGCCACCACGAAATACGCGGCGCCAAAAATCGGCCACGACCTTGGCCCGACGCGGTCCATCCAGGCGAATCGCCGCAGCCAATCCGCAGACTCCACCGCAGGACGGTAACAACCAAAGCGGCCGACCTCCACCTCAAAACTCAACAAGCGCAACCAATCCCGCAAACGCCAGTAGCCAATCAAGTCACCCCACTCGGGCAAAAAAACCTGACCCCAGCCCGCCCGGTGGTACCAGCGGCTTCGACGTTGGCGCAAGCCCCACAGGCTCACAGGATTCAAGCCGCAAATCACCACTTTGCCCTCCGGAACCAAGACGCGCTCTACCTCGCGCAGTGTGGCGTGCGGATCCGGACTGAACTCCAAGGCATGGGGCAGGATCACAAGATCAAGGCTGTTAGCGGGGAAAGGCAGGGCGGTAAAGTCGGAGTGAAACGCGACGACCCCATATCGGGGATCCGGCCCTGCGGTGGCAAGCCATCGATGCGGCATGCGATTGAGCTGCAATGCCTGGAGCTCCGGCACGCCCAACTGCAAAGCATGGTAGCCAAAAAGGTCTGCAACCGCCTCATCCAGTTGCGCCTGCTCCCATTCCAGCAGATAGCTGCCTGCCGGAGACTTGAACCATTCCTGCAAACCTATAATTTGATCGCTCATGACCTTGCTACCACTACCCGCTTTCACTGACAACTACATCTGGATGTTGCACAACGGGCATGACGCACTGGTGGTAGACCCGGGGGACGCGCAACCTGTGCTGGATGCCCTGCAACGCAACTCCCTGACGTTGCGATGCATTCTAGTCACCCATCACCATGCCGACCATACCGGCGGCGTGAATGTTTTGCGTGAAGCCACCGGAGCTCGCGTCTACGGGCCGGCGCGTGAAAAAATGCCGGAGCCGATTGAACGCCTGAGTGACGGTGATCAAGTATCCGCCTTGGGGATGGATTTCACAGTGATGGACGTGCCCGGGCATACCAGCGGACATATCGCTTTTTTCGCCAGTCCTTCAGGCGAAGTTCCTTTGCTGTTTTGTGGCGATACTTTATTCAGCGCAGGTTGCGGTCGCTTGTTCGAAGGAACGCCCGCGCAAATGCTGGAGTCTTTGAGCCGCCTGGCAGACTTCCCCCCCGAGACACGGGTTTGCTGCACCCATGAATACACTTTGAGTAACTTGCGTTTTGCCCGGGTTGTCGAACCTGACAACGAGGCGATCGCAGAGTACCAAACCCATTGCCAGCAATTGCGCAACGCCGGTCAGCCCACACTCCCGAGCACTATTGCCCGGGAACGGCTGATCAATCCTTTTTTACGCACTCACTTGGACAGCGTCATGCACGAAGTCATCCGGCATGACGCCCAAGGAGTCTCCGCAGAGGGCGTTTTCGCCACTCTGCGCCAATGGAAAAACAATTTTCAATGATCCGTTTTCACCTATTTGCCGTGGGTGTAGTCGCCCTCCTATCAGGATGTGCAGGCACACTCAACAGCCCGATGCCACAAGACGGGCTCTACTCACCGGCTCCATCTCCCGCCGCAAGTAGCGCTGCGCAAATCACCCCTAACGATCCAAACAGCCTGATCCTGCGTCCGAGCCGAGAAATTGCACGCCCTGGCGCCCCAATCAAAGCGCCGCCCGCCGTAAGCACCGCCCGTCCGGGCGAGACGGTTCCACTGACGTCGATGGAGCTCGGAAGAAGCTCCCGGAGCGTGGCTGCCGTTGCTCCTCCGGTAGACCTGTGGGAGCGAATCCGCCGCGGCTACGGCATGAATGACCTCCAAAGCGAACTGGTGCAAGACCGGGAGGTCTGGTACTCGCGGCGCCCTGACTACATTTTCCGGATGACTGAGCGCTCCAAAAAATACCTGTTTCACATTGTTGAGGAACTGGAAGTCCGCAACATGCCGACGGAGCTGGCCCTGCTGCCGTTTATTGAAAGTGCCTTCAACCCCCAGGCCGTATCCAGCGCCAAAGCGGCTGGTATGTGGCAATTCATGCCTGCCACCGGCAAATATTTCGAACTGAAGCAAAACAGCTTCCGGGATGACCGCCGCGACGTACTCGCCTCCACGCGCGCGGCCTTGGACTACCTGCAAAAGCTCCACCGCATGTTTGGAGATTGGCATTTGGCGCTTGCTGCCTACAACTGGGGCGAAGGCAGCGTGTCACGGGCTATTGCAAAAAATCAGCGCGCGGGCTTGCCAACGGGTTACCCCGACCTCAACATGCCCATGGAAACCCGCTTTTACGTGCCCAAGCTCCAAGCGGTCAAGAACATTGTGTCGAACCCGGCGCAATTCAATTCCAAGCTTCCCCTGATTGAAAACCACCCCTATTTTCAAAGCGTGACAATCCGGCGCGACATCGACGTTGCGCTGGCAGCCAGGCTTGCCGAGGTCAGCGTGGACGATTTCAAAGCCTTGAACCCGTCGCTGAATCGCCCTGTCATCTTGGCCGCCGGCACCCCGCAAATTCTTTTGCCTTGGGACAATGCAGAGGTTTTCCAATCGAACCTGGAGAGCTACAGCGGGCGCCTTGCCAGCTGGACAGCCTGGGTGGTCCCCAGCACCATGCGCCCGGCCGAGGTTGCGAAAAAAGTGGGCATGAGCGAGTCCGACCTGCGCAGCATGAACAACATCCCGCCCCGAATGGTCGTCAGGGCAGGCTCTACCTTGTTGGTACCGCGCAGTCACCAGATGCCGGACGTGCCCATCAAAGTGGCAGACAACAGCCAACTGTCTGTTGCGCCCGAGATCGTCCTGAAGCGTGTCTCAGTCAAAGCAGGCAAAAACGATACCGTGGCCAGCATTGCACGCCGGTACAAAACCAATCCCGCGCAAGTGGCAGAGTGGAACAAGGTATCTGCCAGTGCCCGCTTCAAGCCGGGTCAATCAGTTGTATTGATGCTGCCGCCACAGGCTAAAAGTACCAAAGCAGCGCCTGCGACCTCGAAGGCGGCAAAGCCCGCTGCAGCGAAATCAAAAGCAAGCAGCGGCCAGAAAGCCGCCAAGCCTAGTGCACCCGCAAAAAAAGGGGCCACGAAGGCCCCGAGCAAAAAGCAGGGATGAACGCTTAGCGGTAGCCGACCAACAAGATACCGACGTTCACTGCCAAGGCGGCAAACCACACCGCTGAGCGCAAGTTGCCCATGCCGGCCACGTACATCATGATGTAGAGCAAGCGCAGAACGATGAACAGAAATGCCAGCACGTCCAACCGGGCTTGCGGGGCGCCGAGTTGGTGGGCAATGATGACCGCGCCAATAAAAAAGGGCAGCGCTTCGAAGCTGTTGGCCTGGGCACCGTTGGCACGGGCCCGCCAATCGGTCTGGCGCGCCAACCACTCGCGGGGATTCACGTTGTCGTAGCCGCCTTTGCTGCGGGCTACTCCGATCCGGCCGGACTTGGCAATTCCGGCACATACGATGGGCAAAAGCGCCGCAATCAGAACACACCAATAAGCGACGGTGAAGTGGGCGAATTGCATGAACAAACTGTCTTTCAAATGAATTTAAAAATGCGCTAGCGTCGGTCTACCAGCGCGTGGGCGATGGTCCCCAGGTCCACATATTCCAGCTCACTGCCCACCGGTACACCGCGCGCCAGCCGGGTCGGGCGCAAGCCGCGAGCCTTGAGCCCTTCGGCGATCACATAGGCGGTGGCCTCCCCCTCTGCGGTGAAGTTGGTCGCCAGGATCACCTCTTGCACCAAGCCATCACAAGCACGGTCAAAAAGCTTTTTAAAACCCAAATCGTTGGGCCCTACGCCATCCAGCGGGCTGAGCTTGCCCATCAACACAAAGTACAGGCCTTTGTAGGCGCCGGTGCGCTCCATCGCACTCTGGTCCGCAGGCGTTTCCACCACACAGAGCTGCGTGCGGTCGCGGCGATCGTCGAGACAGGTGGCGCATACGGCATCTTGCGTGAAGGTATGGCACCGCTCGCAGTGGTGCACCGCGTCCGCTGCTTCTTTCAAGGCCCTGGAGAGAAACTGCGCGGCAGGCCGGTCGTGCTGCAGCAGGTGGAAAGCCATGCGCTGCGCTGACTTCACGCCCACGCCCGGCAAGCCGCGCAGGGCCTGGATCAAGGTGTCAAGGGCGTTCAGGTCAGACATGCGGTGCGGCGCCGGTGATTAGAACGGGAATTTCATGCCGCCGGGCAAACCGGGCATGCTGGCTGTGATCTTGCCCATCTTTTCAGCGGACGTTTCTTCCGCCTTGCGCACTGCGGCATTGAAGGCGGCAGCCACCAGGTCTTCGAGCATGTCTTTGTCGTCCGCCAGCAAGCTGGGGTCAATCGCGATGCGCTTCACGTCATGCTTGCACGTCATGGTGACTTTGACCAGCCCAGCGCCGGACTCGCCGGTCACTTCGATATTGCCCAACTCGTCCTGGGCCTTTTTCATATTGTCTTGCATGGTCTGGGCTTGTTTCATCAGGCCCGCGAGTTGTCCTTTGTTGAACATGGTTTTCCTTAAAAAGAGTGGGATTAAAAATAGGGAAGCCGCTTACAGCGGCTTGATAGAGCCGGGCACAATCTTGGCGCCGAAGTCGCGCATCATGGCCTGTACAAATGGTTCCTGCAGGATTATCTGCTCCGCAGCGTGTTGCTTTTCCGCCGTGGCCACCGCATTGCGCCGCGCAGGGCTATCCACCACCCGGCCGACTTCGATCGCAAGTTGCACCGGATAGCCAGCGGTGTGCAAAGCCTGCGTCAAACGCTCCCGGGTACTGGCCTGGTTCAAAGACTCCCGCTCGAGCCGGAGGTGCCACTGGTCGGTGTCACGCGCTATCAGTTGCGACTGCAAGGCCAAGACCCGCACCATCGCGGTGATCGCTTCCGTCGCAATCATGTGCTGCACCGTCTGATGCCAGAAATCACCTTCTTCGGTCGGCTCAAAGCCGACCGCGGCCGGCGGTTCATCCAGCGAGCTTTCCTGAATTTCCTGCACGGGTATAGCTACAATTTTTGTAGCTACCGGCGCACTATTCAACGGGGCTAGAGGCGCATTTTGCTCATAATCTTCGTCAACATCATCGACCCACGGCGCCTCATAGGCATCGTCCTCTGCGGGGTCTATGTCCACGATGTCTTCGTTGTCCGAGGAATCGGCTGTCGCAGATACGGGGCTGCTGTCACGCACCGCGAGCACCTGCCCCGGGGGAATCACTGAAGGAGTTGCTGCGGGAGCTGTAGAGGCTGGAGCCGCCCCCGCAGGCGCCAATACAGGCGAATGAGCCGGTACCGGCGCATCCTCCCAAGGCTGGACAACCACCTTGCTTGGAGGCGGAGTTGCAGGTCGGCCAGGCGTTAATTCAGCAGCCGGGGACGCTGCAGGCGTCTGCAGTTGTGGAGCAGGTGCCACACGAACGGGGATGGCAGGCGCCACAGCAGCGGGCACCGGTGCTGCCGAGGCTACAGGCACCGAAGAAACTACGGGTGCCACTACAGCTGCGGCTGCAGGCACTGGCGCAGCCGGGCGCTCAGGAATCGCTAGAGTTTTTTTTTCAGCCGCGGGCTTGAAGGCCAACAAACGGAGCAGGACCATCGTCAACGCCGCGTACTCATCGGGGGCCAAGCCCAGATCTGCACGGCCATGCAGGCACATGCTGTAGAGCAACTGGGTCTCGTCTGCCGGCATCGCCTGGGCCAGGCGGGCAGTCTCGGCAGCCTCCGGGTCGCTATCGTCCAAACCGGAATGCCCGGTAGCTTGTGCCACTGCCATCCGCTGCAGCACCGAGGACATTTCCTCCAGGGTAGAGGCAGCGCTCAATCCATTCATCCGCAAGGTTTCGCAGGTGTCGACCACCGTTTTACCGTCACCGGCCGCCAGCGCCTCAATCAGGCGGAAGACGTATGAGCGGTCCACGCTGCCCAACATCTGGCGCACCGCAGCCTCTTGCAACTGCCCGGAGCCGAATGCAATCGCCTGGTCGGTGAGACTCAGAGCATCACGCATGGAGCCGCGCGCCGCGCGGGCCAACAAGCGCAGGGCCTGGGTTTCGGAGTGCACTTGCTCGACATCCAGCACTTTGGTCAAGTGCTCGCGGATGGTTTCCGGCGCCATGGGGCGCAGGTTGAACTGCAGACAGCGCGACAACACGGTCACCGGCACTTTTTGCGGGTCGGTGGTGGCCAACACAAACTTGAGATATTCGGGCGGCTCTTCGAGCGTTTTCAACATCGCGTTGAACGCGGTGTTGGTAAGCATGTGCACTTCGTCGATCATGAAGACCTTGAAGCGCCCTTGCACCGGCTTGTAAACCGCTTGCTCCAGCAAGGCCTGCACTTCATCGACGCCACGGTTGGACGCCGCGTCGAGCTCGGTGTAGTCGACAAAGCGGCCGCTATCGATATCGGTACATGCCTGGCACACGCCACACGGGGTCGCGGTGATACCGCCCTGCCCGTCTGCACCTTGGCAATTCAAGGATTTGGCCAGAATGCGGGAAACGGTGGTTTTGCCCACACCACGCGTGCCGGTAAACAAATACGCGTGATGCAGACGCTGCGTAGTCAAAGCGTTGGTCAAGGCCTGTACCACGTGGTCCTGCCCTACCATTTCTGTGAAATTGCGGGGGCGGTACTTGCGGGCGAGCACGAGATAAGACATGAGGGGATTCTAAGGTCTCGGCAGGGTTACAATAGTCGTTGACGGGCCTTCCCGCATGGTGAAGCGGCCAACCGGGTCAGGTGGGGAACCAAGCAGCCCTAACTGTGGAGCCAGTGCCGGGGTCAGGCTCGTCAACTACCCTTTCTTAAACTCAGTCGGCCACGCCACCATGGTTTTGGGTTTCCTGCGATGGGCCCTTGCCCTTTGTGTTGTACTGAGCGGGCCTGCAGGCGCCCAACCTGCCGGCGTTTCTGCCACGCTCCCCGTTATTACCCTCACTGCCGACAGCCCGACCTCCGTGGACATCGGTGCGAATGTGGCCTATCTGCTGGATGACAGCCGCCAGCTCCAACTCGAGCAAGCCATGGAGGAGGGCCAACCTTGGATGCCGGTGGCCCGCACCATCCCGAACTTCGGCTTTACCAACCATGCGTACTGGTTCCGCCTAGTCCTGGACAACCAGACGGCCAAACCCATGGCCCGCATTCTGGAACTACCGCGCCCCTTCTTGGATGACGTTCGGTTGTTTCACCTGTCGGAGGGCCGCATGGTCAACCGCTATGCGCTGGGCGATGAGCAACCTTATGCGCAACGGGCGGTTCAGCACCAGAACTTTGTGATGCCGCTGAACCTGGAGCCCGGGCGCAACCTTGTGGTGCTGCGGATCGCCTCCAGTGGCACGGTAGAAGCCCCGTTACGTCTGTGGCAGCCGGCCGCATTCTATGAAGCATCTGCCCGCGGCCACCTGATGTCAGGCGCCGTGTTCGGCATGTTGGTGGTGATGATTGTTTACAACTTGTTTGTGTATCTTTCCACTCGGGACCGGAGCTACCTGCACTACATCTTGTTTGTCGCCAGCTACCTGGTGTTTTGGGGAACGCTCAATGGCTATGCATTTGCCTATGTATGGCCCGAAGCGATTCGCTGGAACAGTGTGGCAGTTCCGGTGGCCATTGCGAGTGCTTGCTTGTCGGCCAGCCTGTTTGCCGCGAGCTTTTTGAAGCTGGAGCGCTTTTCGCCGACTGCCCATCGGGTCATGATGGGCATGGCGTGGACCAGTGCCGGCCTGATATTGAGCGCGTTCGTGCTGCCCTACAGCTGGGTGATCCGGGTCACGTCGGGCTTTATCTTGGTGGTGTCCGTTGCCGCACTCTCGATCGGCTATTGGCGCTGGTGGCTAGGTGCGCGGTTTGCCCGCTTTTATTGCCTGTCGTGGACCGCCGTTTTTGTGGGGGTCAGCGTTCTGACCATCAGCAAATTCGGATGGCTGCCGAGCAACTTTCTCGTGGACAACGCCTCGCAAATCGGTATCTTGATGCTGGTGCTGTTGCTGTCACTCACCCTGGCCGACCGGATCAACACCGACCGCGGCCTGCGTATCGATGCCCAAAGCGCGGCGCTCGCGCATGCCAAAAAAGCCCGTGCCTCGCAGCAGGCCTTGCTCGACGCCACCGCCGACGCGAACCGCGCGCTGGAAGAGCGGGTGCACGAGCGCACCACCGCGCTGAACCTCACCCTCGACCAGCTGCGCCTGGCCAACGAGCAACTGCAGCGCCTCTCAATGACGGACAGCCTGACGCAGGTCGGCAACCGGGCGTTTTTCGACCAGTCTCTGGTCACCGAGCACAAACGCGCCAGCCGCTTGAAGCAACCACTGGCCCTGGTACTGCTGGACATTGACCACTTCAAAGCCATCAACGACACCTATGGCCACCCCGCGGGCGATGCCTGTTTGCAGGCGCTGGCGCAGCTCATGCGGCAACAAGTGCAGCGAGCAGGCGATTTGCTCGCTCGCTACGGCGGCGAGGAATTTGTGGTGCTACTGATCAACAGCACCCTAGGCGACGCGCTGGAGCTAGCCGAAGAATTCAGGTCGGATATAGCGGCAATGGAGGTACCTTTTGAAGGCCGCACCCTGCGCTTCACCG
This sequence comes from Rhodoferax sp. UBA4409, assembly GCA_002390825.1. GTDB lineage: Bacteria > Pseudomonadota > Gammaproteobacteria > Burkholderiales > Burkholderiaceae_C > Allorhodoferax. The sequence goes on from DGQR01000264.1 coordinate 34,363, forward strand.
CCAGCTTCGGTGTCGCCAGTGCAGTCCCCGACATGCTGTTCACGCCCTCGCAATTCGTGGGCGATGCGGACCGCGCGCTCTACGAGGCCAAGCACAGCGGCCGCAACTGTGTGCGGGCCGCGTCTCCCCGACTGCGCAAGACCGAGGCCACTGACTCGGTCTAAGCCACGGCCAGAAAGATAGCCCTAATTGCTATCAAATCAGGAGCTACTGGCGCAAGCAAATCGTGCGCCAACGGCACTTTTTATGCTGAACGCAGGTAGTCCACCACGCCCTGCCCCGCCGCCTTGCCACTGGCAAAACAGGCTTGCAACAGATAGCCGCCGGTAGGGGCTTCCCAGTCCAGCATTTCGCCGGCGCAGAACACGCCGGGGAGTTGCTCCAGCATCAGCTGCGGTGTCAGCACCTCAAACAACACGCCACCGGCGGTGCTGATGGCCTCGTCAATCGGGCGTGCTGCCTGCAGGGTAATGGGCAGCGCTTTGATGGCAGCCGCCAGTTGCACAGGATCGTTGACCGCCTCTTTGCCCAGGCGCTCGTACAGCATGGCGGCTTTGATGCCTTCCAGGTGCAAGCGGCTCTTCAGGTGGCTGCTCAGGGAGCGGGTGCCACGCGGGTGGCGCACCTCAGCCAACACCTTTTCGGCAGACATATCGGGCAACAAATCGAGATGAATCGTGGCACTACCGGTGCGCAATATGTCGTCGCGGAGCAAGGCCGAGGCAGCGTAGATCAAGCTGCCTTCCACGCCGGTGGCAGTGGCCACAAACTCGCCTTTGCGCTGAAACGCAACACCGTTCGCATGGCTGACCGAGATCGCCACCGACTTGAACGGTTGCCCGGCAAACTTGTCGCTGAAAAACGGGGTCCAACCGCCTTGAACATCAAAACCGCAGTTGGCGGGCAGCAACGGCGCAACCGCCACACCCTTGGCGGCCAACAAGGGCACCCAAGCACCGTTGGAACCCAGCCGCGCCCAGCTACCGCCGCCCAAGGCCAGCACCACGGCACGGGCGTGCACCAAGCGCGGCCCAGCCGGCGTCTCGAACACCAGTGCGGAAGTGGCTTGGCCTGCTGCTGCATCGGTCCAGCCGGTCCAGCGGTGGCGCATATGGAACTGTACCCCGTGACCCTCTGCCGGGTGGCGCAGCCGGTGCAACCAGGCCCGCAGCAGGGGCGCTGCTTTCATATCCACCGGAAACACCCGGCCGGAACTGCCCACAAATGTCTCCACCCCCAGCGACTCGGCCCAGGCGCGCAAGCCGGTGGCATCGAGCCCGGCCAGCAAAGATTCGATGGCGCTGCGGCGCGCTCCATAGCGTCCGGCAAAGGTATCGGCTCCCTCGGAGTGGGTCAGGTTCAGCCCCCCCTTGCCCGCCAGCAGGAACTTGCGGCCCACCGAGGGCATGGCGTCAAACACATGGGCGGCAATGCCGGCATCGCAGAGCACCTGCGCAGCCATCAGGCCGGCCGGCCCACCGCCGATGATGGCCACGTCCACCGTCAAGGGAGGCAGAGCAGAAACAGGAGCGGCGGAAGAATTCAGTTCAGTCAAAGTAGTCAATCAAAAAGTTCAATGAGTCGGCCTTGCGGCGTCAAAAAGGCAATGTGCACCTGGCTCCCCGGTTGGATCAGCTGCAGTGCGGTGCGGTACTCGCGCAGCTGGTCGCACAGATCAGGCTGGTCTTGCGGCGTGGCGGTGGACTTGAAGTCCAGCACCCACCACGCCTGGGTCGCCCGGTGTTGCACCAGGCGGTCCAGCCGCAAGGTGCGACCCGCGTGGGCCAGTGCCACTTCGTTGGCGTGCCACGCAACCGACGGCCGTTGCCACGCCCACGCTGCTTCGCCTGCGAGTATGCCTTGCGCCATGCGCTCGGCACGGGCCACATCATCCGGCCCCAAACCAAAGGCGCGTGCGACCTGGGCGCGTTGCGCTGCAGACCAACGCGACTCCGAACGCTGGGGACCTTCTTGCAGCGGCACCCACTCCAGCAGCCGGTGCATGGCCTGGCCGACCCGGGATTCGAGAGAATCTGTCGCGTCCGCCGCAGGTTTTGCTACCAAATGTATAGCTGGTCGCGCTCTATTAGCGGGCGCTACAGGCACATTTCGCCGCAAACCAAGCGATGGAATTACTTTCAGCAAGACCTCCTTGGGCTCCGCGCCCTGCTCCCCAGTTTCGCCTGGCAGCGCAACGGCCGCACCCGGCTCGGGCAAGGTGCTGGCCGTGGACAAGGCCTCGAGGCGCTTCCACCAGCTGCCTTCGCGCTCACGGTGGGGCTCCACACTGGAGAGCACCAGGGTCTGGCGGGTACGGGTGAGCGCCACGTACAGTGCATTGAGTTCTTCCCGCTGCCGGGCCGCTTGCTCGATGGCCAGCGTCGCGGCTGCGCACGCAGGCGGGCGCGACTCGCTGGCCATGAACACCAGCTTGCGCGGGTAGGCGTCTTCACCGGGCCAGTCGACCAGGATGCCCATGCTCTCAGGGCGGGCGCTTTCGGCATCGGTGTCGAGCATCAGCACCAGTGGGGCCTCCAGCCCTTTGGCGCCATGGATGGTGAGCAAGCGCACGGCAGCGGCGTCTGCGCGCACCGGCGCTTTGATGCCCTCATGCCGCAAGGCCCGTACCAGGCTGTAGGCGGTGGTGTAGCGCCCGCCATCCACTTGCAGCGCCGCATTGAGCAGCGACCGAACATTGGCCAACACACTCTCGCGCAACACCGGCGGGCTGGCAGCCGCGTAGCGGGCCAGCACGGCGCCTTCTTCATAGATGGCACTCAGCGCATCGTGCACCGGCTGGGTGAGCACGCGGGTTTGCCATTGTTGCAACTGCGCAGCAGCAGCGGCAAGCACACTGTCTGCGGGCCAGGGCGAAAGTGGCTGGCACAGCACGGCTAGCCACGCAGGCACCGCCGCCTCGGGGTCTGTGGCGCGGGCTTCGCTGCGGGCACGGCGGTGCGCCAGGGCCAGAGTTACCAGATCAGCATCGGTCGCCCCGAAAACCGGGGACTTGAGCACCCGGGCCAAAGACAGGTCATGGGCGGGGGACACCAACACATCCAGCAGCGCCACCAGGTCTTGCACCTCGGGCATGTCGCCGAGTTCATTTTTTTCCGGCTGCTGGGCAGGAATACCCAAGGCGGCCAGCTCTTGTTGCATCAGCCCCAAGCGCTCGCGGCGACGCGCCAGCACCATGATGTCTTGCGGCCGCCACGGCCCCCCTTGCGCCACCAGCTGCCCGGCCAACCAGGCCGCGGCCTGCCGGCACTCCAAGGTTTTGATGGTGTCTTCAGCCTCGTGGCGCGGGGTGCTGAGGCTGTCGCGCCATTCGCTGGACGCATCCTCCTCGCCCTCTGCTGTTTTGGCAGCCCGCCCAATGCGCGGCAGCTTGAGCACCGCGCCGGTGTCTGCAGATTCGGAGGTGTGGGCACGGTAGTCACTGAACTCGCCCGCCGCCTGCGCCCCCAGCATGGCGGTGTTGACCAGCTGGATGATGGCCTGCGCATTGCGGCGGGTGTGGTCACAGCTGAGCACATCACCTTGCAAGCCGTCGCGCACAAAATTTTTGGCCGCTTCAAACACCTGAGGCTCGGCACGCCGGAAGCGGTAAATGCTTTGCTTGGGGTCCCCCACCACAAACACCCCGGGCTTGGCACCGTTGCCGCCATAGCCTTCCAGCCAGGCAAACAGGGCCTGCCACTGCAGGGGGTTGGTGTCTTGAAACTCGTCAATCAGCAGGTGTTTGATGCGCGCATCCAGCCGCTCCTGCACCCAACCGGACACGGTCTCGTCCGAGAGCAAGCGCAAGGCGGTTTGCTCGAGGTCGGCCATATCGATCCAGCCGCGCTCGCGCTTGAGCGCCGCATAGTCTTGCAGCAGCCCGCGGCTGAGCCGGGCCATGCGCTGCTGGTGCAGCCAGGCCTGATGCTGCTCCAGCGCAGTGCGGGTGTCGGCCAGCAGGGCCTGGGCCTCGCGCACGGTGGCGATGCCCACGACTTTTTCACTGAGCTTGCGTGGGCTCCCGCTCTCGGTAAACAGGGCCTTGTAGATGCCCGCGGTATCTGCAGCGCTGAGCGCCTGCTCCAGCACCGCACCGGCTTCCACACAGGTTTTGAGCGTACTCCCACCCAAGGCTTTGGCACTGGCCCAGAGCAGGGCCTGCACCGGCTCGCTCTGGAGCCGGTCTTCGGGGTGCGCCCACGCGGCCATAGCCGGGAATTGCACCGTGAAATGCGCCACCGACGCATCCACCACGCCCTGCGCGTCAGCCAGCGCAAACTCGGTGCGCTTGTGGATCGCGGCCTCCAGGGCCTTCAGGGTGCCGTGCCTGCCGTAGACGGCAACGGCCTCGAGGTAGTCGGCGCGCGCTGCCGGGTCCTGCGCAATCCGGGTATGGAACCTGCGCCACACCTGGGCAATGGCTTTGGCATCGTTCTCCAGCAGCTCGTAGGTGGTGGGCAAGCCCAGCTGGTGTAGCAAGCCGAGGGGGGCGCTGCGCAGCAAGGCGGCGAACCAGCTATGGAAGGTGCGCACCTGCACCGGCCGGCCGGTGGTCAGCAGCGCAGCGTGCAGCCCACGCAGGGTCTGGAGCTGGGCCTCGGTGATCTCGGTGCGGACGCCGCGCAGCTGCAGCTCGCGGCGCAAAGTGGCGTCGTCCGCCTGCGCGAAGTCGCGCAGCCACTCCTGCAAGCGCTCGCGCATTTCACCGGCCGCTTTTTTGGTGAAGGTGATCGCCAGAATCTCGTGCGGGGCGGCCCCATCCAACAAGGCACGCACCATGCGCGACACCAGCATCCAGGTCTTGCCGGCACCGGCACAGGCCTCGACTGCCACGCTGCGACGCGGGTCGCAGGCCACCGCATAAAAGTCAGCCCGGTCGACGTGGCGGCCGTTGATTTCGTAGGCTGCATCCATCCGCGCCGTCATAAGGGACTCCAAAAATCTTTGCGGCATAGGCCCCGTGCCTGGCAATAGTCACAGGCCGGGCCATCGCCCAAGGCGGGGAGCGCATGGCCCTCGGCCACCCGCTGCATGTCATGGGCAATGCCTTCGATCAAGGCATCCCGCGCTTCCACAATATGGGTCTGCACTTGGGGCTGCGTACCCTCGCGCTCGCCGATATTGATGTAAGCCGCATGCACCGTATCGTGCGGCAACAGGGCGGCGTAGAAGGCGATTTGCGTGTCCTCCATCGGATTTTTCACCCGCTCCCTCGTTTTCCCCAAGGGTTCGGTTTTGTAGTCCAACACGCAGATAGCGCCATCCAGCCCGGTATCGGTGCGGTCAATACGCCCCGCCAGGGTGACCGGCCCCACGGCCTGGGTGTGCGTGGTCTCACCACTTGCAAACGCCCAGCCTTGGCCCTCGTGCTTGCGCAACCAGACGAGGTAGCCATCGCGCACGGCAGGCCAAGCGGCCGCAAAGGGCAAGAACTCGCCGTCCGGGAGGTCCATCGACGCGGTCACCGCATCTGCAGCCGACTGCAGCAGTGCACTGCGCTGCGCAGCATCGCCGGTGGGGGCAGCCTGCAATTCAGCGTGAAAGGCCGTCAACACCGCGTGCAGCCAGACGCCGAAGTCGCGCTTGTCGACCTCGGCCTCCAGCTCATCAACCGAACTCAAACCCAATTGGCGCAACGCGAAAAACCGGTAGGGGCAGGTGCGCATGTCCTCATAGGCGCTGGCAGACAGCTGCTTCAAGGGCAGCACTTGCCCCTGGGGCTGCGGCGGCAACAAGGGTGCCAAGGCGATCCGCTGGTCGAGCCGGGGGTCGTTGGCAGTAAGGGCTGCCCCCTCGCCTGCCCAGGACAGGCACTGCACCAGCGCGCTGGGTGCCATGTGCTCGCCGGCATCGTCACTGGTGCGCCAAAGCACATCGCACACCGGCGCCCGCAAAGCCTGCCACCATGCGGCGCGCAGCCGGGCTTCCAGCACTGCGCGGGAAGGCAATCCCAAAGCCTCGCGCTGTGCAGGTGTCCAAACCCCGGGCGGCTCGGGAGAAGGGTTCAAGCGCACCTCGTCGCAGCCGGCCAACACTACCGCGGCGAACGGGCGCGCCAGCATCTGGCTCATGGGGAGAATGACCACCTGTTCTTCGTCCGGGTATGCCGGCTGAAAACTTTGCGACTCCAGAACCTGGTTCACCCAGGCGGTGAAGTCGCTGGCATCCAAGCGGGTGCCCGCCCACAAGGCGGCATCCAAATAATCAGCCCACGCCTGCGGTTCCGCGGGTAGCAAGCGCAGGGCGGCCAGCATGACGGTGCCCGCTTCATCGGCTTGCAGCGCATCCCACGCGTCGGTGGCGTGGAGTGCTGCCTGCAGTGCGGCCAGCCAGGCCGGCAAGGGGCGACTGCCCGACAAGGTACTGCGCACCGCTTCGATACGGCTGCACAAGCCTTGCAATGCCGCTACTTTTTGCACCGGCAAGCAGCTCACCGCGTGCCGCCAGTCGCGGATCTGGGCGCGGCGCAGCACTTGCTCCAGCGCCGGCATCTTTGGGGCAAAGGCGGGGGCGAGCTTGAAAGCGTTCAGCACCTCGTCTGTGCTGGCATTCCAGGCCGCTGCGCGCAACAAGGCCATCAGCCCGGCACCGGCCAGGCTGGTGGAGAGCTTCCAACCGTTTTCATCCCGCATGGCAATGCCAGCTGCCTCCAGCATGGCGCGCATGCGGCGGGTCAAGGCCCGGTCAGACGACACCAGGGCAACGGGGTAGCGATCGGCTAGCACGTGAGCCACTGCACACGCCGCTGCGCGCTGGGCCTCGTCTTCCGCATCGGCACAGGCATGCAGCTGCCACAGGCTGTCGGCCTGCGGTATCGCGCTACCTTGAGCCGCTTCGTCGTGGATCGATTCGTCCAGCCGGAAAAGCTGCGCTTTGTCACCCCAGTGCGCCTGCAACGCGGCCGCCAGTGGGTCGGCTGAAATGCCCTGGACCCAAGCCACCGCGTCCCATGGCTCCAAGACGTCCGGGGCAAACAGCCCATCGGTGTTGTAAGCCGACACGGCGGCCCACTCGACGGCCACCCGCATGACCTGTGCCTCCCAGGCCACGGCCTGGGACTCCATACCGATCCCGACCGCACTTCGGGCACTCGCGGCCCAGGCCGCTCGCCCCTGCGGGCCCGCAGCCGCCGCCCAGGGGGCCAGCTGCTGGGCTGTCTGGGCCAGCAAGCCCGCCAAAGACGCGCGGTCGGCCATGCCGCTGTGGACCAAAAGCTGCTGGGCCGTCAGGCTGTCGAGCGCCATGTCGTGGCTGATATCAGTGGCTTGCAGCTCTGCCACGCCCAAAGAGGCCAGCCAGTTTGACGTGGTCTCAAACCGGGGCGCAAAGCCTTGGGGATACCGGTCAGACCACAAGCGCCGCACCAGCGGCAAGAGCTGGGCATAAGGCAGCAACACCAGCGTGCGGCCGGGGTGGGCGCTGCAGGCCTGCATCCAGATGGCGAGTCGGTCCAACAAGCCCGTCTCAGGCGCGCACCACAGGGCCATAGCCGGATGGGTGGGTGGATAAGAAAAGGCCCGCAGCCCACGGGCTGCATCGTTTTTGGCTATGGATTCGATAGCCGGCGGGGCATCATGGGGGGGCTTGGTTTCTGTCACAATGCCGCAACTTTAGCTGCATTAGCACTCTTCCAAAGGAATCACCATGGCTAGCGAACTCATCAAACACGTCACAGACGCGACTTTCGAAGCCGACGTTCTGCAATCTGCACAACCCATTCTGGTGGACTACTGGGCAGAGTGGTGCGGCCCCTGCAAAATGATCGCCCCGATTCTCGATGAGGTGTCTGCCGCCTACGAAGGCAAGCTCCAAATCGCCAAGATGAATGTGGACGAAAACCGCGACATTCCTGCCAAATTCGGCATCCGCGGCATCCCCACCCTGATGCTATTCAAGGACGGCCAATTGGCTGCCACCAAGGTCGGTGCGTTGAGCAAGGCTCAGCTCATTGCCTTCATCGACCAGCAACTGGCCTGATCCGCCCATAAACCATTGCAACCGCGCCGCTGCAGTGCGGTTGCAATTTCCTGTCATAATCATTGTGTCCACCCGCCAGATTAAAGGCGGTCAGCCAGATCAGGCTCAGGACACCGAGGCCAAGCTCACGGTCTTGCCTCAATCCCCACTCCCCTGAATTTTTAGACCACTCTGGTTTTTTGCCGATTTCCGGTTAACGCCCTGACGGGACCCACTCCATGCATTTAAACGAACTTAAAGCACTGCACGTGTCTGAAGTGCTCAAGCAAGCTGAAGAACTTGAGATCGAAAACACGGGCCGCATGCGCAAGCAGGAGTTGATGTTCGCGATCATCAAGAAGCGGGCACGTGCCGGCGAGCAAATCATTGCCGACGGTGTTTTGGAAATTCTCCCGGATGGCTTCGGCTTCCTGCGCAGCCCGGACACCAGCTACACCGCCAGCACCGACGACATCTACATCAGCCCCAGCCAAGTACGTCGTTTCAACCTGCACACAGGTGACATGATTGAAGGCGAAGTGCGCACCCCGAAAGACGGCGAGCGCTACTTCGCACTGAACAAGCTCGACAAGGTCAACGGCGGCCCCCCTGAAGGTAACAAGCACAAGGTCATGTTTGAAAACTTGACGCCGCTGTTCCCCAAGGTGCAGATGCGCCTGGAGCAGGATGGCCTCAAGACCGACGAAAACATCACCGGCCGCGTGATCGACATCATTGCGCCTATCGGCAAAGGCCAGCGCGCCTTGCTGGTCGCACCGCCCAAGAGCGGTAAGACCGTGATGATGCAGCAC
>DGQR01000100.1:0-2775 GCA_002390825.1 Rhodoferax sp. UBA4409
TTGCACAGCATTTCCAGCAGGGTGGTTTTGCCGGAGCCTACGGGGCCGCCTATGCCCACGCGCAGCGGGGGGAGGGTCTTGGTGCGGTTGGCGATATGGTGAAGTGCGGACATGGTATTTGCTATCAAAAAGTGAGCTACTCGCGCAATATCAACGGGCGCTAGGAGCGGAAAAGCCTTGAATACTGCACCTCATGCTGGCTGCTCAGGATGGCCAGCATGGGGCTGAAGGCTTGGCGGGTGTCGTCACTCACGTTCAGGGCGTAATCGACGGCGGAAGGAATCTCGGCGGTCAGCGCGGACAGAATGCGTTGCCCGGCACTCTGGCCCAGCGGCACGGCCTTGATGGCGGCCTGCATCATGTTCTCGGCCCAGCCGAAGGCAAATGCCAGCAGGCACTCGCGCACCGGAGCCTGTGTAGCGCTTGCGGCCAGCGCGAATGCGATGGGGTAGGTGGGTTGCTGGGCGGCGAGCAGCGCGATTTGCGCGGGCGTAGCCGTGGTGTGGTTCTTCAACCATTCCAGCAGGCTCTTGCCCATTTGCTCAGTCTGCGCGCGTAGCTCAGCGCTCTCGCGGGTTTGCAGCACCCAGGCATTGAGCTCGGCAATGCGGGGCTGGTCGTCCGCGCGCCAGGCGGCAATCGCTTGGGCCACGGCGGGCAGCTCCGAGCGGGCCAGCGTCATGTGCAGTTGGTCGACCAGCCAGACGGATGCTTCACTTTCTGTAGCGGCTCGCGCAGTATCCACGGCCGCTTCCAAGCATTCTGAGTATGAAAAGCCGCCAATGGGCAAGGCCGGGGAGGCCAGCCACATGAGCTGCATCAGGCTGCTGTCTAGCATGGGGTGTGCTGCTTACTTGTCGCCGTGATGGTGCCCATGGCCATGGTCGTGACCGTGGTTGCAGTCCGGGCCATGTACATGGGGTTTGACTTGCACTGACACGGGAATGCCGCGCAAGGTAGCCGCCGACTTGGGCGCGTGGTCATGGTTGTGGCCGGCGTGGGAATGTCCGTGGCCATGGTCGTGGTGATCGTGTCCGTGGTGATGGCCGCCATGGTGTCCACCGGTGGCGTAGGCACCGTTCTCGGGCTCAAACGCTTCGTCCACCGCATTCACGATCAGGTGCATGGCACGCAGCATGTCGGCCAGCACGTGATCGGGCTCAATCTTCAGGTGGTCGGGCTGCAGCTCGATGGGCACATGCCGGTTGCCCAAGTGGTAGGCAGCGCGGATCAGGTCGAAGGGGGTGCCATGGTTACGGCAGTGGGTGATTTTCAGCACCGCTTGCGGTGCGGCTTGGGCGACGATGAGCGAGCCGTCTTCGGCCACCAGCACATCACCACCGCGCACCACGGTGCCACGAGGCAGAAACACGCCGATCTGGCGGCCTTGGCTGTCGGTGGCGTCAAAACGGCTTTTCTGGCGCACGTCCCAGTCCAGCTCGACGGTGGCGGCGCGTTTGACGAGGACCGGTGCCAGGCCTTGGCCTTGGGGGATGCATTTGGAGACTTGGAGCATAAGAATTCAGGTGTTCTTGTAGATCGCCGCATTGTGGCGCAGGGGCGCCATACCCCTCAGGTCAGGGCTTTGGTCATGAACTTGCTGTAAGGGTCTAACTGGTAGTCGGCAAACGGGCCGCAATCTACAAAACCTTCACTCTCATAGAGCCTGTGGGCGGGGAAGAACGGTGCATTGGTGCCGGTTTCCAGGCTGATGTGCTGCACGCCTCTTGCCCGCGCTTCAGCCTCCATATGTCGCAGCAGGGCACGCGCCACTCCTTTGCGCTCATGGCCCGCGGCGGTGCGCATGGACTTGAGCTCTGCATGGGTGGCGCTGTGCGTTTTGAGCGCGCCGCAGCCCATCAGGGCATCCCCGTCCCACGCCGTCCAGAAGGTGATGGACGGGTGACGCAAGGCATCCAGATCGAGGGCATGCACGCTCTCGGGTGGCGAGTGCTGGTGCATGGCATCCAGGTGCACTTGCAGCAGGGCGGCAATGGCCGCCCCCTGCAGGTCATCGATGCGAATATCCATGGCGTGTGTGATGCGGCTCAAAACAAAAAGTAGCGCTGTGCCATGGGTAGCTTGAGCGCCGGCTCGCAGGTCAGCAGTTGGCCGTCGGCGCGCACGCTGTAGGTTTGCGCGTCGATTTCCATGGTGGGCAGGTAGCTGTTGTGCACCATGTGCTGTTTGCGTACGGCACGGATGTTTTTCACCGCTGCCACGTTTTTGGCCAGGCGGAAGCGTTCCTTGATGCCTGCGTTCAGGCCCGATTGCGACACAAAGGTCAGCGAGCCGCGGTGTAGCGCGCCACCGAAGCTTCCGAACATCGGCCGGTAGTGCACCGGCTGCGGGGTGGGGATGGACGCATTCGGGTCGCCCATGGCGGCGTGGGCAATGAAGCCGCCCTTCAAAATCAGCGCGGGCTTGACGCCAAAGAAGGCGGGTTTGTAAATCACCAGGTCGGCCCACTTGCCTACTTCGATGCTGCCGACTTCATGGCTGATGCCATGCGAGATCGCAGGGTTGATGGTGTACTTGGCGACGTAACGCTTGGCGCGGAAGTTGTCGTTGCGCTGCAGGGCTTCGACAGGCTCAGTCCGAACGGTATCCGGAGTCAGCCATCCACGCTGCGACTTCATCTTGTCGGCTGTCTGCCAGGTGCGGATGATGACTTCGCCCACGCGGCCCATGGCCTGGCTGTCGCTGCTCATCATGGAAATCGCACCCATGTCGTGCAGGATGTCTTCAGCCGCAATGGTCTCCTTGCGGATGCGG
>DGQR01000100.1:2929-3681 GCA_002390825.1 Rhodoferax sp. UBA4409
GGCAAAGGCCAGGTCTTCGGCAATGCCCGCGTCCAAGTGGTGGCAGACCATCAGCATGTCCACATGCTCGTCCAGCGTGTTCTGGGTGTAGGGCATCGTGGGGTTGGTGGAGCTGGGCAAAAAGTTCGCCTGGCCCACCACCTTCAGGATGTCAGGGGCGTGGCCGCCACCCGCACCTTCGGTGTGGAAGGCGCACAGGCCACGGCCTTTGGTGGCCTCAATCGTGTTCTCGACAAAGCCGGATTCATTGAGCGTGTCGGAGTGCAGGGCTACCTGAATTTCGGTTTCGTCGGCCACATCCAGACAGTTGCTGATGGCAGCCGGCGTGCTGCCCCAGTCTTCATGGAGCTTGAGCCCGATCACACCGGCATTGATCTGTTCATGCAGCGCGCCGGGCAGGCTGGCGTTGCCCTTGCCAAAAAAGCCGAGGTTCATGGGGAAGGCATCGGCCGCTTGCAGCATGCGCTCGATGTTCCATGGGCCTGGGGTGCAGGTGGTGGCAAAGGTGCCGGTGGCCGGACCTGTGCCGCCACCCATCATGGTGGTCACGCCGCTGGAGAGTGCTTCTTCAATCTGCTGCGGGCAGATGAAGTGAATATGGCAGTCAATGCCACCTGCGGTCACGATGTTGCCTTCGCAGCTGATGATCTCGGTGCCCGGCCCAATGATGATGTCCACACCCGGCTGGGTATCAGGGTTGCCGGCTTTGCCGATAGCCGCAATGCGCCCGCCCTTGAGGCCGATGTCGGCCT
>DGQR01000145.1 GCA_002390825.1 Rhodoferax sp. UBA4409
GTCACTGCACCTGCTGGACTTTGCCACCGACGTGCTGATGATTTTGATGACGGCCATCATCTTGTTCACCATCAACCCGACCTTGGCGCTGGTGACCTTGTTGCCGCTGCCCTTTATCGGCTGGTTGATCCATGTGGTGCGTGAAAGACTGCGTACCGGCTTTGAAAAAATCGACCGCGTCTGGGCTGAGGTGACCAATGTGCTGACCGACACCATCCCCGGCATCCGGGTGGTGAAAGCCTTTGCGCAGGAAGACCGTGAAGCCCAGCGTTTCAAGGACGCCAACGTGCACAACCTGCAGGTCAACGACCGGCTCAACCGGGTGTGGTCCTTGTTCTCGCCCACAGTGACGCTGATGACCGAAATCGGCTTGTTGGTGGTCTGGGGTTTTGGCATTTGGCTGGTCTCGGACGACCAAATCACCGTGGGTGTGTTGACCGCGTTTTTGGCCTACATCGGTCGTTTTTACAGCCGACTCGATGCCATGAGCCGCATCGTCTCGAACACCCAAAAAGCGGCCGCTGGGGCCAAGCGGATTTTTGACATTCTTGACCACGTCTCCAGCGTTCCTGAGCCGGTGAACCCTGTGGCTTTGCCGCCTCAGGTCAAAGGCCACATCAGGGTGCGCGACGCGGACTTTCGCTACGGCAACCGTGCCGTGATCCGCCAGCTCAACCTCGACATCCAGCCCGGCCAGATGATCGGTCTGGTGGGCCACAGTGGCTCGGGCAAAAGCACGCTGGTGAATTTGATTTGCCGCTTTTACGACCTCAGTGAGGGCGCGATCGAGTTGGACGGCACCGACATCCGACAGCTCAAAGTGGCCGACTACCGCCGTCAGATTGGCCTGGTGTTGCAAGAGCCGTTTTTGTTCTTCGGCACGATTGCGGACAACATCGCTTATGGCAAGCCTGATGCTACCCGTGCGCAAATCATCGCAGCGGCACGGGCGGCCCATGCCCATGAGTTCATTTTGCGTTTGCCCCAAGGGTATGACTCCATGGTGGGGGAGCGCGGCCAAGGTTTGTCCGGCGGCGAGCGCCAACGTATCTCGATTGCGCGTGCGCTGCTGATTGACCCCCGGATATTGATCCTCGATGAGGCCACCTCGTCAGTGGACTCAGAGACCGAGAAAGAAATTCAAAAGGCGCTGGAGAACTTGGTGCAAGGCCGCACCACGATTGCGATTGCGCACCGCTTGTCGACCCTGCACCGTGCGGACCGCTTGGTCGTGCTGGATCGCGGCAAGGTGGTGGAAGAGGGCACCCATGATGCGCTGATGGCGACCGAGGGCGCGTACTTCAACCTGTACCAAGCCCAAGCCCGCAACAACCTGATTGAGGAGGCCGCATGAGCGCGCTTTACACCGTGACCGCCAGCCGCTTTGCGCTGGAGCGCACCCCTTTTGGCAAGCTGGTGCTGACCAATGAAGCAGGGGAGCGCTTTGAGGGTGTGGTGCCCGTGCGCGCCTTTCCGATCCAGTCGCCCGAGGACGGCATCTCGATCGTGAGCCAGGACGGCAAAGAGGTGGGCTGGGTGGACCTGCTTGCCGATGTCCCGCAACCCGCACAAGACCTGATTCGCGCCGAATTGGCGACGCGCGAATTCATGCCGGTGATTGAGCGGATCGTATCGGTGACCAGCTTCTCGACGCCCTGCACTTGGTCGGTAGAAACCAACCGCGGCCCCACAGACTTTGTGCTGCGGGGTGATGAGGACATCCGCCGGATTGGCAAAGGTAACGCCCTGCTGATCGCTGATGCCCATGGCATTCAATACCTGGTGCGTGACCAGTTCGCCATGGATGCCCAGGGTAAAAAAATTCTCGACCGCTTTTTGTGATCTTGCTGACAGCGCGACTTCTTGAAGCGGTGCTGGTGCACCGTTTCATCAAATCTTCATAGGCATTGCACGAATTTGTCGCATTGACTCTTCAGACTCCGGCACCTGTTGCATCAGTTCGGATGCAGCGTAAAAAGTGCATCAATCTGGAGTTTGAAATGTTGAATAAATCTGTCGTTGCAATCGCAGTTGCAACTCTTGCAATGAGCGTTCAGGCGGGCGAACTGGCTACTGACAAAGACGTGAAGTTTGAAGTCAACGTGGACGTTGGCACCTACCACGTCAGCAAGCGCAACGCGGCTGGCCGTGACATCAATGAAGTGATGGGCAAGGGCCTGAACCAAGTCGAAATCAAGGCGACCAAGAACATCAATGATGACGTCTCCATCTTCGGTGAAATCGAAGTGGACTACGACCCCGTTGTCGACAATTCCAACTTTGTGTCTGACGACACCCGCGTAGGCATCGCCAGCAAGAAGTATGGTCGCTTCTCTGCAGGTCAGTTCGACAGCTACATTGAAGACAACGTGATGGAAGTGTTAGGCGTCGGTCACGGCGAAAACGGCTTCATGACTGAGCCGGGCTCTGCCAACAAAGGCCGTCACTTGCAATACAGCCACAAGCTCGGTGATCTGACTTTCGCGGTCGACTACACCTCTGCCATTGGCCCCACAACCAACCCAGAGAACTCCAATGGTTTTGCCTTGGCTGCCAGCTATAAATTCGGCAACCTGACATTGGCAGGCGGCTGGAGCGAATTCGCCAAGTACAAGGCCGACAGCTCCAAAACGCAAGGTGAACTCAATACCGACCGCTATGCCACCGGTCTGGCCGCCACTTACCAAATGGGCAACCTCGGCTTGAAGGGCCTGGTCGCTGAAGTGGAGAGCACCACCAAAATCAAGACCAGCTACACCGGCGTGGCATTGACCTACGTGATGGGCCAGTTCGATTTCGGCGTGTCCATGCAAAAAGTGAAGCCAGAGAATGCCAATGGCCGCGATGAGTGGTCTGCGGGCGTGGGCTACACACCGTTCAAGAATATGCAGTTCTATCTGGACTTCGCCGGTTTGGCTAAACCCAAGGGCGAAGGCGATGTGGTGGAAATGGGCTTGAAGTACACCTTCTAAGCGCTTTCAAGGATTCCAAGGTTTTATGCCCGGGCGCAAGCCCGGGCTTTTTTCATGGTGGCCTTGCCGCGCGTGTGGCGACTCAGGCTTTGAGTTTGAACCCCGATAGGTGCTGTGCCAAATGCATGGCATGCGCCTGCTCGTAGTCCGGTTTGCTTAGTGCGCCGTAGGCAAAGTGCGGTTGCAGCGGCTTTGTCCAGGCGGTAAACGCAGCCATGGCATTTTGTAGCCGGGCCAGTGATGCGGCAGCGGGGGCGTCTGCCGCCAGTGGAGGCGCACCGGGTATGGGCTCTGCAAGGTCGTGGATCATGCGGCCCCGCCATTGAAAAAAGCGGAAGGCTGCAGCGCCAGCCGTGTTTTGGAATACGGCTGATTTGGGCTCCGGAAACCCGGTCATGGAGAACTCAATGCTCTGCGCGCAATGTTCGAGGGTCTGGCTCCAGGACCACACAGCGTTGGAGTCCAGCGGTGCAGCACTCAAGCGCTGGAGCTCGTCTGCCACCTGTTGAAGGGTGCTGAATTGCAGGCCCCGGTCTTCGCCCGCAGCGCACGCTGTTAGTGTGCCGCTGGCCACCAATACAGCCAGTCCGGCGCTGCGCTTCAAGCAACTTCTTCTCTGCAAATCCGGCGAAGCGTGCATGGCAGGCGCCCTTTTAAATTTCCATGTTGTCGATGAGGCGTGTGCTACCCAAGCGGGCCGCTGCCAGCACCACTTTGGCATCGCCTGCCTGTGGCGCCTGCAAATCTGACTGGCGGCGCACAGCCACATAGTCGGGCATCCAACCGGCGGCGCGCAGCGATTGCATGCCGTCGTTTTCCAGCCGCGCGAGGTCGGTTTCGCCGGAGCGCACGGCGTTCACGATGCCGCGCAAGATGCCAGACAACAACAAGGCCTCTTCCCGCTGTGCCGGAGTCAGGTAGCCATTGCGGCTTGAGAGCGCCAGGCCTGCCTCGTTACGCTGGGTTTCACCGCCGACCACGTCGATCGGCAAAGCAAACTGCTTGACCATATTGCGGATCACCATCAGCTGCTGGTAGTCTTTTTTGCCGAACAGGGCGGTACGCGCTTGGGTGACTGCCAGCAACTTCATGACCACCGTACACACCCCGATGAAAAAACCGGGGCGGAAGTGGCCTTCCAGAATATCCGCCAGCTCAGTCGGAGGGTGCACCTTGAAAGTTTGCGCCTGAGGGTAAAGCTCGCTCTCTTTGGGGGCAAACACAATATCGCAACCCGCCGCTTCCAGGTGCTGGCAATCTGCTTCCAGGGTCCGGGGGTAGGTATCGAAATCCTCGTGCGGTGCAAATTGCAGCCGGTTTACAAAAATGGTGGAAATCGTCACGTCGCCCAGCGGCTTGGCCTGGCGCACAAGGGCCAAGTGCCCGGCATGCAAGTTGCCCATGGTGGGCACAACGGCTGGGTGACGGTACTGGCTGAGTGCCTCGCGTAGCTCAGAAATAGTGTGAATCAGTTGCATCGTTTCTCACCACGCGTGAATAGCGTCTTCCGGAAAGCTGCCGTTTTTGACTGCGGCCACATAGGCTTCCATGGCTCCACGGATACTGGTGGCTTCCAGCATGAAGTTGCGCACGAACTTCGGATTTTTGCCCAGGTTCACCCCCAGCATGTCATGCAGCACCAGCACTTGACCGGCGGTGCCCTTGCCGGCTCCGATACCGATGGTGGCGCACTGCGGCAACTCACGGGTCAGCTCAGCAGACAAGGGGGCTGGCACCATCTCCAGCACCACCATGCTGGCACCCGCGTCTTGCAGTTCGTGGGCCTGCTTTTTCATGATGTCGGCAGCCGCATCACCGCGGCCTTGCACCCGGTAACCGCCGAGGGCGTGCACAGTCTGCGGCGTCAGGCCCAAATGGGCACACACCGGAATGCCGCGCTGCACCAAGAACTGCACTACCTCGGTGGTCCAGCCGCCGCCTTCGAGCTTGACCATGTGCGCGCCTGCCTGCATGAGCACGCTGGCACTGCGAATGGCCTGCTCTTTGGATTCCTGGTAGCTGCCGAAGGGCAAGTCGCCAATCAGCCATGCGGTGCCTTGGGCACGGCGCAGGCCGCGGGCCACGCTCTCGGTGTGGTACGCCATGTCCTCGAGGGTGACGCCCACGGTGCTGTGGCGTCCCTGGCAGACCATGCCGAGGGAGTCACCCACCAAAATGCACTCCACGCCTGCCGCGTCCGCCACCGCCGCAAAGGTGGCGTCGTAGGCGGTCAGCATGGTGATTTTTTCACCCCGGGTGTGCATCTCCTGGATGCGGGGCAAACTGATGGGCTTGCGTGTGGACGGCGCTGACGCAGGGGGCAGCGTGCCGTAGGGAGTCGCGTTGGTTGCGCTAGAGGCTTGTTCACCGGTCGGGTTCAGGGCCATGGGGGACTCCAAAAATCGGGATTACAAATCGGGCTTGCCGAGGGTTTGGCGAAAGTGGGGCGAATACTAACCGCAGTTGCGAGCCCTGAAATAGAGAGCCCGGTTCAGGTAGGTGCATACGCCAGGCGCACATAGATCGGCGCGAAGGCCTCCGCCTGGGTGATTTCGATCAAGGTTTCTTTCGCCAGCTCCAGGAGGGCGATGAAGGTCACCACCAGCACCGGTGTGCCTTGGGTCGTGTCAAACAAGTCTTCGAAGCCAACGAAACGCTGGCCCTGCAGCTTTTTGAGCACGATGCTCATGTGCTCGCGCACCGAAAGCTCTTCGCGGCTGATCTTGTGGTGCTGCACCAGCTTGGCCCGCTTCAAGATGTCGCGCCAAGCGCTTTGCAGCTCCTCCACTCCCACATCCGGAAAGCGGGGTTTGAGGCTTTGCTCGATGTAGACGTTGGCTTTTAAAAAATCGCGTCCGTATTGCGGAATCGCGTTCAGCCGGGCGGCTGCCAGCTTCATTTGCTCGTATTCGAGCAAGCGGCGCACCAGTTCTGCCCGCGGGTCTTCGGCTTCTTCGCCCTCAGCCGACTTTTTGGGCGGCAGCAACATGCGCGATTTGATCTCAATCAGCATGGCTGCCATCAGCAGGTACTCGGCCGCTAGCTCCAAGTTGCGCTTGCGGATCTGCTCGACGTAAACCAAGTACTGCTTGGTCACGCTCAACATCGGAATGTCGAGGATGTTGAAGTTCTGCTTGCGGATCAGGTAGAGCAGCAAGTCCAGCGGCCCTTCGAAGGCCTCTAGAAACACCTCCAGCGCATCCGGCGGGATATAGAGATCCTGCGGCATGGCGAACAAGGGCTCGCCATACAGGCGCGCCAACGCCACTTGGTCCACCACCTCGGGCATTTGCCCGAGTTCGGCGACTCCGGTGGGTGCGCCGGTGCTGTCGGTTGTCATTTTGCTATCAAATCAGGAGCTGCTGGCGCAGATAAAACGTGCGCTAGAGGCTGATTTGGCTCTTAATCGTGCTTGGTCTGGTAGACGTAAGGCTTTTGCGCAACTTGGGCGCTGCGGAAGCCTTTCCAAGCCATACGGTCCACGACTTTGTCCCACAACAGGGAGCGGCCCTTGCGCTGCTCGGCTTCCAGCGTGGGCTTGGCGACCTTGAGTTGGTCGATGAACTGGGTGGCTTCAGAGCGGTAATCGGGGCGGCGGAAGATGTTCATGGCGGGATCCTTAATGGCGGCATTTTAACGGCAGGGACACCAGACTCCGGCGAGCAGCCGTTACTGGGTGGTCCACACCTGATCCGCGTGGGGGTGCGGAGCCAAGGGTTGCGGGAGGGTGCGCTGGTTCATGCTGCTCTCCACCACCATCGTGTGCGCAAACATGGTGGGTTGCATATCGTAAGCACTCGCCTGTTGGAGGGCACGGCGGCGGCGCACCCGCAGGACCACCAGGCCGATGGCCAGAGCCAACGCGACCGCGATCAAGGCCCAATGCAGCTCGCTCAGGCCCCGCACCACGCCGGCAAGGCTCGTTTGGTTTGTTTGGGCGAAAACTGTGGCATGCCCAAAGACAGAGGCGGCAGCGAAAAGGGCATTAAAACGGGGAGTCATGCAGGTTTTCCAAAAGGCCGAGTGCGAAGGGGTGGCATTTTGACATGTCTGCCCCTCAGCAATTCACTGCCCTGGCAAGCCACTCTCCCGGCAGACCGGCCGCTGAAGATCAATAAAAGTGACCTGCTCGGTGATTGCGCGCAGGGCTCAGCACCTTCTGACCACAGGGGCTTACGGCTTGCACAAAAGGAATGCCGTACAGAGTGGGCAAGAGGTCGATCACCTCCCGGGCGGAGCGGCTGTCCGCGAGGAGACGGGAGTCTTTCATTAGCAGCCAGCGATCAAAGCCGTACAGCGCATGCTGCACATCGTGCAGAACTGCCAGCACGGCGTGCCCACGCTCCTTGGCAAACTGGTGGATCGAGTCCAGCATCTCCAGTTGCAGCCCGGGGTCTAGCGACGCCACCGGTTCGTCCACCATGAGGAGACCGCTTTGAGCGTCCCATAGCTGCGCAAAAATCCGCGCCATTTGGGTGCGGGCCTTTTCTCCGCCTGACAGTGTGTCAAAGCTTCTACCGAGCAGGTGGCTGGCGTGGGCCAGTTCTGCAGCTTTTTGCACGATGTTTGCCTTCTCAGGGTCCCAGGTCCTGGCAACCCGGCCAAGTCCGATCACCAGTTCTACGGGCATAGCGAACGCTACTTCAAAAGACTGCGGTAGTACCGCTCTGGAATGACTGAGTTCCTGGCGCGACCAGTGATCTATGGAGCGCCCTTGCCAGATCAGATGGCCGGTATCACCCTTTGCCTCTTTGGCGAGCAGTCGCAACAAGGTCGATTTGCCGGCCCCGCTAGGACCCAGAAGGGCGACTTGCTCTCCAGGGCGCAGATCGAGGTCAAATGGTCCGATGACATGCCGTCCCAATTGCAGGCTGAGAGCGCGCGCACTCAACCAATGCGGAGACTCTTGGCGGGTCGGTGCATCAACCGGCATGTCTGGCTCCATTGCGAAAGCTCAAGAGCAACACCAGAAAAAACGGTGCACCCAAAAGCGAAGTGAAAATGCCCACAGGTATTTCTGCAGGAACCGCCAAGGTGCGTGCGGCGGTGTCTGCCCACAGCAAAAGCAAAGCACCTATGCCCATGGAGTAGGGCGCGACTCGCCGATGGTCCGCTCCCAGTACGCTGCGCACAATATGTGGCGCAATCAGCCCGATGAAACCGATGATTCCGCACCAGGCAACCGAAAAACCGCTCACCAGTGCCACCAGCACGACGATACGGGTTCTTAACTGCCGGACCTCCACGCCCACATGACCCGCTACAGCTTCGCCCAGTGCCAGCGCGTTGAGTGCAGAAAGGCTGCGGTGTGCGAACCAAAAAGCCCAGCTCAACAACACAGCCAACACCGAGACCAATCCCCAGCTCGCACCCGCCACGGAACCCAAGGTCCAGAACGTCAGGCTGCGCAATTGCTCATCGGTGGCCACATAAGTGCACAAGCCGATGATGGCGCCGGCCAGTGCATTCAGCGCAATGCCAGTCAAAAGCAGGCCTGACAACGAGTCCGCTGTGATCCAGTGGGCCACACGATCCAATGTCAGGCAGACACCCACCGCCCCGGTAAATGCTGCAACCGGCAGGATGGCAAACCGCCATTCGAATGGGATGTTGATACCACTCCGCGCCAAAAAAACAATCGTGAGCGCCGCTGCACAGGCTGCACCGCTGCTGATGCCCAGGAGCCCCGGGTCCGCCAGCGGGTTGCGGAACAACCCTTGCGTCAAGGTGCCGCACAGCCCGAGGGCAGCGCCGATCAACAAGGAGAAAAGAATCCGGGGCAACCGGATCTCCCACAGCACATAGGCGCTGCCACCCAAAGGGTTGTCGCTATCGCGGTACCACGGCGCTAGCCAGTCCCTGTGCGAGACATCGACCGCTCCTCCTGTTACAGACAGCATCAAGCTGGCGATCAAAAGCAGGGCTATGAAAGTTTTGGGGCGGCGTGAGTAGGTAGACAGGTTCATGCGATGGCAGTTTTCCTGATCTGCTGCACCAAGGCCGCCACCGCAGACGGCATGCGGGGGCCGAAGTTCAACATGTAAGCGGCCTCCATCGACGTGATGCGTCTTCTTTGACCGGCGACTGTCTGGCTGAGGCCGGGTAGCTTCAAGGCCCCCTCGACTCCGCCGATGCTGGCCAGGCCCTGATCGGTGAAGAGAATTACATCGGGCTGTGCTGCGATCACGGCCTCTGCCGTGATGGGCTTGAATCCTTCAAAGCCCCTTGCTGCGTTGCGCGCACCTGCGTAATCCAGCATGGCTTCAGCGCTGCTGCCACCGCCACCCACCATGATTTGCGTTGGACTGTGCGACAGAATGAACAACACCTTCGGCGTTGTGCCTGCACGGCTGAGGATGCCGGCGCGGACGTTTTGCCATTGCTGGCTCAGTTGGCTGGAAAGGTCTGCAGCTGCAACTTGCTTGTCCAGGAGCACACCTACCCGGCGGATTCTGTCCAGCACGCCTTCAAATCGGTGATTTGCAGGCATGACTTCTACCGTGATGCCGGTGGCCTGCAATTGCCGGATCACACCGGGTGGGCCCGCGTCTTCGGTGGCCACAATATGCGTAGGGTTCACGGCCAGTACCCCTTCGCTCGAAAGCGTGCGGGCGTAGCCCACATTGGGCAGCTTCAGTGCAGCAGCTGGAAACAGGGAGGTCGTGTCCACGGCAACCAAGCTTTCTTGAGCGCCGAGGGCATAAATGATCTCGGTTAACGCGCCTCCGATACTGACCACTCTTTGATTGCGAGCGGCCAGACTCAAAGAGCCTGAAGTCAAGGCGGCAGTGGTCAACAAACCCTGCCATACCTGACGGCGATTGAGCAAAGCATGGACAGGCTTGAGCTTGGCGTTCAAGTAAGGCATGTGGCGTCCTCGGTTTCAATTTGAAGAAGCATGTCGCGCCAATCGGAGGACTCTGTACTACCGGGTTTTCGCTGTCCAAAAAACATAGCAATCGTGTTGCCGGTCTGGTCAAAAATCTCCAGTGAGTGGACCCAACCATCACGGGTCGGTTTACGCACAATCCACGCGCTGTCGATCTGGTCTTCGCGCAAATGCAGATTGAAATCGGGGTCCAGCACATTAACCCAAGGTCCCATGACAGCTACTTTTCCAATCAGCCCTGTATGGATCTGAATGACGCCCGGGTTCCCGACAAACACCATGATGGGGGTTTGCTGTTGCACCGCAAGGTTGAGCAGTCGTTGCACGCTGGTGTTGGCAGTCTTATTGACGAATTGCCCCTGTGCCAAGCGCATCGCCTGTGGTCGGCTGACCTGGTGCTTTTTAAGAAGCCCGAAAAAGTCATGGGTGTCTTGCAGGGCAGCCCAGTCTTGTAAAAAGCAGGCTACATCGACCGCTGAGTCATCGAGTTCTGCAGGTTCGGAGACCGGCATGTGTGTGACAAACGGCACTCCTTGATCAGCAGCCTGCCACTGCGTCACAAGACTTTCGTACGCTGCAACGTGGCTGGATGCCTTGAGAAACACCTTGTGGACTGCTCGGCCGGTAATGTCAAAAAACTGTAGGCTGCGCTGTGGTCCGTTTGCCGTGTCTTCCGTCACTGCAAACCCGTGCTGCCACTGCCTGTAAAAAATCCGTAGATCAATGGCGTCGGACAGTACAAGCCCTACGTCGCCGTTCAGCGCAATGTTTGTGTAGATGCCCGATTTCTCATGAACGCAGGAGGGATTCCGGGTCAGCGCCATGACGGTGCCCAAAGACTCCAGGTCGGCAATGATCTGGGGCCATTTGTTTTGGAGTCTTGTGGCACGCAGCCCGGGTGTCCCCTCGAGTGCGGTCAACCCTGCATGTGCCGCAATCAACGCCCCTTCTGATACGCCCAGCTTCTGGGCAATATCGAGGTGGCGCATGTTCTTTGTCTGGCGCAGCTCGGCGAATAGTCTGCGGAGCTCTTCGGGCAGCAACGGGCCAGCGTAGGCCCCGGAGCTTTCAGTGTGCGCTTGCATGGGGCGTCCTCGTAGTGGGCACAGACTTGCTGTGACCCTGGTCATTTCTATGCTGGATCTCGCTCAGCTGAGTGCCCGTTAGACGGTACGCCTTAGCAAATCCCGCCACATAGCCGCCTTCCTCTGGAGTGAGTGCAAATAGGTGGAAGTCCTGCAGGTTGCTCAGCATGTCCATGAAACTGCCGAACTGCAGCCGGAAAATATCCATGACCTCCTGGAAGCGCTCGTCGCTGCGTGCAATCTCTGCCGCGGTGCAGTCCAGCGTCAATCGTTGACGCGCGAAGATGTGCTTGGCGTTGTTTTCGTCTTCAATAAACAGAATGCTGTTGCGCGCAGCCCCTGCCAGATTGGCCGTATGGGCTGAGAGTTCGCTCACGTAAACGTAATAGACGCCGTCTTTTTCCACGTAAGGCGCATAACTGGCTTCGGGCCGGCCGCTTGCGTTCACAGTGCCCAGGATGAGACTTTTGAATTGCTGTGGAAAGCGCTTGCATTCTTCCTGCACGATTTGTAAGGCGCGGATATCGCTCATGGGGAAACCTTTGGATTAGAAGTTGTGGATCACACTGATCTTGAAATTGCGACCGGTCGCTGTATAGGTGTCTGCTACGCCAGCGTTGGCTGCACTCAAATCACGGATATCTGCCCACTGGGTGTACTTTTTGTCAAACACGTTGTAGATGCCGGCATTCAGCTTGGTGGATTTGTTGATCTGGTACCAGCCAGTCATGTCCAGTACCCCGTAGCCTCCGGGCACGACGCCACTGGTGGCAGGGGCGTGAATATTGCGCTCCACCAGCGTCAATTGGCTGCTCATGCCCCACTGTGCGCGGGGCGAGTAATGCAGCCCTGCGACCAGCTTGTCGGGGTCTACAGTGGCGAGGTAAGCATCCTTAGTGCCACTGTTCTGCACGCCCTCGGTATGGGCATACGCGGCGCTCAGGCGGATCGTGGGGCTGACGTTCCATTCCCCCCTCAGTTCCACGCCGCTGAGCGTGACCTGACTCAGGTTCACATATTGGTAGTAGGTCACACCACTGCTGGCGTAATTCGTCTGGCTGATGAAGTCCTTGTACTTCCCGTAGAACGCAACTGCACTGTATTTGGAGTTGCTGCCTTTCCCGCGCACTCCGAATTCAATAGAGTCACTGCTTTCGGATTTCAGGTTCGGGTTGCCGATGTACTGGTAGCTGAAGCCACCCCCGCTGCCGGTGTATCCGCCGTTGACCTGGTCTGCCTTCGGTGCGCGAAAGCCATGGCTGTATTGTCCAAACATGGTCAGGGCAGGGTGTACGGCCCATGCTGCTCCGAGCTTGGGGGACAGACCGCCGTCAGAAAGGTTCCCGTATTTGACGGCGGTCGAGTTCAAAGGCCCGATATTGGGCGTCAAGCTGTAGCTATCGTAGCGCAGGCCAGGGGTCAGCGTTACGGCGCCCATTTTGATTTCATCCTGCACAAAGGCGCCCATATTGCGCGCGTCGGTGTCCGGGAAATACTGCGCTTTTGCGGTGTAAGTGCCGGCGTTCTGGTAGGCGTTTGACAACATCGACATCTGAGCCCAGCGTGCATCGGCGCCGTAGACAAGGCGATGTTTGGTGCTATCGCCCCAGTTGCTTTCCATCTGCAATGTAAGGCCGGCAGAGTTTTCGTCGTACCAGTTGTTGCGGGTCCGGTAGCTGTAGGTTCCGGGGGTCACGTTTTGCCAGTTGAGCTGCGCGGTTTCAGACGTTTGGCCGTATACGCCAACGTCGAGCACATCGAACCAGGTCTTGACTGGCGTGTACTGATAGTCCAGCTTCACCAAGCCTCGTTTCACCACATCCCGGGATTTTTCATTCCGGATACTGGTAGTAAGTTGGCTGAGCTCGTCCGTGTTTGTTTCCCGCAATATGGATTCCAATGTCAGCTTCACTGCATGGTCTGCGCTGACTTTGTACTTGAGTTTGGCCAGCACATAGTCGGAGCGATTGCTCTGTGGATTGGCTTCCGTGCGGGTTGCGCCTGTGGCGCTGTTGACGCCCATATTGGCGGTTTCTTCGCCGCGGCGCATGCTGGTCACGATCAGGCCCTGCAAACCATCGTTCTTGAAGGCAAAACTCGGTGCAACTTGAGTGGCGTTGTCGGCTGATGAATAGGTGCTTTTCAGCGAAAATTGCTTGGACTTCCCGTCCAGCAGCAGGTCCTCGGGCTCTTTCGTGACGAAACTCACCGAGCCTGCGAGACCATCCGACCCATACTGAGTGCTCGCAGCGCCCCGTAATATCTCTACCTGCTTGTAGCCCTCTGGATCAATCGAGTCACCACGGCCCGTCACGATGGGGCCAAAGCTATAAGACGAGGGCAAGCTCACCCCGTCCACTTGCAGGCGGACCTGGTCTCCTTCAAGGCCGCGGATATTGATACCCTCGTTCCCAGCCCTTCCGGTACCAGCGCTGGCCGTCTGGGTGCGGTGGGGCAGCGCCCGCACGGACACGCCAACCTCATCCTGCATCAAATCTTCGAGATCATTGACCAGCTTTTGGTCAATGTTTGCAGCGGAAATCACGGTCATGGTGGCCGGGAGTTCGTCGGCATCCTGTTCCATGCGACTGGCACTCACGACCACCGTTTTCAGGCTGGCCACAGGTTCCTGTGCCCAGACTGCAGACCCCATACAGGCCAAGGTTGCAAGCATCGCTACTTGGGTCAACTTGCCAGGACAAACCGCCGTTCCAACTCGCCACGAATCCATGATGCACCTTTTAATAGTTCGAAACACGCAAGTATAAATACAAATGCGAATCTTTCTCATTAAGATTTGGTAACTTTACTTCAGCGTTTGTGCTCTCTCCGGCGCCGGAGCGCCCCCGGAGAAGGCGTTCGGGCGAGTTATCCTCAGATGTATGAGCACTTTTGATCTTTCCTCTGCAGACATCGCTGCCCTGGCGCAGACCGATGTAGCTCGTGCCTTGTCTGAAGACGTGGGCGCCGGCGACCTGAC
>DGQR01000135.1 GCA_002390825.1 Rhodoferax sp. UBA4409
GGCCCACATGCCCTTGCCGATTTGCGCCTTACCGCGCAGGCCGCTGGACAGGCCCACCAGCACGTTGTTCTTCTCATAGGCTGCAATCCATGCGCTGCTCTTCATGTCCGCCTTGCGGATCATGGGGCCAGCTTGCATGGCGGTGTGCATCTCGTCGCCGGTGCGGTCCAGGAAGCCGGTGTTGATAAACGCTACGCGGCTTTGGGCAGCGGCTATGCAGGCCTTCAGGTTGACGCTGGTGCGGCGCTCTTCGTCCATGATGCCCAGCTTCACCGTACTGTCGGGCAGGCCGAGCATCTGCTCCACGCGGGTGAACAGCTCAGCGGCAAACGCCACTTCTGCGGGGCCGTGCATCTTGGGTTTGACGATGTAGACCGAGCCCTTGCGCGAGTTGCGGATGGCGTCTTTTTTGGTCTTCTTGAGGTCATGCAGGGCGATGGTGGTGGTGACCACCGCGTCCATGATGCCTTCGGGGATTTCTTGGGTGGAGCCGTCCGCCGCGGTGTAGGTGATGGCCGGGTTGGTCATCAGGTGGCCCACGTTGCGCACAAACATGAGGCTGCGGCCGTGCAGCTTGACGTCCTTCTTGCCGTCGGGCGCGGTGTACACGCGGTCGCCGTTCAGACCACGGGTCAGCGTCTTGCCACCTTTCTCAAAGCTCTCGACCAAGGTGCCTTGCAGAATGCCCAACCAGTTGCCGTAGGCCAGCACTTTGTCTTCTGCATCCACTACGGCCACAGAGTCTTCTAAGTCCAGGATGGTGGAGAGTGCGGCTTCCAGCACGAGGTCGCTCACACCGGCGGCATCGGTTTTACCGATGGGCGTGGCGCGGTTGATGATGATGTCGAGGTGCAGGCCGTTGTGAATCACCAGCACGCTGGAAGGATCTTTGGCAGAGCCCTTGAAGCCCACGAACTGGTCCTTGTCGGCCAGCTTGGAGGTGGAGCCGTCCTTCAGGGTGACGACCAAGTCACCGCCCTTGATGGCGTAGCCGGTGGAGCCCACGTGCGAGCCCTTCTTGAGAGGGGCGCAGCGGTCCAGCACGTTGCGGGCGTATTCAATGACCTTTTTGCCGCGCTTGGGGTTGTAACCTTTGGGGCCTACTTTTTCGCAGCCCTTGTCTTCGCTGATCACGTCGGTGCCATACAGCGCGTCATACAGGCTGCCCCAGCGGGCGTTGGCGGCGTTCAAGGCGTAGCGGGCGTTGAGCACGGGCACCACCAACTGCGGGCCGGCTTGGGTGGCCAGCTCGGCATCCACGTTTTTGGTGGTGATCTTGACCTTCTTAGGACTCTCGACCAGGTAGCCGATCTTCTCCAGGAAAGCCTTGTATGCAGGCATATCGCTGATAGGGCCCGGGTTGGCTTTGTGCCAAGTGTCCAGCTCGGTTTGTAGGCGGTCGCGCTCAGCGAGCAGTGCGATGTTCTTAGGGGCTAGGTCGGCCACGATGGCGTCAAACCCTTTCCAGAAAGCCTCGGGCGCAATGCCGGTGCCGGGCAGCACTTTGTCTTGGATGAAGCTGTGCAGGCTGGTCGCGACTTGCAGGCGGTGCTCAGCAGTGCGTTCGGTCTTGCGGGGGGGAGTTGTCGTCATGGTGGGCCTTTCAAAGGAAGGGGCGGTCAACAAAGTGAAAACGGGTCGCGCGAGGGGAAATGCCCTCAGGCTATGGATGTACTGTATTCCATCCTTTGCAGATCACTATATGGAAGAACATCAATCGATTTGTGACTT
Source organism: Rhodoferax sp. UBA4409 (assembly GCA_002390825.1). Lineage (GTDB taxonomy): Bacteria > Pseudomonadota > Gammaproteobacteria > Burkholderiales > Burkholderiaceae_C > Allorhodoferax. Next base: position 1,732 of record DGQR01000135.1, read on the forward strand.
TTAAGGGTGTAGTGTTGATTGCAAGCACTAGTCCGTTCGGATCAGGCAAAACGGGCGTTTCGACACCGAACTGTCACAGCGCATTTTTAGCATGGGCCATTGAGTTCCGGCGGGCATAGGGTCCGTGCGGGGCGAAGGTATTTTTGTCCTCACAGGTCCCCTCATGCACATCAAAACCACGGTTTCCGCCATCCTTTTGGCATTGGCTTCTGTCTCCGCATCTGCGCAGTCGTTCAGCCTGAGCAACTACACCGTCAAAAACACCTACGGGCTCGACCTGAGCGTGGGCGGTGTCTCCGGCCTGGAGGGCTCTGCGATCACTTATGCACAGGACCGCGGCACCTTGTTTTTCATTGGTGACGAAGGCAAGGGCGTGATTGAAATGTCACTTGATGGCAAATCAAAGGGTTCGATGGCGTTCACCGGTTGGGGCGCTTTCAGCACAGGTGTGAATGGCAAAAATCCCGGTAACGATTCCGAGGGCTTAGCCTACTTGGGCAATGGCGTGCTCGCTGTGGTCGAAGAGCGCCTGCAAAACATCTACCGCTTCAGCTACACCGCTGGTGGCTCGGTCAACTTGGGCACAGTGCCTTTCGCCTCTGTGGGCCCGACCACTGGCAATGTAGGCATTGAAGGCTTGAGCTACGACGCCCGCAACGGCAGCTATGTCACAGCAAAACAAGACAACCCGGCCACGCTGAGTATCTTCAACAACCTGAGCTTCTCCACGGTGGCATCCCCGGATGCGGTTGCGGATGCGTCCTTCACGGATAGCACGAGCTTGTTCGGTTTGACCCAACTGTCCGATGTGCAAACGCTCTCCATCCTCGGCAACAACAATTTGCTGGTGCTCAGCACCGGTACCAATGCTGGCGATTCGCGTGAGCTGATCGAAGTGACCCGCGGCGGCACGGTGGTCAGCCGCTTGGACCTGACCCACATCGCTCCCCGCAACGCGATTGAAGGTGTGACGATTGACGAACACGGCACCATTTACTTGTTGGCCGAGCAAGACCAACTCAGTGGCGCTCCCGCAAACGCCAAGTCCCAACTGATTGTGTTGACAGCTCCTGTGCCCGAGCCAGAAACCTACGCCATGCTGCTCGCTGGCTTGGGCTTGATGGGCGCCGTAGCCCGCCGCAAGCGCGCTGCGTAAGCTATTGCTCCCTTCCAGGTGTTGGGCGGGTCAAGGTGCGGCTTGCACCACCCCGGTGGCGATACCGCGCTGCACGCTGCCAAGCGCTGTCGATAATTGACGTAAAGTTTGTGGCCTGCCTGATGCCTTGCGGTGTCAGGCAGGCCCCGATGTTTCTGCCCTGCCCTCCGCAGGGCTTGGCGTTATTGACAGCACCGCATGACCACCGACACCCGTTCACCCTCAGCTCTCCCCCTCGCGGGCATCCGCGTCGTCGAATTCACCCACATGGTTATGGGGCCCACTTGCGGCATGACGCTGGGCGACTTGGGTGCAGATGTCATCAAGGTCGAGCCCTTGGCGGGCGACAGCACCCGCAAGCTGCTGGGTAGCGGCGCGGGCTTCTACCCGCTGTTCAACCGCAACAAAAAGAGCATTGCGGTGGACCTCAAAAGCCCGCAGGGCCGCGAGATCGTGCTCAAGCTGATTGCCACGGCCGACATCGTCAGCGAGAACTTCAAAACCGAGACCATGCAGAAGCTGGGCTTGGACTATTCATCTTTGAGCAAGCTGGACCCGCGCCTGATCTACGTGAGCCACAAAGGCTTTTTGCCCGGCCCTTACGACCATCGCACGGCGCTGGATGAGGTGGTGCAAATGATGGGCGGCCTAGCCTATATGACCGGCCGCCCCGGTGACCCGCTGCGCGCTGGTAGCAGCGTGAACGACATCATGGGCGGCATCTTCGGTGCCGTGGGCGCCATGGCGGCACTCATGCAGCGCCAGCAGACCGGCAAGGGGCAAGAGGTGCAAAGCGCCTTGTTCGAGAACAACATCTTCTTGGTTGCCCAGCACATGATGCAGTTTGCCGTGACCGGCAAGGCCGCCGCCCCCATGCCCGAGCGCATCTCGCCCTGGGGCATTTATGACGTGTTCAGCGTCAAAGACAGCGAGCAGATTTTTCTGGCGGTGGTGGGCGACGGACAGTGGAAGACGTTTTGCGAGGCCTTTGGCTACGCCGACCTGTTTGCCGACCCGCGCGTCACCACCAATAACGACCGTGTGCTGGCCCGCGGCTGGCTCATCCCCGAGTTGCGCACGCGCCTGGCGCAGTTCAGCCGCGCAGAGTTGTCACAGCGCTTTGAGCAAGTGGGCCTGCCTTTTGCACCCATCACCGATCCGCAGCATTTGTTTGACGACCCGCACCTGCAAGCCACCGGCGGCCTGGCCCCCATGGAGCTGCCCGACGGTCGTCAGACGCAAGTGCCTTTGTTGCCCTTAACCCTAGGCGGTGAGCGCCTTGGCCTGCGGCTGGACCCGCCCAAGCTGGGTGAGCACACCGACGCGCTGCTGCAAAGTCTGGGGTACAGCGCGGGCGAAGTGGCGGCACTGCATGCGCAAGGCGTAGTGCTATGAAAGATATAGCTGCATGCGCATATTTGGTAAGCGCTAGAGGCCTGAACGGCAGTGCGGCCTGCTCCGTGTCCCCCGCCCGCGTTGCGGGCTCCTCCTTGACCTGCGCAGACCGCACTGCCGTTCAGGCCTCCCGGAGCTAGCCATGGACAAGCTCAAGCAACTCGAATCTTTCGTCTCCGTCGCCACCCGTGGCAGCCTGACCGCAGCCGCCAATGCCGAGGGCGTTGCGCCCGCCATCATGGGCCGGCGGTTGGATGCACTGGAAGAACGCCTGGGCGTGAAGCTGCTGATCCGCACCACGCGGCGTATCACGCTCACGCACGAGGGCAGCGCTTTCCTCGAGGACTGCCAGCGCATCATTGCGGACGTGACCAACGCCGAGGCCAGTGTGAGCGCAGGCGGCGTCAAGGCCGCGGGTCATCTGCGCATTACTGCACCGGCCGGCTTCGGCCGTCGCCATGTCGCGCCCCTGGTGCCCAAGTTCCGCGAGCTGCACCCGGACGTGACGATTTCGCTCAACCTCAGCGACCGCGTGGTGGACATCGCAGGCGAAGGCTTTGACTGCGCCGTACGCGTGGGCGATATGCCTGATTCGTCTCTCGTGAGCGTGCGCATGGCCGATAACCGCCGCCTGTGCGTGGCCACCCCTGCCTACCTCAAGCGCCACGGCACGCCCAAAACGCCGGCCGACTTGAGCCGCTTCCACTGCCTCACGCTGTCCAGCGACGCATCCCAAACCCGGGGCTGGGCTTTCAAGCTGCCTGCGGCCAAAGGCGAGCGTGCAGACGCGGGTGAGGTGATTTATCTCAAGCCCGCCGGCCCACTGGACTGCAGCGACGGGCAGGTGTTGCACGACTGGTGCCTGGGGGGTTACGGCATCGCGTGGCGCAGCACCTGGGAGGTGGAGAACGAAATCGCTGCCGGGCGTCTGGTCGCCGTACTGGAAGACTACGCCGCCCCACCCAACGGCATCTACGCAGTCTTCCCTCAACGCAAACACATGCCCCTGCGTGTGCGCCTGTGGATCGACTTCATCAAGGAGCGCTACAGCGCACCGGGGTATTGGCAACGAACCGTGCCTCGGGACTAGTGTTTGCAGACATCCGAAAGAACTATTGCAAGCGCCTTAGCAGCGAAATAGATTAACGCCAATCGCCGGTGTATCCCGGTTCAAATGGGAGCTCTTATGAAAATTAAACGTGTTTTAACCGCAATTGCGTTGGCCGCATCCGCACTCGGTGCCAGTGCGACTACTACAGTGGGTGGCATCAGCTTCGCGGACAACGCGTTCGCTGATGCGTTGTACTACTCGTTTGGTAGCTACACCACCTCCGGTGGCACTTTGGCGCAAGTATTGACTGACACCAACCCTGGGACCTATGCGTACTCTCGCACACCCGGTGCCAGTTTGTTGCTTGGTTTCACCGATAACAATGTGTTCAATGGTGCCGGTGCAGACTTGGCTGTTTTTGAACTCGGCATTGCAGACTCTGTGAAAGTGAGCTTCGGCGCACAAACATTGTCTTTTCAAACGGTTGCAACGGGTTACACCGCTGGCGGTTATGCGTTGAACGTTGCCTTGGTTGACTTCTCGGCATTCGGCATCGCTAACGGCGCAAACTTGCAATACCAGTCGATTGGCTTGGATACAGTGGCCCCCGGCGGAACTGTTCCTTCCATTTCGTTGGTGGGTGCACTGCACGTGGCGGCTGTACCTGAGCCTGAGACATACGCCATGTTGTTGGCTGGTTTGGGCGCGATAGGGGCTCTGGTGCGTCGCCGCAAGCGCGCCTAAAAGCACTCGACTTCAAATGAAAAAACCCGCTGAGTTTCAGCGGGTTTTTTTATTTACAGGGTGCGGTGGTCAAAACCATTGAGCCGGCTAGCGCTCAAATCCTGCTTTTCATGATCCTGTGCGGCGAATTACTGGGCGTCGTCTTCCGAGGGCACGTCAAACGGATCGTCCAGGCTATCGCTTTCCATCATGGCGATCTCGGCGCACTGCACGCCGTTGAGCTGGTGGCGGTAGGCCAGAAAAGCGTGGCGGGCGTTGGCTTCGTCGTCGCCTTCGTCATCGGCTGCGGCAGCGGCCAGATGGTGTTTGGCGGCGGCCTGGAAGTGGTGGGCAGCCATGCGGTGGTAGTCGCCGATGGTCTCAAAGTCTTCGTCCACCAGATCGTCTGCCACGGTGTCGGCCACGGGGGAAGTGTCTTGGGTCATTCAGGGCTCGCTTTTCTGTGAAACACGGCAACATGCCGCCTGCACAGATTGCGCCCTCACCGTGAACCCTGTGTGACAGGCGCGTGAGTCTTTTGCGACGCTTCGTGGTTTAGACCAGACCCCAGTCGCGTGCGCCCTTGAACCCCGGGAACACGGTGCTGAGCTGGCTGTCGCTCAGGCCCCACTGGCGTTTGAAGATGCCGCCCAACACGCTGCGATATTCATTCAGCACCGCGTAGTCGCGGTTCTGGAACAGGGTGGCGGCCGTCATCTGCACCTGCTCGCCGACCACTTGCTTGCCGCGCACTGCGCCGCCCAGCACCCACATCACGCTGCCGTGGCCATGGTCGGTGCCGCGGTTGCCGTTCTGGCGGAAGGTGCGGCCGAACTCGCTCATGACGACCACCACGGTGTTGCGCCAGGCGCTGCCCATTTCTTGCGAAAAGGCGGCCAGGCCTTGGCCCAGCTCATCGAGGCGGCTGGCCAGGTAGCCGGTCGCGCCGCCCTGGGCTACGTGGGTGTCCCAGCCACCCACATCTACAAAGCCCAGCGCGTATTGCTCGCGCATCAGGCGGGCGATGCGGCGGGCCTCCAGCTCAAAGCCCTTGGCGGTGATGGCTCCGCGGCTGGCGGCATCCATCTCGGCTGACATTTCGCGCATCACCTGGTCGCGCACCGCAAAGCCGCTTTGCACCGTGCCCTCCAGGGCAGTGCCCTGATACATGGCGGCAATGATGCGGCTCTGGCGTGTGTCTACTGACGGCTTGCTCAGGTTGCGCAAGCTGGTGTTCGGAACACGCAGTTCGCCTTGCAGCGCAATCGGCAGTTGGTCGGTAAACGCCATGGGTGCGGGGCTGGCAACAGCGGGGCGCCTTTGCAGCTGCGTTGCCAGCCGGTTCAGAAAGCCCGAGCTATAGGCGGTGCTGCTGTAGTTTTGCTGACCTAGCTCGATGCTGTCTTGCGTTTCGAAGTGGCTGCGCGACAGGTTATCGGTGCCGCTGTAAGGCACAAAGGCGAGTTCGCCTTGTTGGTAGAGCGGGTAAAGGGTGTCTCGCAGGGCCGGGTGCAGCCCCCAGTCGGCGGTGAGGGGCAGGGCGCTAGCCAAGTTAGCGTCGGGTTTGGCAATGGCGATGTCAGGCCGTACCTCGTAATACAAGCTGCTGCTCACCGGTGGGAGCAGGCTGGCGGCGTCTATGCCGCCGCGCAAAAACACCATCAAAAACCGGGGTGCCCCGGTGGCCGGGCCTGTAGCCGCGTGCAGTTGCACTCCGGGCAGGCCCAGGGCAGCTGCTGCACCGGTGTGCAGCGCGGTGTGCAGAAATTGGCGTCGTTGCATGGCACGGGCTCCTGAAGCGGGGTGTGTGGCGGGTGGGGCCGAAGTCTGGGGGCAAGCGCGCTCGAGGGCTAGCGGCGCATGGATTCCGGGGCGGCCAGCAGGAAGGTGTTCCACTCCTGCGGCGAGTTGGCTTGGTCGAGCGCTGCGCGGGTGGCGCTGCTCAGGCCGTTTTGGATGGCCTGGTAATACAGCGCATTGGCCAGCTGGGGGAATGCGGCTCTTTCGGTCGCTTGCGGGCCGTCGGTTTTAAAGAGGCCCGCGCTGCCGGAGCCAATGGCCTTGGCAATTTCAAACCGGGTGGTGAGCTGGCCGGCGCTGTCCCACGCGCTGGCGACCAGGGGGTAGCCGTCAGGGGTTTGGCGGCCGTAGAGCGGCTGCCCCATGCGGTTGATCCAGTTCAACACCGGGCCAACGTTGAGCACCGCTTTGTCGTCATACGCCAGCCGTACCGAGGACAGCACATAGCGCATCGGGTCTTTGAACTTGGTGGGGCGGGCGTTGATAAATTCCGGCGCGGTGAACAGTGTTTCCAGCACACGGGCAATCTGGCCATCGGTCGCCCGCCAAGTGGCTGCCATGCGGTCCACAAGGGCCTGGGGCGGGGTGTCAGACAGCCAGAAGGTCGCTAGCTTGCGGCTCACGAACCGGGCCGTCGCCGGGTGGCGTGCCAGCAGGTCCAGCGCTTGCTCTATTTCGGCCAGACCCTCGCCGGTGATGGCTTGGCCCAGCAGGGCTTTGGGCCCTGTGTCATGCCGCTGGGGATTGAATTCAAAAATGCCTTTGCGCACATACAAGCGGTTTAACTCTTTGCGCAGGTTGGGGTTGCCGCTGTTCATGTTGACGCCCAGCCCGGTGAGCACGCGGGCCAGTTCTTGCACGTCTTTCTGGGTGTAGCCGCCATCCACCCCCAGGGTGTGCAGCTCCATCAGCTCGCGGGCAAAGTTTTCGTTGATGCGGCCTGCGGCATTCTGGTCGTTGTCCAGATACCGCAGCATCGCCGGGTGGTAGCTCACCGCGCCGAGCAGATCGCGGAAGCGGCCAAGGGCGTGCGGCCGCAGGGCGCTGTCTTCATAGTCGCCCAGCATCGCCCGCAGGTTGTGCTTGCTGAGGTGCACATTGAAGTGGTTCAGCCAGAACCATGTCATTTGCTCTTGTACCTGCGCCGGGCTGTAAAGCGCCCGCAGCACATGGCGAGTAGCGGCTTCGCGGGCGAGGCGGTTGAGCTCTTGCTGGTAGGCCTGCTGGGCGACTTTTTTGGCCACGTCGTCCCGCAGTGCATCGGCGTCTTTGCGCTGCTTTTCCATGGTGTGCACCAGATCGGTCAAGCCGGTCTGGCTGATGGTCATGGCGCTGACGGTGGCCTGGGCGCTCTCGGGCAAGCTGGTGCCTTGTGGTTGGAGTTGCTGCTGCAGCCAGCGCGCGCTGCCTTGTTGTTCCACTACCCGGGCGGTGGAGGTGTTGGCCCCCCAGGTGATGCGGTTCAGCCATTCATAACGGGCCTGCGCCGTGGGGGGCGATCCGCCGGCCACCCCGCCCGTGGGCAGGGGCGTGCAGCCGCTTAAAGAGAGCAGGGCGGCACATAAGCCCCACAGGGGCGCGAAGCGAAGGAGGCGGGTGTCAGAGCGCATGCGCCACATCGTAGCGGCGCGGCCCCCGCTTCACCAACTGTTACATCGACAGGCGGCCTTCAGGCCTTGCCGAACTCCGCACCGAGCTCGCCGGCACGGTGGTGTGCGGCAAACAGGGCTTTGGCAAACAGGTCTTTGATACCGCTTTCATCCATGCTGGTGATGGCCGCATACGTGGTGCCGCCTTTGGAGGTGACTTTGGCGCGAAGGGTTTCCGGCGGCTCGGTCGATGCGCGGGCCAACTCACCGGCACCGATAAAGGTGGCCACGGCCAGCTGGTGGGCCTGATCGCGCTCCAGGCCCAGCTGGGTGCCTGCCTCGGTCATGGCTTCCATGAAATAAAACATATAGGCCGGGCCCGAGCCGCTGAGGGCGGTGACCGCATCGAGCTGCGCTTCAGCCGTGAGCCAGACCGTGGCACCGGTGGTAGCGATCACCTCGTTGGCCCAGTCTTTGTCTGCCTGGGTGACACCCGGGCGGCCAAAGAGAGCCGTGATTCCTTTGCCGATCAGCGCCGGTGTGTTGGGCATGGTGCGGATGATGCGCTCGCTGCCCAGCCAGGTGGCAATGCTGTCAGTGGTGATGCCGGCTGCCACACTCAGGTGTAGGGCTGTGCGGTTGTGACTGCTCACTGCTGCGGCGGCTTCTTTGAAGGTCTGGGGTTTGACCGCCCAAACGATCAGGTCTGCGCTGGCCAAAAAGGCGCCGGCTTCGGGCTCCGGCTGCAGGCCGAAATCGGTTGCCAGCCGGGTGCGAGCTTCTGCCCAGGGTTCCACCACATCGATATCTGCGGCCGAAAACCCTTGGCGGAGCAGCCCGCCGATGATGGCGCTGGCCATATTGCCGCCGCCGATGAATGCAATGCGCTTGCCCATGCTGAGTCCTGTACGTTGAAAAGTCAGAGCGCCCGAGTTTAGAGGGTGGTCTGGCGCACTGCGTGCTCCCAGCGCTCCATCAGCTCCTTGGCGCGTGCGGGCGGCAGGGTGGGGAGGAAGCGGCGCTCGGCCTTCCACAGCTGGGTTAGCTCGTCGGTATTGCTGTACACGCCGGTGGTCAGGCCGGCCAGGTAGGCGGCCCCCAAGGCGGTGGTTTCGGTCACCGCAGGGCGCACCACCGGAATGCCCAAAAGGTCTGCCTGGAATTGCATCAGCAAGTCATTGACACACGCGCCCCCGTCCACCCGCAGCTCTGACACTGCAGCAGCGCCCGCACTGACGGCATCGCGGCTCATGGCCTGCAAGAGGGCCGCGCTCTGGAATGCTATGCTTTCGAGAGCAGCCCGCGCAATGTGGGCCAAGGTAGAGCCCCGGGTAAGGCCTGTAATCGAGCCCCGTGCATCAGGCTTCCAATAGGGTGCACCCAGGCCAGTAAAGGCTGGCACCACAATCACGCCGCCTGAGTCGGGCACGCTTTGCGCCAGGCTTTGCACTTCGCCGCTGCCCTGGATGGCGTGCAGCCCGTCACGTAGCCACTGCACTACGGCACCTCCCACGAACACGCTGCCTTCGAGCGCGTATTGGGGCTGGGTGTTGGCTTGGGCTGCACTGGTGGTGATGAGTCCATTGCGCGAGGTCTGGAAAGTGCTGCCGGTGTGCATGAGCATGAAGCAGCCGGTGCCATAGGTGTTTTTGACCATGCCGGCTTTGAAGCAGGCTTGGCCGAACAGCGCACTTTGCTGGTCACCCGCCACGCCGCCGATCGGAATCGCATGGCCGAAGAGGCTGGGCACGACTTCCCCGAACAGGGAAGCTGAGGGTTGCACCGCGGGCATCAGGCTGGCCGGAATATCGAGCGCTGCCAGCAAGTCGTCGTCCCACAGATTGGTGTGCACATTGAAGAGCATGGTGCGGGAGGCGTTGCTCACGTCCGTCACATGGACACGGCCCTCGGTCAGCTGCCAGATCAACCAGCTGTCGATGGTGCCGAAGGCGAGCTCTCCATGGGCGGCTTGGGCGCGTGCGCCGGGCACGTTGTCCAGAATCCACTTGAGCTTGGTGCCTGAGAAATAGGCATCCACCAGCAGCCCGGTTTTGGTTTGGATGGTGTCGGCCAGTCCGCGCTCGCGCAAGTCGGCACAGGTGGGCTCTGCCCGCCGGTCCTGCCAGACGATGGCATGGTGGATGGGGACACCTGTTTTGCGGTTCCACACGACCGTCGTCTCGCGCTGGTTGGTAATGCCGATGGCCTTGACCTGCGCGGCGGTGATGCCGGCTTTGGCCAGTGCTTCGCGTGCGGTGGCGAGTTGGATGCGCCAGATCTCTTGGGCGTCGTGTTCGACCCAGCCGGGCTGGGGGTAGATTTGTTGCAGCTCCAACTGGGCCATCGCTACGGTTTGGCCCGTCTCGTCAAACACGATGCTGCGGGAGCTGGAGGTGCCTTGGTCAAGCGCGAGGATGTAGGTCATAGGCGTAGGGTCAGAAAAGGTGGTGGTGCGGCAAAGCGCGTCGCTGTGGCGGTGGGCTCAGGCCTGAGCCACGTCGAGTCGTACTTGTGCTTCTTCGAGTAACGCAGGAAACGGTGCCGGTGGCTGTGCGTCGGTGAACAGTCGGTCGATTTGCGAAAGCGTGGCGACTTCGACCATGGCAGGGCGGTTGAATTTGCTGATATCGGCAGCAAGCCAGACCTCGCGGGCGTGGGAGATGATGGTTTGTGCCACCTTGACCTCGCGGTAGTCGTAGTCCCGCAGGGTGCCGTCAGACTCGATGCCGGAAATGCCGATCAGCGCCAAATCCACCTTGAATTGGCGGATGAAATCTACCGCGGCTTCGCCCACGATGCCCTGGTCCCGGCCGCGCACCACACCCCCGACCACGATGACTTCGCAGCGCGGATTGGTGCTCAGGATGCTGGCCACATTCAGGTTGTTGGTAATGACCCGTAAGCCGGTGTGCTGCAGCAGGGCCCGGGCTACCGCCTCGGTGGTGGTGCCGATGTTGAGGATCAGGGAGCAGTCGTTGGGTACAGCTTGCGCCACTTGGCGGGCAATGCGCTGCTTGCCGTCGGCATTGAGGCTTTCGCGCTGTTGGTGGGCCAGGTTTTCGGTGGTGGAGCTCGGCACCCGGACACCGCCGTGAAAGCGGGCCAGCAAGCCCTCGTCTGCCAGGCGCTGTACGTCGCGGCGCACGGTTTGCAGTGTGACGCCCAGCGTGTCTGCCAATTCATCGACCGTCACTGTGCCTTTGGCCTGGACGACGGAGAGCAGTGTGAGTTGTCGGGGATTTGGATTCATGCGTATTTGTACCCCCAAAGCTTGTAGGCGCCCAGACTATAAAACGAATCAAAAGGAATCATTTCAGGGTAATCACTAAGAAAAAACGAATCAAAACGAACAATAATTTGCAAATTCGAAAATTACGGATTCGCAATGCAACAAAAAAAGGTGGCGTGATGCAATTGAATCTCGAAAGCATCAGCAAGAAAGTCGGTCCGCAAACCTGGCTGTATGACATGACGCTGGCTCCACGCAGTGGTGCAGTGACGGTGCTGTTGGGCGCTACGCAAGCGGGCAAAACCAGCTTGATGCGCATCATGGCTGGCTTGGATGTGCCCACAGCCGGCACCGTGCGTGTAGACGGTGCGGATGTCACCGGCGTGCCCGTGCGGGAGCGCAATGTGGCCATGGTCTACCAGCAATTCATCAACTACCCCTCGCTCAAGGTGCGCGACAACATCGCCTCGCCGCTGAAGCTGCGCGGCGAGAAAAACATCGATCAGCGGGTTCGCGAGTTGGCAGAGAAGCTGCACATCGAGATGTTTCTGGACCGCTATCCGGCAGAGCTCTCGGGTGGGCAGCAGCAACGCGTCGCCTTGGCCCGGGCACTGGCCAAGGGAGCGCCCTTGATGTTGCTCGATGAGCCTTTGGTGAACCTGGACTACAAGCTGCGTGAAGAGCTCCGCGATGAGCTGACCGCTCTGTTTGCGGCAGGGGACTCCACGGTGATTTATGCGACCACTGAGCCCGGCGAAGCCCTCTTGCTAGGCGGCTATACCGCGGTGCTGGATCAAGGTGAGTTGCTGCAATACGGGCCCACGGCAGATGTGTTTCATGCTCCGTGCTCGATCCGGGTGGCTCGTGCTTTTAGCGACCCGCCCATGAACCTGCTGGCGGCGCAGCCGGCAACTGGCGGTGTGCAACTCACGGGAGGCGCGCTGATCCCCATGGCCTTGCCGGCCGTAGCGCCACAAGCCCTCACGGTGGGCATGCGTGCCAGCGCACTGCGGGTGCACTGGATGGATGGCGACATTGCCCTGGCCGGGCGGGTGGAGTTGGCAGAGATTTCAGGCACAGACACCTTTGTGCATTTCGAGACCCCGGTGGGGGAGCTGGTCGCGCAGCTGACGGGTGTGCATCACTTCGACCTCGGTCAAGCGGTCACTTTTTATTTCAACCCGGCGCAGGTCTATGTGTTTGATGCACAAGGCCTGCTGTTGATGGCCCCGGTGCGCGGCAAAGGACGTTGATATGGCTCGCATAGAACTTGATTTGGCCCACGCTTACCGGCCCAACCCCCAGCAGGACAGCGATTACGCCCTGTTGCCGCTCAAGATGGCATTTGAGGACGGTGGTGCTTACGCGCTCTTGGGCCCCTCGGGCTGCGGAAAGACCACGCTGCTCAACATCATGTCGGGGCTGGTTACGCCGTCACAAGGGACGGTGCGCTTTGACGGGCAGGACATGACCCGGATGACACCCCAGCAGCGCAACATCGCCCAGGTGTTTCAGTTTCCGGTGATTTACGACACCATGACGGTGGCGGAAAACCTTGCCTTTCCGCTGCGCAACCGGAAGATGCCGGCTGACCAGATCAAGAAGCGGGTCGGGGTGATTGCGGAGATGCTGGAGATGAGTGGCCAGCTGAACCAACGCGCAGCGGGCTTGGCCGCAGACGCGAAACAGAAAATTTCACTGGGTCGTGGGCTAGTGCGCCCCGATGTATCTGCGGTGTTGTTTGATGAACCGTTGACGGTCATTGATCCCCACCTGAAGTGGCAACTCCGCCGCAAGCTCAAGCAGATCCACCACGAGCTCAAGCTCACCTTGATCTATGTGACCCATGACCAGGTGGAAGCTTTGACGTTCGCCGATCACGTGGTGGTGATGACGCGCGGGCGTGCGGTGCAAGTGGGGTCTGCTGCAGATCTGTTCGAGCGGCCCAAGCACACCTTTGTAGGGCACTTTATTGGCTCACCGGGTATGAATTTTCTGTCGGGACAGCACGCGGGTGGGCGTTTTCACACCCTTGGCGCGACCGTGGATATGCCTGCCAACCGTGCGCTGCCAGAAGGCGCCTACAAGCTGGGCGTGCGCCCGGAGCATGTGCGGGTAGCCGAGGCCGGCGCCGTGGGCGCGCTGCCGATGACAGTCACGCAGGTGCAGGACGTCGGTACGCACGTCATTCTGAGCGTTGCCCGGGAAGGGCAGGTGCTCAAGGCCCGCCTCGCGCCGGACGCAACTTTATGGGCCCCCGGCGACGCGGTGTGGATGCAGGTCATGGGCCCCCAAACCTGCTTCTACCAACATGAGGAGATCGTGGCATGAGTACGACAACCAAGCCGGTGAACCAGAAAGCCTGGTTCCTGATTTTGCCGGTGCTGATTTGTGTGGCTTTCTCAGCCATCCTGCCTTTGATGGTGGTTGTGAACTATTCGGTGCAGGACATCATTTCGCCGGAGCGCCGCGTCTTTGTGGGTACTGAGTGGTTTGCCGCCATCATGCGCGACGAAGAGCTGCACGGTGCCTTGTTGCGGCAGATTTCTTATTCATTTGCCGTGTTGGCGGTTGAGCTGCCGCTCGGTATCTTGTTGGCGTTGTCGATGCCGGCGCATGGCTGGAAGTCGTCAGCGGCCTTGGTGATTGTGTCGCTCTCGTTGCTGATTCCGTGGAACGTGGTGGGCACGATTTGGCAGATTTTCGGGCGAACCGATATCGGCCTGATGGGAGCAGCCCTGCAAGGCATGGGCATCGACTACAGCTACACGGGCAACGCCCTGCACGCTTGGCTCACGGTGCTGCTGATGGATGTGTGGCACTGGACGCCGCTGGTCGCCTTGTTGGGTTACGCGGGTCTGCGTTCGATCCCCGATGCGTACTACCAGGCCGCAAGTATTGACGGTGCCAGCAAGTGGGATGTATTCCGCTATGTGCAGTTACCCAAGATGCGCGGAGTGCTCATGATTGCGGTGCTCTTGCGGTTCATGGACAGTTTCATGATCTACACCGAGCCCTTTGTATTGACCGGCGGCGGCCCGGGGAACTCCACCACGTTCTTGTCGCAGTTTTTGACGCAGAAGGCGGTGGGGCAGTTCGATCTGGGCCCGGCGGCGGCGTTCTCGCTGATCTATTTCCTCATCATTTTGTTGATGTGCTTTATTTTGTACAACTGGATGCAGCGCGTAGGCACCCAGGCGAAGGAAGGTGGCCATGAATAAGCCCAAGTTTCAAAAGCGCTCGCTGTTCATGATGGCGTACATCGTGTTCGCCCTGTTGCCCATCTACTGGATGATCAACATGTCGTTCAAGACGAACAACGAGATTCTTGCGGGTTTCACGCTCTTCCCGGATCACTTCACCTGGGACAACTACAAGACGATATTGACGGACCCCGCCTGGTATTCGGGCTATATCAATAGCCTGATTTATGTGGGCATCAATACCGTCATCTCTTTGACGGTGGCACTGCCGGCGGCTTATGCGTTTTCGCGCTACAGCTTTCTAGGTGACAAGCATGTGTTCTTTTGGTTGCTGACCAACCGGATGACACCGCCTGCCGTGTTTTTGCTGCCATTTTTCCAGCTCTATACCTCGGTGGGGTTGATGGATACCCACATCGCTGTGGCCTTGGTCCACTTGCTGTTCAACGTTCCGTTGGCGGTCTGGATTCTTGAGGGTTTCATGAGTGGCATTCCCCGGGAAATTGATGAAACAGCCTATATCGACGGTTATTCGTTTCCTCGTTTCTTCATCCGGATCTTTATCCCGCTGATCAAGGCCGGCATCGGGGTGGCTGCGTTCTTCTGCTTCATGTTCAGTTGGGTGGAATTGCTGTTGGCACGTACGCTGACCAGCGTGAATGCCAAGCCGATTGCTGCCACGATGACCCGTACCGTCTCTGCCTCGGGGATGGACTGGGCCACGCTCGCTGCGGCAGGTGTGTTGACCATCGTGCCGGGTGCCATCGTGATCTGGTTTGTACGCAATTACATCGCGAAGGGTTTCGCGATGGGCCGTGTTTAAAGGGAGTTCACGATGTTTGAATGGATGGCGTGGACCACACCGGTGGCTGTATTTTGTGTGTGCATCGCCCTGATGCTGATCGGGATGACGGTCTGGGAGCTGAAGTCCCCGACCACCATGCGCAAGGGTTTCCTGCCGATGGAGACGACGCGGGGTGACCGCTTGTTTGTAGGACTGCTCAGTGCGGCCTATGTGAATTTGGCTTTTGTCGGGGTGAGTGGCCGGCTGACGGAGTGGCTCAGTTTGGAGGCTGAACCCTCTATCTGGTTCAGCTTTGTGGCATCGATGGCGCTACTCGCTTGGATCATGCGCAAGGGTTGATCTAAGGATTTCAGCAGCGGCTTGTCGCCCCCTGGGGTCGTTGCATTTTCTTTCACAGGGTTGCACTACAACGAGGAGATTGACAATGAAATTGAGATATTCCGTATTGGCTGTCGCGATGGCTTGCGCCATGGGGTCCCAGAGTTGGGCCGATGAGGCGGCCGCCAAGAAGTGGATTGACAGTGAGTTCCAGCCTTCTACTTTGAGCAAAGCGCAGCAGGCCACTGAAATGAAGTGGTTTATCGATGCTGCCAAGAAGCTGCAGGGCAAGGGCGTAAAGGAAATTTCCGTCGTGTCGGAAACCATTGCAACCCACGAATATGAGTCCAAAACACTCGCCAAGGCATTCGAGGAAATCACCGGTATCAAGGTCAAACACGATCTGATCGGCGAAGGTGACGTCGTCGAGAAACTGCAGACTTCCATGCAATCCGGAAAGTCGATCTACGACGGCTGGATTACGGACTCTGATTTGATCGGGACCCACTACCGCTACGGAAAGATCATGAATCTGACCGACTACATGGCAGGCGGCGGCAAAGAGTGGACCAACCCGGGTCTTGATTTGAAGGATTTCATCGGCACCAGTTTCACGACCGGGCCTGACAAAAAGCTTTACCAGCTGCCAGACCAGCAGTTCGCCAACCTGTATTGGTTCCGCGCGGACTTGTTTGAGAAGCCTGAATTGAAGGCCAAGTTCAAGGCCAAATACGGCTACGAGCTGGGTGTTCCCTTGAATTGGAGCGCTTATGAAGACATTGCTGCGTTCTTCAGTGAAGACGTCAAGACGATTGATGGCAAGCCAATCTACGGTCACATGGATTACGGCAAGAAAGATCCTTCCCTGGGCTGGCGCTTCACCGATGCGTGGCTGTCCATGGCGGGTACTGCGGATGTCGGTATTCCAAACGGCAAGCCGGTTGATGAGTGGGGCATTCGCGCATCTGCGGATGGATGCACTCCTCAGGGCGCTTCGGTGTCCCGCGGCGGTGCGACCAACTCTCCGGCGGCAGTCTATGCATTGACGAAATACATCGACTGGATGAAAAAGTACTCGCCGAAAGAAGCGATCGGCATGACATTTGGCGAAGCCGGTCCCGTGCCTGCACAGGGGCAGATCGCGCAGCAGATTTTTTGGTACACCGCTTTCACTGCGGACATGATCAAGCCCGGTTTGCCAGTCGTGAATGCCGATGGAACTCCAAAATGGCGCATGGCACCAGGCCCCAATGGTCCGTATTGGAAGCAGGGCATGCAAAACGGCTACCAGGACGTCGGTTCATGGACTTTCTTTAAAGACCACGATGCCAACAAAGTCGCCGCCGCATGGCTCTATGCGCAGTTCGTAACTGCCAAGACCACTTCGCTGAAGAAGACCATCGTGGGCCTGACACCGATCCGTGAGTCGGATATCCAGTCAAAGGCGATGACCGACATGGCGCCCAAGTTGGGTGGTTTGGTGGAGTTCTACCGCAGCCCTGCGCGCGTGGCATGGACCCCGACCGGAACCAACGTGCCTGACTATCCCAAGTTGGCGCAACTGTGGTGGAAGAACGTTGCCGTGGCTGTGACCGGGGAGAAGACACCCCAGGCTGCGATGGACAACCTCGCAGAAGAGATGGACAGCGTGATGGCTCGTTTGGAGCGCTCCGGTATGGCGGTATGCCCGCCCAAGTTGAACGCCAAGAGCAGCCCCGACAAGTGGCTGAGCGATAAGGGCGCCCCTTGGAAGAAGTTGGCAAACGAAAAGCCGAAGGGTGAAACCATCGCTTACGACACGCTGCTGAACGCCTGGAAAAATGGAAAAGTGCGTTAAGTCTTCATGAAGAAAAGGGCGGCAGGAGCGCAGATTTTGCGACTTCAGCCGCCCTTTGCCCGTCGGCATGGGCGCAACAGAAATGCCTGAAAATTTGGATATTGAGTGAACCCTATGAGCGCCACCCTATCAAGCAACACGACGATGCGAGCAGACTTGCTGAACCGTCTTGCAGAGCCCCAAGCGTACGACCTTGCCGTAGTAGGCGGGGGCGCAACCGGGCTCGGTGTTGCCTTGGATGCAGCAGCCAGGGGTTTTCGTGTGGTGTTGATCGAATCTCACGACTTTGCAAAAGGGACCTCTTCACGGGCGACCAAGCTTTTGCATGGCGGGGTGCGCTATTTGGCGCAGGGGAATATATCGCTGGTGCGAGAGGCGCTGCATGAGCGCACGACGCTGTTGCGGAACGCGCCGCACCTTGCGCAGCCCTTGGCTTTTGTGATGCCCTCGTATAAATGGTGGGAAACGCCCTTTTACGGAGCGGGGCTTACTGCCTACGATCTTCTCGCAGGCAAGGCAGGGTTGGGCAAAACGGAGTTTTTAAGCGCGGCGGAGACGCAGCGCTTGGTGCCCCGGGTTGCGCCTGCCGGCCTCAAAGGAGGCGTGAAGTATTGGGATGGCCAGTTTGATGACGCCCGTCTCGCACTGTCAATTGCGCGGACTGCAGCGTCAAAGGGGGCGCTCTTGGTTAATTACTGCGCTGCCAAGTCTTTGACTTATATGGATGGAAAGATCTCCGGCCTCGAATGTGAAGACACCTTGAGTGGTCGGCATTTCACTATTCGTGCCAAATGTGTGGTGAACGCTACCGGCGTGTGGGTCGATGGCCTCCGGGAAAAAGATGGCGCAGCAAATCCCAACGATGGCCGGAGTCCTACCAAACCCATGGTCGCACCAAGCCAAGGCGTGCATATCGTGGTGGATCGCGAGTTTTTGGGTGGCGACACCGCTCTGATGGTGCCGAAAACGCAAGACGGCCGCGTGCTGTTCGCCGTGCCCTGGCTTGGAAAAGTGATTTTGGGCACCACGGATACGCCGCGAGCTGACCTCGACCGAGAGCCAAAGCCCTTCAAAGAGGAGTTGGACTTCATATTAAGAGAGTCCGCACGGTATTTGACCAAAGCGCCTGCACACTCTGACATCCGGAGCATTTGGGTTGGGCTTCGTCCATTGGTCAAATCGCAAGCCGACGACGGTGAAAACACCAAGACAATCAGTCGTGAGCACACGGTGTTGGTGAGTCGCAGTGGCCTGGTGACGGTGACGGGCGGTAAGTGGACGACGTACCGCGCCATGGCCGAGGACGTCCTGGCAAAGTGCGCAGACCACCATTTGATCGATTCACGCCCCGCGGGGGTGACAGAAAACCTGCGTCTACAGGGGGCGCAGGGAGGTGAGGTCGCCCAAAGCGCCATGGCAGCGCCCCAGGGAGCTCATTCATATGGATGGGATTACGCAGAAGTACTGACCCTTGAGGGCGCGCACAAAGAAATAGCCCCCGGGTTGACAGAAGCCATGGTGCGCTATGCGGCGCGGTATGAATACGCTATCAAAGCGGAAGACGTGCTGGCGCGCCGTTGCCGCATGCTGTTCTTGGATGCTCGGTTGGCGGCTTCAGTCGCACCGAAAGTTGCTGAAATCCTCGAAGAGGAGACCGGAATTTCGTCGGAATGCCAAGAATTTGTAGCCTTGGCACGCCAATACATAGAAATTCCGGCTTAAAAGTAGTTGACTGCCGGTTTAAGGACTGGCATAATAGTGGGCTTCGCTTGAAAAAGCTGAAGGTTCTGCCCAAATAGAAATCGTGCAAGTGGTTTGTGCGATGGATAGCGGGCCCAAGACTGACTTGGTTTTGTAGTTGCCAGTGTGGCAAAGCAGCTCCAGGTGCAAGTTGGGAATAATGAAATGATCCAAACTGAATCTCGACTGGAAGTTGCCGACAACACCGGCGCGAAATCCGTTCTCTGCATCAAGGTGCTGGGCGGATCGAAGCGTCGCTATGCAAGCGTCGGCGACATCATCAAAGTTTCCATCAAAGAAGCTGCTCCACGCGGACGCGTCAAAAAAGGCGAAGTCTATAGCGCTGTAGTAGTTCGTACTGCCAAGGGCATCCGCCGTGGCGACGGTTCTTTGGTGAAATTCGACGGCAACGCAGCTGTGTTGCTCAACGCCAAGTTGGAGCCTATCGGCACCCGCATCTTCGGACCAGTGACCCGCGAATTGCGCACTGAAAAGTTCATGAAGATCGTGTCCTTGGCTCCTGAAGTTTTGTAAGGACCCGCCATGAACAAGATTCGCAAAGGCGACGAAGTCATCGTTATCGCAGGTCGCGATAAGGGTAAGCGCGGAGTGATCTCCTTGCGCGCTGACGACTCTCACGTAGTCGTCGAGGGCATCAACTTGGTGAAAAAGCACACCAAGCCAAACCCCATGAAGGGCACAACCGGCGGCATCGTTGAAAAGACCATGCCTATTCACCAGTCCAACGTTGCCATCTTCAATGCGGCAACCGGCAAGGCTGACCGTGTTGGTATCAAGGTGCTGGCTGACGGCAAACGCGTTCGCGTTTACAAGTCCAGCGGCGAAGAAATCAAGGTGGCATAAACATGGCACGTCTACAACAACACTACCGCGAAAAAGTGGCGCCTGAGTTGACAGCCAAGTTTGGCTACACCTCGCCCATGCAAGTGCCACGTTTGACCAAAATCACCCTGAACATGGGTGTGAGCGAAGCCGTTGCCGACAAGAAGGTCATGGATCACGCTGTGTCCGACCTGACCAAGATCGCAGGCCAGAAGCCCGT
>DGQR01000265.1:0-5929 GCA_002390825.1 Rhodoferax sp. UBA4409
TCCGCCGCCATGCCGATGCTTTCGCCCAGCGTGGGGTGCGGGTGGATGGTCTTGCCGATATCCACTGCGTCTGCGCCCATCTCGATCGCCAAGGCGATCTCGCCAATCATGTCGCCCGCATGGGTGCCGACCATGCCGCCGCCCAAGATCTTGCCGTGGCCGTGTGCTTCCGGAGAGTCATCAAACAGCAGTTTGGTGACGCCTTCGTCGCGGCCATTGGCAATCGCGCGGCCGGAGGCGGTCCAGGGGAACAAGCCCTTCTTGACCTTGATGCCTTGTGCCTTGGCCTGGTCTTCGGTGAGGCCGACCCATGCCACTTCGGGGTCGGTGTAGGCCACCGATGGAATCACGCGGGCGTTGAACGCTGCAGCAGCCAATTCCTTGTTGCCTTGCAGTTCACCGGCAATCACTTCAGCCGCTACGTGCGCTTCATGCACAGCCTTGTGCGCCAACATGGGCTGGCCCACGATGTCGCCAATGGCGAAGATGTGCGGCACGTTGGTGCGCATCTGAATGTCGACGTTGATGAAGCCGCGGTCGGTCACGGCCACGCCAGCCTTCTCGGCGCTGATCTTTTTGCCGTTGGGCGTGCGGCCCACGGCTTGCAGTACCAGGTCGTACACCTGCGGTGCGGGGGCGGTACCGCCCTCTTCCGCTGGGGCAAACGTGACCTCAATGCCTTCAGGCAAAGCGCGTGCGGACACGGTCTTGGTCTTGAGCATGATGTTGTCGAAGCGCTTGGCATTCATCTTCTGCCAGATCTTGACCAGGTCGCGGTCGGCGCCCTGCATCAGACCGTCCATCATTTCCACCACGTCCAGGCGTGCGCCCAGCGTGCTGTAAACGGTGCCCATTTCCAAGCCGATGATGCCGCCACCCAAAATCAACATGCGCTTGGGAACTTCTTTGAGCTCCAAGGCGCCCGTGGAATCCACCACGCGCGGGTCGTTGGGCATGAAAGGCAGGCGCACGGCTTGCGAACCGGCCGCAATGATGGCGCGCTTGAAGGCGATGACCTTCTTGGAGCCGGTCTTCTCTTGCGCAGTGCCGCTGGTTTCTTCGACTTCAAGGTGGTTGGCACCCACGAAATTGGCATAACCGCGCACGGTGGTGACCTTGCGCATTTTGGCCATGGCGGCCAAGCCGCCGGTCAACTTGCCGATGACCTTTTCTTTGTGGCCGCGCAGTTTGTCGATGTTGACCACGGGCGCGCCAAAGTCCACACCCAGGTCGGCCATGTGGCTGACTTCGTCCATGACGGCTGCCACGTGCAACAGCGCCTTGGAAGGAATGCAACCCACGTTCAGGCACACGCCGCCCAAGGTGGCGTAACGCTCGACCACGATGACCTTGAGGCCCAAGTCTGCCGCGCGGAATGCGGCGGAGTAACCGCCGGGGCCGCCACCGATGACCACCAGGTCGCACTCCAAGTCTGCACTGCCACCGAAGCTGCTGGCCACCGGGGCCGGAGCCGCCGGGGCTGCTACAGAAACAGGAGCTGCTGGCGCAGACGCTGCTGGGGCTTCGGCCGGTTTTGCTTCAGAAGCTGCACCAGCAGCTTCGAGCATCACGACCACAGAACCCTGCTTGACCTTGTCGCCGATTTTGACTTTGAGTTCAGTCACCACACCGCCGTGGCTAGCCGGGATCTCCATGGAGGCCTTGTCGGACTCCACGGTGATCAGGCTTTGCTCAGGCTTGATGGTGTCGCCCACTTTGACCAGCAGTTCGATGACTGCGACTTCGTCGAAGTCACCAATGTCCGGAACCTTGATTTCTACGATTGCCATATTCAGGTTCCTGTCTTAGAGCAGCACGCGGCGGAAGTCACCCAGGATCTGGCCCAGGTACACGTTGAAGCGCGCCGCAGCGGCGCCGTCGATCACGCGGTGGTCCCAAGTCAGCGACAAGGGCAGCATCAGGCGTGGCTGGAAGGCCTTGCCGTCCCACACAGGTTCCATCTGGCTCTTGCAGACGCCAAGGATGGCGACTTCAGGCGCGTTGATGATGGGCGTGAAATAACGGCCACCGATACCACCCAATGAAGAGATGGTGAAGGTCGCGCCGCTCATGTCGGCAGGGCCGAGCTTGCCGTCGCGGGCCTTCTTGGCCAGCTCACCCATTTCCTGGCTGATCTGGAAGATGCCTTTTTTGTCGGCGTCCTTGATCACAGGCACCACCAAGCCGTTGGGCGTGTCAGCCGCAAAACCGATGTGGTAGTACTGCTTGTAGATCAGCGCATCACCGTCCAGCGAGCTGTTGAACTCGGGAAACTTCTTGAGCGCAGCCACGCAGGCCTTAATCAGGAAAGCCAGCATGGTGACTTTGATGCCGGACTTCTCGTTCTCTTTGTTGGTAGAGACGCGGAAGGCTTCGAGGTCGGTGATGTCGGCGTCGTCGTGGTTGGTGACGGCCGGAATCATGACCGCGTTGCGCAACAGGTTGGCACCGCTGATCTTCTTGATGCGGGACATTTCCTTGCGCTCGATCGGACCGAACTTGGCAAAGTCCACCTTGGGCCAAGGGATCAATCCCAAGCCAGCGCCGTCGTTGCTGCCGGAAGCCTTGGCTTGCGCGGCAATGGCCAGCGTTTGCACCGCACCGCTCATCACAGAACGGGTGAAGCCTTGCACGTCTGCCTCTGTGATACGGCCCTTGAGGCCGGAACCCTTGACTTCGTTCAAAGGCACGCCCAGTTCGCGGGCGAACTTGCGCACGGAAGGGGATGCATGGGGCAAACCGAGGGTGGTGCCACCGGGCGCATGCGCCGGCACCGCCACAGCAGCAGGCGCTGCAACAGCAGCAGCTACCGGAGCGGGTGCCGCAGCGGCTGCTACGGGCGCTGCAGCAACAGGCGCCGCTACCGGAGCTGGGGCAGCGGCAGCCACACCTTCCAGAATCACCACCAAGTCACCGATGTTCACGGTGTCACCCAGCTTGACCTTGATTTCCTTGACCACACCGGCGGTGCTGGAAGGAATTTCCATGGAAGCCTTGTCAGACTCCACAGTGATCAGGCTCTGCTCCACCTTCACGGTGTCGCCAACCTTGACCAGCAGTTCGATGACGGCTACGTCTTTGAAGTCGCCGATGTCGGGCACCAGCACATTCACGGGGCCGGAGGCCGCAGGTGCCGCAGATGGGGCTGCCGCTACAGAAACAGGAGCTGCTGGCGCAGATGCTGCGGGCGCTGGAGCCGCTTTTGGCTCTACAACGGGAGCTGCAGCAGCAGCACCAGCAGCTTCCAGGATGACAACCACTGAACCTTCCTTGACCTTGTCGCCCAAGGCGATCTTGATTTCCTTGACCACACCGGCGGTGCTGGAAGGAATCTCCATGGAGGCCTTGTCAGACTCCACAGTGATCAGGCTTTGCTCCACCTTGACGGTGTCGCCCACTTTGACCAGCAGTTCGATGACTGCGACTTCGTCGAAGTCACCGATATCCGGGACTTTTACTTCTACCAATGCCATGTTGTTGTCTCCGGAGTTCTTAGGCGTACAGGGGGTTGACCTTGTCGGTGTTGATGCCGTACTTGGCAATGGCTTCCGCCACCTTGGCCACGGGCACGGTGCCGTCTTCGCTCAGAGCCTTCAGGGCGGCAACCACGATGTAGCGGCGGTTCACCTCGAAGTGCTCACGCAGCTTGCTGCGGAAGTCGGAGCGACCGAAACCGTCAGTGCCCAGCACCTTGTACGTACGGCCCTTCGGCACGAACGGACGGATTTGCTCGGCATACGCCTTCATGTAGTCAGTGGATGCCACCACTGGGCCGGTGGACTTGTTCAGTTGCTCGGCCACGAAAGGCACGCGTGGTGTTTCCAGCGGGTGCAACAGGTTCCAGCGGTCAGCGTCCTGGCCGTCGCGGGTCAGTTCGTTGAAGCTTGGGCAGCTCCAGACGTCAGCGCCGATGCCCCAGTCTTTTTCCAGCAGTTCTTGTGCGGCAATGCTTTCGCGCAGGATGGTGCCGGAGCCCAGCAACTGCACGCGAGGTGCCTTGGCAGTAAGCGCAGGGCCGGCCTTGCACTGGTACATGCCCTTGATGATTTGCTCTTCCGTACCGGGCTGCAGGCCGGGCATGGGGTAGTTTTCGTTCAACAGGGTCAGGTAATAGAAGACGTTGTCTTGCTTCTCGACCATGCGCTTCAAACCGTGGTGCAGGATCACGCCGACTTCGTGGGCGAAGGTCGGATCGTAAGAAATACAGTTCGGGATGGTACCGGCCATGATGTGGCTGTGGCCGTCTTCGTGCTGCAAGCCTTCACCGTTCAGGGTGGTACGGCCGGAAGTGCCGCCCAACAAAAAGCCGCGGGCTTGCATGTCGCCAGCCGCCCAGGCCAAGTCGCCAATGCGCTGGAAGCCGAACATCGAGTAGTACACATAGAACGGCACCATGATGCGGTTGCTGGTCGAGTAGCTGGTGGCAGCTGCAATCCAGCTGCTCATGCCGCCGGCTTCGTTGATACCTTCTTGCAGAATCTGGCCGGCCTTGTCTTCCTTGTAGTACATGACCTGGTCTTTGTCGACCGGGGTGTACTGCTGGCCTGCGGGGTTGTAGATACCCACTTGGCGGAACAAGCCTTCCATACCGAAGGTACGGGCCTCGTCCACCAGAATCGGCACCACGCGTGGGCCCAGGGCCTGGTCGCGCAACAACTGGGTCAAGAAACGCACATAGGCTTGGGTCGTCGAGATCTCACGGCCTTCGGCGGTCGGCTCCATAACGGCCTTGAACACTTCGAGTGAAGGCACGGTGAAGCTCTCGTCTGCCTTGGTGCGGCGGTGCGGCAGGTAGCCACCCAAGGCCTTGCGGCGCTCGTGCAGGTACTTCATTTCCGGGGTGTCGTCTGCAGGCTTGTAGAACGGCACCTTGGGCAATTCGCTGTCCGGCACGGGGATGTTGAAGCGGTCGCGGAAGGCCTTGATGTCTTCGTCGGTCAGCTTCTTGGTCTGGTGCACGGTGTTCTTGCCTTCACCGGCCTTGCCCATACCGAAGCCCTTGACAGTCTTGATCAACAAAACAGTCGGCTCGCCCTTGTGGTTCACTGCCTTGTGGAAAGCTGCGTATACCTTCTTGGAATCGTGGCCGCCACGACGCAGATCGAAGATTTCTTCGTCCGACATCTTGGACACCATTTCCAGGGTGCGGGGGTCTTTGCCGAAGAAGTGCTTGCGAACGTAGGCACCATCGTTGGCCTTCATGGCCTGGTAGTCGCCGTCCAGTGTTTCCATCATGATCTTCTTGAGCGCGCCGTCTTTGTCGCGCGCCAACAGGGCGTCCCAACCGGAACCCCACAAGAGCTTGATCACGTTCCAGCCGGCACCGCGGAACTCGCCTTCGAGCTCTTGCACGATCTTGCCGTTGCCGCGCACCGGACCGTCCAGACGCTGCAAGTTGCAATTGATCACGAAGACCAGGTTGTCCAGGCCTTCGCGGGCAGCCAAACCGATAGCGCCCAAAGACTCCACTTCGTCCATTTCGCCGTCGCCGCAGAACACCCACACCTTGCGGTTTTCGGTGTTGGCAATGCCACGGGCGTGCAGATATTTCAGGAAGCGCGCCTGGTAGATCGCCATCAAGGGGCCCAAGCCCATGGACACAGTGGGGAACTGCCAGAACTCGGGCATCAACTTGGGGTGCGGGTAGCTCGACAGACCCTTGCCATCCACTTCCTGGCGGAAGTTGAGCAACTGCTCCTCAGAAAGGCGGCCCTCCAAGTACGCGCGAGCATACACGCCGGGGGACACGTGGCCCTGGATGTAGAGGCAGTCGCCACCGTGGTTTTCGCTTTCAGCGTGCCAGAAGTGGTTAAAGCCGGCGCCAAACAAGCTAGCCAACGATGCAAAAGAGCCGATGTGGCCACCCAAATCCCCACCATCTGCGGGGTTGTGGCGGTTGGCCTTTACGACCATGGCCATGGCGTTCCAG
>DGQR01000265.1:6116-8213 GCA_002390825.1 Rhodoferax sp. UBA4409
GCGCATGTAGGCGCGCAGGCGCTCTTCAATCTCGAGATTACCCGGGGAGCGCTCTTCGTCCTGGGGCTCGATGGTGTTCACATAACCGGTGGTGGCCGAGAAAGGCATGTCGATGCTCTTCTGGCGTGCGTGCTCGAGCAGTTGCTCCAGCAGGAAGTGCGCGCGCTCGGGGCCTTCGGCCTCGATGACAGCGCTGAGCGCATCCATCCATTCGCGGGTTTCCTGGCTGTCCATATCGGACACGCCCAAAGGATTCTGGGGAACTGCTGCCATCGATGCCTCCTAATGCTTGGCGTAATTTAGTGCGAGTTATCTAGTTTCGCATATTTACGCCACGATTTCAAATCATGCCCATGCGTTTCACCTGTTGAAATATTTATGCTGCTTTGCAGCACTTGCTTACGTGTCACGCCAGCCCCCTCCCCTACACTCGGGAAATGCCTTTTTCCAAAGTGATTTCTTTACCCAAGCCGCTCAGCATCCCGACGGTGGATGGCGCCAAACGCTGGTGGCACCGGCTAACACCCCACCGCCAAGACCGGGTCGCCATGCTGGCACCTTTGGCCGCTGTGATGTTGTTTTTTGCGGCCATCGTTGCCGCCTTGGGCTACCTGCGGCTCGAAGAGATGGACCGCGAGCAAGAAGCCGTTCAACGCGATGTCGAATACACCCAGCAGCGCTTGCGCCTGCGGCTCCTAGAGCGGCAAGAACAAATCAGCCGCATAGCGCAAGAAATCAGTACCGGAGAGCTGGATGTTTCGGAATTCAAATCCCGCGCATCCAACCTAGTAGACCAGTACCCGGAAGTGCAAGCACTCGCCTGGGTGGACGACCGAAAGCGCACCCGTGCCAGCCTGGGCATGGGCGCCAACTCATCGGGTCCTTACCAAATGCCGGGCGATGTGCTGGTAAAGGAAGACCGCGATGCCGGCTACACACTCGCCCGCCAGCTGAACCAGCTGCTGTATGTGCAGCCGCCACAGAATAAAGACGAAGGGCCTCTGCTCCAGCTGCTGATCCCGTTGAATGCCAAAAATCGTTTTTCGGGCGTATTAATTACCGAGTACTCGGTCGATGGCTTGTACCGTTACGGCGTTCCGTCTGAGGTGTCTGCCCGCTACGCGATCTCCCTCCAAGACTCCAGCGGTCGCCTTTTGGCTGGAACCAGCATCCCCACCCGCAAGCTGGTCAGCCGGTTCTTGCCTTGGGCTGCCCCGAGCAACGAGTACTCCATGCCGGTCTCGCCCGTGGGGTCTGGCCTGGTGATCCGGGCGCAGGCCTATCGCGCTTCGCTGGGCGTCATCGGCAGCGGACTTTTCTGGCTGGTGAGTGCGCTGAGTATCTTGACGGCTTGGATGTTGATCGCCAACTGGCGCCACACCCGCCGCCGCTTGCAGGCCCAGCAAGCCTTGATGTCGGAAACCAACTTCCGCCGCGCCATGGAGAACTCGATGCTGACCGGCATGCGGGCCATGGACCTGCAGGGGCGCATCACCTATGTGAATGCTGCCTTCTGCCAGATGACCGGCTGGACGGAGTCTGATCTGGTCGGCCGCACCGCGCCGTTCCCCTACTGGCCGGATAGCGAGCGTGAACACGTGGCAGCCCGCTTGGAGGAAGAGCTGACCGGAAACGCCACCCCGGGCGGCATTCAAGTGCGCGTCAAGCGCAAAGACGGCAGCTTGTTTGATGCACGGCTTTATGTCTCCCCGCTCATTGATGCGATTGGCACCCAGACCGGCTGGGTGACATCGATGACCGACATCACCGAGCCAAACCGGGTGCGCGAGCAACTCACCGCCTCGCACCAGCGGTTCACCACGGTGCTGGAAGCCTTGGACGCCTCCATATCAGTGGCCCCGCTGGGCAGTGATGAACTGCTGTTTGCCAACAAGCTATACCGGCAATGGTTTGGCGTGCAGGCGGGCGGCCACCTCCAGTTGGTCGCGGAGGCCGGCATGCCGAACAACCCGCCCAACGACGAATCGTCGGACAGTGTGGACTCGTTTGCCGGTCTGCCGACCACGGCGCTGCCCGATAGTGACTCTGAAAGTGCCGAGATTTTCATCACCACCTTGGGCAAGTGGCTGGAGGTGC
>DGQR01000162.1 GCA_002390825.1 Rhodoferax sp. UBA4409
CCATTTTCGTCCTCTAAAACTCTTGCAATTAACCCTGACGCTGCTTGTGACGTGGATCTGTACAGATCACACGCACAACGCCTTTGCGTCGGATGATTTTGCAGTTGCGGCAAATTTTCTTGACCGAAGCCGAAACTTTCATTTTCTTCTCCTAAAACTCTTCGCCAAGTTCCGACTTTGAATCGCGCGGAACAAGCGCTATAACTTGATACTAAAACATCTACCGTTCCAGCTAGGCTGGTCAGGCTTCATTTCAACTATGAACTACCTGACTCAAGACGCCTTGAAGTTCGCCTTTTTCAGCAGTGACTCGTATTGCTGGGACATCATGTAGTTCTGGACTTGAGCCATGAAATCCATAGTGACCACAACAATAATCATTAACGAGGTTCCACCGAAATAAAACGGTACGTTGTACTTCAGGATCAAGAACTCCGGCAACAAACACACAAAGGTAATGTAGATCGCACCAGCCAGCGTCAACCGTACCAAAATCTTGTCGATGTACTTTGCTGTCTGATCACCAGGACGGATCCCGGGGATAAACGCTCCGCTCTTCTTCAAGTTATCTGCTGTCTCACGGCTGTTAAAAACAAGCGCTGTGTAGAAGAAACAGAAGAATACGATAGCAGCCGCATACAACATTACATAGACTGGCTGGCCAGGGCTCAATGTCGCTGCGATATCTTTAAGCCACCGCATGGATTCACCGGAACTAAACCAGTTTGCAATTGTGGCAGGCAACAAAATGATCGAAGAAGCGAAGATCGGGGGAATTACGCCCGCCATATTCAGCTTCAAAGGCAAATGGGACGACTGACCACCGTAAACCTTGTTGCCGACTTGGCGGCGCGCATAGTTCACAAGAATCTTCCGTTGCCCACGCTCTACGAACACCACAAAGTAGGTAACCAGCGCAACAACCACAACGATAAGCATTGCAACGATCGGGCCCATGGAGCCTGTGCGGACAAGCTCAAGAAGACCACCTACGGCGCTTGGCAAACCTGCAGCGATCCCTCCGAAGATCAGAATCGAAATCCCGTTCCCCAGGCCACGCTCAGTAATTTGCTCACCCAACCACATCAAGAACATAGTTCCCGCTGTTAAGGTCACCACCGTAGTCATGCGAAAGCCAAAGCCAGGCGAAATGACCAATCCTGCAGACGCTTCCAACGCCACCGCGATACCCAAGGACTGGAATAACGCCAACCCTAAAGTGCCGTAGCGGGTGTACTGGGTAATCTTACGACGACCGCCTTCGCCCTCTTTCTTCAATTGCTCAAACGCAGGCAACACGTAAGTGAGAAGCTGCATGATGATCGAAGCAGAGATGTAGGGCATGATGCCCAGGGCGAAAATCGTGAAGCGCGACAAAGCTCCGCCGGAAAACATATTGAATAGGCTCAATATGCCGCCCTGCTGACCCTTGAACAACTGCTGCAATTGGGCCGGATCAATACCGGGGACAGGTATGTGTGCCCCCAGGCGGTAGACCACGAGCGCCAACAACAAGAAAACAAGCCGGCGACGGAGGTCACCGAACTTGCCTGCCTTGGCTGTTTGTGCTGCGTTTGTAGCCACTAGTTACTTTCGCGTGCTAATTAAGCGACTGCGCCGCCGGCAGCTTCAATTGCAGCCTTGGCTGCAGCTGTAGCACCGATTCCGCTTAGCTTAACGGCTTTAGTAATGGCACCGGTATTGATGACTTTCACCACCTTGGCCAATTCACCGA
This sequence comes from Rhodoferax sp. UBA4409, assembly GCA_002390825.1. Lineage (GTDB taxonomy): Bacteria > Pseudomonadota > Gammaproteobacteria > Burkholderiales > Burkholderiaceae_C > Allorhodoferax. The sequence continues at coordinate 1,736 of DGQR01000162.1, forward strand.
CAGCGCCAGCCTGCTTCAGAGCTACCAAGTTGACTTCTTCCAAGCCGAGGGCTTCCAAAGCGGTCAAAGTGATCTCTGCATTGAACTTCAAAAGATGAGACTTGAAGCCACGTTTAGGCAACCGGCGATGCATAGGCATCTGACCGCCTTCGAAACCAACTTTGTGGTATCCGCCGGAACGCGATTTCTGACCCTTGTGACCGCGACCAGCAGTCTTACCAAGGCCAGAACCGATGCCGCGACCGACGCGACGCTTAGCGTGCTTGGCACCTTCAGCGGGCTTGATGTTATTCAGTTCCATCATCAACCTCTTAAAGCACCTTGACCAGGTAGCTGATCTTGTTAATCATGCCGCGCACTGCTGGCGTGTCTTGCAACTCGCTAACACTGTTGAGCTTGCGCAGACCCAAGCCGCGCACAGTGGCGCGATGGGACTCTTTGGTACCAATTGGGCTACGCACCAATTGGATCTTCACAGTTTGTTGTGTAGTCATTTGAAGTCCTCGATTAAGCGAAGATCTCTTCAACCGTCTTGCCGCGCTTGGCTGCTACTGCGGCTGGTGTCGTCGACACAGACAAAGCATCCAAGGTTGCACGAACCATGTTGTAAGGGTTGGAAGAGCCGTGGCTCTTGGCTACGATGTCAGTGATGCCCACGACTTCGAAAACGGCACGCATTGGACCGCCGGCGATGATGCCCGTACCCTTAGGTGCTGGAGCCATCATCACGCTGGCTGCGCCATGGTGACCCATCACTTTGTGATGGATGGAACCATTCTTCAACGTTACCTTGATCATGTTACGGCGGGCTTCTTCCATGGCCTTCTGCACTGCTGCAGGCACTTCCTTGGACTTACCCTTACCCATACCAATACGACCATCACCGTCACCAACCACAGTCAGAGCTGCGAAACCGAGAATACGGCCGCCCTTCACGACTTTAGTCACGCGGTTGATCGCGATCATTTTTTCGCGCAGACCGTCCTCTGGACCCTCGGCCTTACCTTGCATTTTTGCTTGAACTTTAGCCATCTTAATTTCCGATCTGCTTAGAACTGCAAGCCAGCTTCACGCGCGGCATCAGCCAACGCCTTGACGCGACCGTGGTAGGCGAAACCGGAACGGTCAAACGCCACCTTTTCAACGCCAGCTGCCTTCGCTTTTTCAGCGACGCGCTTACCGATGATTTGTGCTGCTGCGACGTTTCCGCCCTTGCCAGTTGCACCCAGGGACTTGCGAACTTCTGCTTCAGCAGTCGATGCGCAGGCAATTACTTTGCCGCCGTCGCCGGAAATAACGCTGGCATAGATGTGCAGGTTTGTACGTGTAACGGTCAAACGTGCGACGCCTTGCGTTGCAATACGGATGCGGGTCTGACGTGCCCGACGAAGACGCTGCTCTTTTTTGGTCAACATGATGCAGCTCCTTATTTCTTCTTCGTTTCTTTGATCGTGATCTTCTCATCCGCATAGCGGATGCCCTTACCCTTGTAGGGCTCAGGTGGGCGAATAGCACGGATCTCAGCGGCGATCTGACCCACACGTTGGCGGTCAGCACCTTTGATCAAGATTTCAGTAGGTGTCGGTGTGGCCACAGAAATACCGGAAGGCATTTCAAGGTTCACTGGGTGCGAGTAACCAACAGCCAAGTTCAACTTGGTGCCTGTTGCTTGCGCCTTGTAACCCACACCAATCAGGCTCAGCTTACGCTCGAAGCCTTTGGTAACGCCAACGACCATGTTGTTGACCAACTGGCGGAAGGTGCCAGTCATTGCGTCAGCTTCACGAGAGTCGTTTGCGGGTTTGAAGCTGAGCTTGCCAGCTTCATTTTCTATATTCACCAGGCTGTTTTGAGCCAATTGCAGGGTGCCGCCAGTGCCTTTCACGCTGATTTGACCAGCTTGAATGGACACTTCAACACCTGCAGGAACGGTGACGGGGAGTTTGCCTACGCGGGACATTCTTTATTACTCCTGTAGCGTTAAGCGACGTAGCACAGCACTTCGCCACCGACACCGGAAGCGCGCGCTTTGCGATCTGTCATAACACCCTTGGGTGTAGTCACGATAGCAACACCCAAGCCGTTTTGGACTTGAGGAATCGCTTCGCTGCCGCGGTAGACGCGCAGGCCAGGACGGCTCACACGCTCAATACGCTCGATCACAGGGCGACCGGCGTAATATTTCAAGGCGATTTGCAACTCGGCTTTGCCACCTTCGGTGGAAACCTTGAAGCCATCAATGTAGCCTTCTTCTTTCAACACTTGTGCAATTGCGATCTTCACTTTGGAAGAAGGCACGGACACTGTTGTCTTCGCAACCATTTGTGCATTGCGAATGCGTGTCAACAGGTCGGCGATTGGATCACTCATACTCATGTTCAGTTCTCCTATCGCTTACCAGCTGGCCTTGACAATGCCGGGGATCTCGCCAGCAAATGCCATTTCACGGATCTTCGCGCGAGCCAGACCGAAGTGCTGGAACGTCCCACGGGGACGACCCGTGATGGAGCAGCGGTTACGCTGGCGAGTGGGGTTTGCATTACGGGGCAACTTTTGCAGACCCAGACGGGCTGCAGCACGCTCTTCGTCAGAACGTTTTGCGTCACCAGCGATAGCCTTCAGTTCCGCATATTTCTTAGCGTACTTAGCAGCCAACTTGTCGCGCTTGAGCTCGCGCTCGATTAAAGCCATTTTAGCCACAGGTCACCTCAGTTCTTGAACGGGAAGCGGAAGCCAGCGAGCAGCGCCTTGCACTCTTCGTCTGTCTTAGCCGTCGTGGTGATGCTGATATTGAGGCCGCGCAAGGCATCAACCTTGTCATATTCAATCTCAGGGAAAATGATCTGCTCTTT
>DGQR01000221.1 GCA_002390825.1 Rhodoferax sp. UBA4409
CTACGACCTGCGCCTGGCGCCCACGCGCTTCGCTTACAAGGAACTGAGCGGCAGCCCGGCCAACCCGAAGGGGGCGCAGCACTGCCGCGCCGAGGTCTACCTGCGGGACCACGGCTGGGTGGCCATGGACCCGGGCGACGTGGCCAAGGTCATGCGCCAGGAAACCCCGGAGTGGATCAAGTCCGCCAGCAACCCGCTGGTCGCGCCCGTTAACAAGGGCTTGTTTGGCGGCTGGGAAGGCAACTGGATGGCCTACAACATGGCCCATGACGTGGCGTTGCCCCAGTCCAGCGGCTCTAAGCTGGGCTTTTTGATGTACCCCACTGCCGAAACTGCAGCCGGCCGCCTCGACTCCTACGCGCCGGACGACTTCAAGTACCAGATCAGCGCCAAAGAGTTGGCGGCTTAACAGGTACCTCGACCCCCTCGTCTCGCACTTTTGCTTATGACCATACCCCGCGCACTGTTGGAGTTCGGTGATCCGCATCACAGTGGCCAGCCTGCCACCAAATTGGCTTTTGGCGAGCCGCAGCAGGTGCTGGTGGCCCACACCCTGGATGATGTGCGGCCGGTGCTGGAACAAGTGGATGCGCTGAGCCGTGAGGGGCAGTGGTGTGTGGGCTATGTGCGTTATGAGGCCGCGCCGGCTTTTGATGCGGCGCTGCAGGTGCACGCAGCCGAGGGGCCTTTGGTGTGGTTTGGTGTCTATGCGCAGCCCTTGGCTGACGCCGAAGTGGCGCTGCCCAGCGCACCCGAGCCGTATGTGCAGTGGACTCCGCGTATCAGCCGTGATGTCTTTGATGCCAACATGGCGCGCATCCACGCGTCCATTGCCGCCGGGGACTTCTACCAGCTGAACTACACCGCTCAGCTCGAAGCGCCTTTTGCATCGGTAGAGGGCAGTGCCTTGGCGTATTTTGCGGCCCTGCGCCGCTCGCAACCGCGGGGCTACGGCGCGTTCATTGACACCGGTGAAGAGCAGGTGCTCTCGGTCTCGCCAGAACTGTTTTTCGACTGGGACGGCACCCGAATCCTGGGCCGCCCGATGAAGGGCACCGCCGCCCGCGGCGCTAACCCGCAAGAAGACGCAGCCAATGCCGAGCGCTTGCGCAGCACCCCCAAAGAGCAGGCCGAGAACGTGATGATTGTGGATTTGATTCGCAATGACCTTTCTCGCGTGGCAGAGCCATTCAGCGTCAAAGTGCCGCGGCTGTTTCATCTGGAGGCACTGCCCACCGTGTGGCAGATGACTTCAGACGTTGTGGCCACCACCCGGCAAGGCACGCGCCTGTGGGATGTGTTTGAAGCCTTGTTTCCCTGTGGTTCGGTCACCGGTGCACCCAAAGTGCAGGCCATGCGTCAGATCAAGGCGCTGGAGCCGGACGCCCGCGGCGTCTATTGCGGTGCCGTGGGCGTGGTGCGGCCGGGCGGACATGCCACCTTCAACGTGCCTATCCGCACCGTCACCCTGCGTGGCGGGGCTGCGCGCTGTGGCATCGGCAGCGGCATTACTTTCGATGCGCAAGCCGAGGGCGAGTGGCAAGAGTGGCGCAGCAAGCGCATGTTTTTGGAGCGTGCCAGCCAGCCTTTCGAGGTGTTGGAGACCTTGGCCCTGCGGGATGGCGTTTTCCAGCACTTGCCTTTGCACTTGCAGCGCATGGCGCAGGCGGCCGCGCATTTCGGCTATTCGTGGAGCGAGGCCTTGGCCCAGAAGGCCTTGGCCCCTCTGGCGCAAGCCCGCCCGGCCGGTGCTTGGCGGGTGCGCCTGCTGCTGCAGCCCAGTGGGCAGTGCACCGCCGAGGCGTTTGCGCTGCCCGATTCCCCACAGCCGGTCCGCTTGCAACTGGCCGACCGGCCCATGGCCGAAGCGCAAAGCGAGTTTGTGCGTTTCAAAACGACGCGCCGCGCGCACTATGACGTGTTCACTCCCGCAGACCCAGCGGTGTTTGACACGGTGCTGTTCAACAGCGCCGGCGAGGTGACCGAGTGCATCCGCGGCAACATCGCCATCAAGCTGGGCGGCCGTTGGGTCACCCCGCCGCTGGCCTGTGGTTTGCTGCCCGGCATCGGGCGGCAGGTCTGGCTGGCCGAGGGCCGCTTGGTGGAGCAAGTGGTGCACACCACCCAGCTCGCAGAGGCCCAGGGCCTGGCCTTTATCAACAGCCTGCGAGGCTGGCTGGATGCCGAACTGGTCTAGCCCTTTGCGGTTTCCCAGCAACTGGCTCAGGCGCAGCGTTGCTGTGCTGGCTGCGTTTGTTTGTTTATGGGCTGGATACGCTGCAGCGCAGCCCGGTGCCGCGGTGATGGCACCCGCTAAACCGGCCTGGGTCAACGTGCCGCGTATTCAGGGGCATTTGGTAGCAGCCGATGTGGGGCTGGTGATCAACAGCAACGACCCGAATTCGGTCGCGGTGGGCGAGTATTACGCCCGGCAGCGCGGCATCCCGCCCGAGCACGTGCTGCGTGTGGCGCTGCCGGTTCGCGCGACCCTGACTGCCGCAGAGTTCGAGTCGTTCAATGCGCAGGTCAAAGCCGCCATGGGGCCCCAGGTGCAGGCCTTGGCCTTGGCATGGGCCCAACCCTATGCGGTGGAGTGCAACGCGATCACGGCTGCCTTGACGGTGGGGTACCAGCCCGAGTTGTGCAGCCAGACATGTGCCACGAGCCGCCCCTCGGTGCTGTTCAACCACCCCACGGTCCGGCCCTATACGGACCTCGGGGTGCGCCCCAGTATGTTGCTGGCCGGGCGCACTGTGGCCCAGGCCACCGCGCTGATTGATCGCGGTGTGGCCGCCGACCGCCAGTTGGGCAAACGGGGGGTAGCGCCCGCCAGCGTGGTGCTGCTGCGCACTGCGGATGCGGCGCGCAATGTGCGTGCCGCTTGGTACCCGCCCATGCCAGCGATGGGCCAGCCCGATCCGCTGGTGCCCTTGGGCGCGCAGCTCCGGGTGCAAGACAGCACAGCAGAAAGCCCCGAGCGCGTGGTGCTGCTCCAGACCGGCGCAGTCCGGGTTAACCACCCGGCGGCCATCGACTGGGTGCCCGGTGCGCTGGCGGACCATCTGACGTCGTATGGCGGGCAATTGCTCAACACTGGCGGCCAAATGACCGCGCTCGAATGGCTGGAGGCCGGCGCCACCGCGAGCTACGGCAGTGTGAGTGAACCCTGCAACCATTGGCAGAAGTTCCCGCACCCTCAGGTGCTCTTGCTGCACTACGTGCAAGGCGCGACCGCGCTGGAGGCCTATTGGCGCAGCGTGGCGTGGCCCGCCCAAGGTGTGTTTGTCGGGGAACCTTTGGCCGCACCGTTTGGTCGATAAAAAAAGGAGCACGTGCATAGCACGCGCTCCTTTTTGTCAGAACTTGAGGACGCTGTGATCTAGCGTCTGTCCTTGTGGGTGTGTTTTACGCTTTTCGTCTTGGTCTTATTTGCTCTTGCGGCGCCGAGCAATCATGCCCAGCATCCCCAAACCAGCCAACAACATGGCATAGGTTTCTGGTTCTGGAACGGCTGTGACTTCCATAACACCGTACTGGGGGCCGGCATAGCTAGAAACGTTGGCTAGGTCGTTCCACTGACCATGGCTGTAGGTGTGGACATAGTCTTCGTTACCACCCACGTTATTGGGTTCGCCGCCAGCCCAGTTGGTGTAGGTCAAGGCATCGCCGTTAGACCAAGCGAAAGTCGCTGCGCCAGGTGCAGTGCGTTGGAGGCCGATCCACAGGGTTTTTGTGTTACCCCAAGTGGAAATCAAGAAGTTGTTTTCAGCAGCGTCATTCACCGCAACCAAATGTCCGCCGTTGGCGACAGCAAAGGCTTCGCTGGCAGTCCAATTGTCAGACGACAAAAGGTTGTAGGTCTTACCGCCGTAGGTTGCGGTATCTAAGACGCTGATAGCAGCTTGAGAAGTGGTGGCGGCCACGAGTGCCATGGCACAGAAAGCTGCTTTTGCAAAAAATTTAGACATGAAAGCTCCCCAAATGTTTGTGGAACTCCAGTTTTCAGGGAAGGGGGCGTTCACGCAATAGTCCGTTGGAGCTAGATTCCATGGTTTTTTCAGAACGCGCCAAACTATCGTGTTCAATAGGGCTATATGCATAGTTCATCCTCCCCTGCACTGACCGACCTGATGCGTGCTCCCGCACGCGAAGCTCCGGTGACGGTGGCTTTCATTGCGCTGAACGTCTTGGTGTTTGTGGCACTGGCCGCCGCCGGCGGCGGTTGGTGGCATGCAGGGCGGGGCGTGCAGCTTGATTGGGGGGCCAACTTCGCCCCGGCTACCCAAGACGGCCAGTGGTGGCGACTGGGCAGCGCCATGTTTATTCACTTTGGCATTTGGCATCTGGTGCTGAACATGTGGGCCTTGTGGGATATCGGTCGCTTGTTGGAGGGTTTGCTCGGGCGCTGGCGGTTTACCTTGCTCTATCTCGGGGCTGGAGTCTGCGGGAATTTGGTGTCTTTGGTGGTGCAGGGCAACCGGGCGGTGTCTGGCGGGGCATCGGGTGCCGTGTTCGGCCTATATGGCGCCTTGCTGGTCTTTTTGTGGGTGGAGCGCAAACAAGTGGAGGCCGGGGAATTCCGCTGGCTATTCGGCGGGGCGCTGGGCTTCTCGGTGCTGATGCTGGGCTTGGGTTGGTTCATGCCGGGCATCGACAACGCGGCGCATGGTGGCGGCCTGCTGGCGGGCATGTTGTGGGCAGGGCTGTTGCTGCGGCCATGGACGGCGAGTAGCCCGGCAGCCGGGTTGCGCCCGGGGCTGTCGGCCACGCTGCTCGTAGTTGCGGTCGTCTTGCTGGGCCTGGTGTTGCCGGAGCCTGCCTACCGCTTTGGTGAAGAGGTCAAAGCGCGCCAGAGCATTCAACGCTTCATTTCTGACGATGAACGCATCCATGAGCATTGGAATTCGATATTGAATGATGTGCAGAAAAACAGCGCGTCGTTTGAGTCCATCGCCGGACGGATGGATGCGGAAGTGGTGCAACCCTATCGCCAGAGCTTTGAGGATTTGATGCGCGCCTCCCCGGAGAGTGCAGCGCCCTCAGCCGCCACGCTGGCCAACTTGCAGGCCTATGCCGCCCAAAAAGCCTCCCAAGCCCAGAAGCAGGTCGATGCCCTGCGCCAAGGCAACAAGCCGGAGCTGCCGGCTACAGAGCCTCCCAGCGAGACACGTTAAATCTCAATGCGCTGGAGGCGCTTCTGCCAAAGGCAACAGGGTGCGCCGGCTGTCGAATTTCCGCGGTGCGCCGCTCAGCGGATCTATGAACTCCAAAGTGCGGGCCAGTAACTGCAAGGGGCGCCGGAAATCGTTGGCGCCCTCGGGCGTGAGGACGGGGTAGATGCCATCAAACAACAGCGGCAAGCCCAAGGCGTGCATATGCACCCGCAGCTGGTGGCGCTGTCCGGTCAGAGGCTGCAAGCGGTAGCGGGCCCAGGCGCCTGCCACTTCTAGCGGCGCAATGTCGGTGATGGCGTTGACCTCGCCCGACACCTCGGACTGCTGCATGAAATGAACTGCGTCACCGATGCGGCTTTCGCGGTGCAGCGGCCAGGGCAGGTCGGGGTTCCAGGGGGCAACGCATTCGTAAGTCTTGTGCACCAGCCGGTCGCGGAACAGGGCCTGATAGGCATTGCGGCTGGCCGCTTGGACCGAGAACATCACCAGCCCGGCCGTGTCTTTGTCGATCCGGTGGATGGGTGAGAGTTCGGGCAGGTCTAGACTTTGTTGCAAACGGGCCAACAGGGTTTCACGCACATGTTTGCCGCTGGGGACCACCGGCAGAAAGTGCGGCTTGTCGACCACCAGCAAATGCGCGTCCTGCCAGATCACCTCTTCCTGAAAAGGGATGACGGGCTCGTCCGGCACCTCGCGGTAGTAGTACAGGCGGCGGCCCGGGGTGGCGGTATCGCGGGCAGACGCGATACGGCCGTCCCCATCGGTGATATCGCCCGCATCCAGGCGCTGACGCCACACCGCTTCCGGCACAGATGGAAAGCGGTGAGTCAAAAAAGCCAGCAGGCTGGGCCAGGGGCCGCCGGCCACCACCACGCTGCTTGGCCGTACGCCGTGGCGGGCCGCAGGAGCCAAAGGCCGTGCGCGGGCCATCGGGCAGATCGGGCTTAGATGCGCTCGAACACGACGTCCCACACGCCGTGGCCGAGCTTGATGCCGCGGTTCTCAAACTTGGTGAGGGGGCGGTAGTGCGGCTTGGGCGAGTAGCCTGCCAATTCGGGGTGCGTGGGCAGGGCGCGGTTTTTGAGTTTGGGCTCAGCGCTCAACACTTCCAGAATCTGCTGGGCATAGGGCTCCCAGTCGGTGGCCGCGTGCAGGTAGCCGCCGGGCTTTAAGCGGGCCGCCAGCTTGGCGATCAGCGGGCTTTGGATCAAGCGGCGCTTGTTGTGCTTGGTTTTGTGCCAAGGGTCGGGGAAGAAGATGTGCACGCCGTCGAGGCAAGCCAGCGGCAGCATATGGTCAATCACCTCCACCGCATCGTGGTTGCAAATGCGGATGTTGGGGATGTTGTGTTCACCGATGCGCTTGAGCAAAGCGCCGACCCCGGGTTCGTGCACTTCGCAGCACAAAAAGTTGGTACCCGGCAAGGTGAGTGCAATTTGAGCGGTGGCCTCGCCCATGCCGAAACCGATTTCCAGCACGACTGGACGCTGCGCATCTGAAGGGGCTCCAGCACCCGCTGCACCTTCAAAAGTTGCTCCGAAATTGAGAGCGGAAGGCTGGTAGGGAACCAGAAACTGTGGTCCCAGTTCCGCCATGGCGCGCTCTTGCCCGCTGCCCATGCGGCCTGCGCGCTTTACAAAGCTCTTGATGGTGCGCATGAAGGGCTTGGCGGCGTCGTCAGTGCGGGTAAGGGGTTCAGCCGATTCGGGCTGGGGGGATTGAGGGTTCGTCATGGCGGCAAGAGCACGTAAGCGGGGTCTGCATTGTAGGCAGTCGGGCGCGACATCGGTAATTTGAGCAATATCAAATTAATTGCAAAAATCTTTTTAAACAAATTTAATAAATATACGTATAATTAAACAAATGTTCTGACGAAAGTCACCATATCCGCACAGTCGCGGGCTGTCCGCGCGGCGTGGTACTCAAGAGGGAAACGAGATGTTCAAGTCTTTGCGCTGGGTAATGTCGCTTTTGGGGGCTATCGGCGTTGCCGCCGCGATGGCGGTTGCCGCACAGGGTTACTACTTCATCCAGAAGTTGGATGCCTCTGCTTCGAAGGTCTATGCGGGGAAGGATGTGGTGGCCGACATCCTGCCACCCCCGATGTACCTGATAGAGACCCGGCTGGTCTTGTCGCTCATGCTGGACGGGAGCATGTCCGCAGCAGACGGTAAAAAGCGTTTCGACGAACTGACCACCGAATACGACCAGCGGGTGGAGTTCTGGAAAAAGAACCCGCCTTTCGGCCTGGAGGCCAAGCTCTTGGGTGAGCAACACAGAGCGGCGCAGGCTTTTTTGGCGGCTGCCCGTAGCCAAGTGGTTGAGCCTTTCGCCGCAGGCGAAGCGGATGTGGCCCGCACCAATTTGCCCGCGGTTCATATGTTGTACCAGCAGCACCGGGCCGGTGTGGACGCCACGGTGGTCGACGCCAATGCGTTCGCTGCCAGCTCCATGCAAGAGTTCGACGCCATGCACGCCTTCAGCGTGACCGCCATGGTGGTGACCGCACTGGTGGCTGCGGCGGTGGTGTTTGTGGTGTACCGGCTGGTGTTGGCCAGTATCCAAAAGCCGGTGCGCGGCAGCACCCAGGCAGCCAAGTTGATCGCTGCGGGGGATTTGGCCACCCATGTGGCCTTGGACCCGGGGCGCACAGACAGCTTGGGAGCGCTGCAAGAGGCGCTGCAAACCATGCGCGAAGGCCTCAACAGCACCGTATCGTCAGTGCGTTTGGTGGCAGACAACGTGTCCAATGCCAGCGCCGAAATTGCGCAAGGCAACCACGACTTGTCTGCCCGGACCGAGAGCCAGGCCAGTGCTCTGGAGGAGACAGCCGCCTCCATGGAAGAGCTGACCTCCGTGGTGAACCAAAATGCCCAAGCGGCCCAGCAGGCTGAGCGGCTCGCCCAGCAAGCCGCCGAGGTTGCCGAACGCGGCGGTGCCGCCGTGGGGCAGGTGGTAGAGACCATGAAGGGCATCAACGACTCGTCCCGCGAAATCGCAGGCATTGTGAGCGTGATTGAAGCCATCGCGTTTCAAACCAATATCCTGGCCTTGAATGCCGCCGTCGAAGCGGCCCGGGCCGGCGAGCAAGGCCGCGGCTTTGCAGTGGTGGCTTCTGAGGTGCGTTCGCTGGCGGGCCGCAGTGCGGTGGCAGCCAAAGAAATCAAGGCCCTGATCGATGCCAGCGTAGACCGTGTGTCCCATGGCTCCACACTGGCCGACCAAGCCGGTGCCACGATGGACGAAATGTTGCGTTCGACCCAACAGGTCAGCACCTTGCTGACTGAAATCAGCGCCGCCAGCCGCGAGCAGTCCAGCGGGATCTCGCAAATCGGTGAGGCCGTCAGTCAGATGGACCAAGTCACCCAACAAAACGCAGCGCTGGTGGAAGAAATTGCCGCAGCTGCCAGCAGCCTCAAGGTCCAAGCGGCGGAGCTGGTGCGTCAGATGTCGCAGTTCACCGTAGAAGGCGGGCACGAGGTACCGCGCCTGAGCTGACGGCCTGTGCAGCCTGGGTCGCTGCAAACCAGTTTCACATGCCGTAACGGCTGCGCCACTCAGCAGTCCAGGCGCTGAGCGCACTGGCTCTGTCACCCACTGTCGCAGACAAGCCCAGCCCAGCAGCGGCACTGGCCAAGGTCGTATCCGGGTCGCTCAGGTCGAGGGCTGCAGCGCCGTTTTGTTTGCTGAGCTTTTCCCCATTGGTTCCTAGCACCAAAGGGGTATGCAGGTAGCGCACCGCAGGCAGCCCCAAGGCTATTTGCAGTGCGATCTGGCGCACGGTGTTGTCCGCCAAATCTTCCCCCCGCACGATGTGGGTGATGCCCTGGTCAGCATCGTCCACCACCACCGCCAGCTGGTAGGCCCACAAGCCGTCTGCCCGCAACAACACGAAGTCGCCCACCTCGCGGGCAAGGTCTTGCTGCTGCTCACCGAGGCGTCGGTCATGCCATGTCCATAGACCGTCATCATTCACATTTGCTATGAAATCAGGAGCTGGTAGCGCAGGTGATATGTGGGCTAGCGGGCTTTTTGGCTTGAAACTATGAGTGTCCGTGCGCAAGCGCCACGCACGGCCTTCACGCCCTTGCAAACCATGGCGGCAAGTGCCTGGGTAGACCAGCTCGCCGTTACGCGCCTTGCCCGCGCCGATTTGCGCCAGTGCCTGGACAATGTCTTTGCGGGAGCAGGCGCAGGGGTAGGCATCTCCGGCAGCGATCAGTGTGTCCAGCGCCGCCCGGTAGAGATGATTTCGCTGGCTTTGCCAGATGGGGGGCTCGTCGGGCACCAGGCCCACGCTGGCGAGCTGATGCAAGATGAACTCACCCCCTCCTGCTACGCAGCGCGGTGTGTCGACGTCTTCAATCCGCACCAACCACTGCCCGCCATGGGCACGGGCATCCAGCCAGCTTGCCAACGCAGCAAGCAAAGAGCCCGCATGCAGCGGGCCCGTAGGGGAGGGGGCAAAGCGGCCTCTGTACACGGCCCCCACGCTTGTCACTGC
>DGQR01000118.1 GCA_002390825.1 Rhodoferax sp. UBA4409
CCGCGGTCGCGCCTCTTTGGTACAGGCGATTGAGCGCATGGCACCCGCGCTGCCGACTGGTGTTTTCTCTAATCGGCAGATCGATACACAACTCGCGCGTTTGTTCGGCAAACCGGGAAGAACAAATGATTTCCGTCAACTCGCCTGCAAACTCACACTGGTAGCCACGCAACTCGACAGTGCACAGGCCGTCGCATTCGGCAGCAGTGGCTGGGACCATGTACCGATCTCCAAAGCAGTTCAAGCAAGCTCTGCGCTGCCCGGCTTGTTTCCGCCCGTCGTTATTGACGATCAGTACTACGTCGACGGCGCGATGAAGAAGACCATGCACGCCTCGGTGGCCTTGGAGCAGGGTGCTGACTTGCTCTTGTGCCTCAACCCTCTGGTGCCTTTCGATGCGAGTTCGCCACAAGCCCATGCGCCAGACGCGGCAGGCGCCTCCCGGGGGAGCCGCCCCATTCCCCGCATGGTGGACGGGGGCCTGCCCTCCGTGATGAGTCAGACCTTTCGCTCCATGATCCACTCCCGCATGGAGCTGGGCATGAAGCACTATGCCCACGCCTACCCTCACACCGATATCGTCTTGCTGGAGCCGGACCACCGCGACCCGGAGCTGTACCTCGCCAACACCTTCAGCTACGCACAACGCAGGCAACTAGCGGAGCACGCGTATCAGCAGACGCGCGCCCTGCTACGCGCCCAACACGCTCGCCTATCGGAACAACTACTCCGCCACGGCATCACTTTGAATTTACCGATACTCAACGACAACACACGCCAACTCATCGCACCAAGCCCACCAGCGTCACGCTGGGGCCAAGCTTTGGGTACATTGGAGGGCGTTATGGAAGATCTATCGCAAGTGGTTCACCACAAGACTATGTTGAGGCACTGACCCATGGTTAAAAAAGCGCCCCGACGCACCGCTGAGCGGATTCTGGAAACCACCCTGGAGCTGTTCAACCGCTTTGGTGAGCCCAACGTCTCGACCACTCTGATTTCTGCCGAGCTGGGCATCAGCCCTGGCAACCTGTATTACCACTATCCAGCCAAAGACGAGCTGATCAACTCGCTGTTTGACCGGTATGAGCGTGCGCTGAACGAACTGCTGAACGCCAGTGACAATGTCCGCGACGTGGAAGACGCATGGTTCTTCATGCACACGCTGTTCGAGTTGATTTGGCAGTACCGTTTCCTGTACCGCGATTTGAATGACTTGCTCAGCAAAAATCGCCGTCTGGAGACCCATTTTCAGAGCGTTTTGAAGAACAAGACCCGCTCCATCCGCGCGATGTTGGAGTGCATGGCGCGCACAGGATCCCTGCAAATGGACATCCGCGAAATGGAGCCCACAGCCACGAGCATGGTGGTGGTGCTGACGTATTGGCTGAGCTTTGAATATGTGCGTGACCCCCGCAACGCCTTGGAGCCCGCAAGTGCCCAAGCGGCGCTCTTGCGCGGTGGCCAACATGTGCTCAACCTCCTGGTTCCGTACCTGCAAGCCCAACAACGCAACCACTTGCTGCAACTCAGCGGTGCATACCAGGCGCCTTGATGCTGGGGGCGCTCGACTGGCAACCTTATCCGTATGTGCACCTGCGTGCATTGGATGCCGTCAATTTACCGGCGCACTGGGCCGCACTGCACGCCGGCGACGCAGAGCCCCTGCCCTCCGAGCCTGACCTATTGTCAGCATGGGCGCTGTTCCACCGCGGGGAGTTTGAGGCAGCATTTCATGCGGGTCGCTTGCTGGGCCATGCCGGCGTCACCGTGGCCAATAAGGCTTGCCTGATCCATGCAGACTTTTTGGAACCCAGTGAAACCACCCGGCTGAAGCTGTACTGCGACACGGCGGAGCGGGCACTCCGGCAGATCAACCATGACCCGCACAACCCGAACGCGCATTACTTTTATGGTTATGCACTCGGTCGCTACAGCCAAGGCACCAGCGTGGCCCAAGCCCTTGCGCAAGGGCATGGCGAAAAGATAAAAAAAGCGTTTGAAACGGCGATTGCATTGCAAGCGCTGCATGCAGATGCCCACCTCGCGCTGGGCACTTTTCATGCGGAGGTGATTGACAAGGTCGGAGCGATGATCGGCAACATCACCTACGGCGCCCACCCGGATGTCGCCATTCGGCACTTTCGCGCAGGCATGGCCCTGATACCCCACGCGCCCTTGGCCCTGGCCGAATACGCGCGCGGCTTGCTGATGCTCGATCCGGAGGCGCACGAGGCCGAAGCAATGGAACTCTATGCGCGCGCTGCAGCGGTCAGCCCCAGAGACGCCATGGAACACTTGGGCGTCCTGCAGATACAGGCCGAACTCGCCGACTGATCACTCGCCCCAGGGCAGCATCAAGGTCAATACCGACAGCTTGGCAAACTCCGGCTCAAACTGATCAATGATTTTTTGAGGATCCGGGCACAACGTGGCATCGGTCACAACACCGAACTGCACACCGCCCCCGTAACTCAAAATCGAAACGCCCAAACCGACGGACCCGCTCTGGGGCACCCAAAACAGGTTTTCCTCGATCGTCGAGCCGCAGATTTTGAGTTTCTCCCGAGGGCCGGGCACATTGGTCATCACGGCCGTGGTCTTTTTGGAGAACAAGCTCAGCAAGGCATCCTGCGCCGGCTTGATCAGCAAACCAGCCACTGCCAACAAACCGAAGGCTAATAGCGGCTGCATGCTGCCTTTGAGGCCGCGCATGCGGGCACGCACCTCGTATACCCGCTCAACCGGGTTATCCAGGCCGATCGGCAGCACCAAAGGCGCAAGCCCGAACTGGTTGCCCAGCTTGTAGGCATGCTCCAACGGTCGCAAATTCACCGGTACCATCGCCCGGATTTCCTTGCCGCTCACGGCATCGCCCTGCTCACGCAAATAGGCACCAATGGCGCCTGCCACGCAGCTCAGCAACACATCATTAATGGAGCAATTCAAGGCCTTGCCTACGGCTTTCACCTCTTCCAGTGGAAGCGGCGCACACCAAGCTACCCGCTTGGCATTGCCAGGCTGCCCCTTGAGGCGCGTGGGCGAATCGTCCGGCATCAGGGCCAATGCCGCCAAGTCGCTCACGACCTGGTAGGCCATCTTCGCCATGTCGACCGAACTGTGCATGCCCGATTCCATGCCCTTTTGCGGCTCCATCAGCAAAGACATGGACTTCACCGCGCCATCCCCAGCGGCACCCAGTGCTTTCACCGCCAGGTGGGTAAAGGGCTTGAGCAGCGCATCGCTCAGCCATTCTTCTGCGCCATCCATCCCTTGGGCACGTGCCGCCTTGCTGCGGCGTTGGGGCGGCGGGCTACCGCCATCCACCAGAGACTGGGTCACCGAGATCAGGGCAATGCCATCTGCAATGCAGTGGTGGATCCGCACCATCAGGGCAGAGCCGCCCTTGTAGTTCTCGACCAAATGAAACTGCCACAAGGGGCGGTCACGATCCAAGGGCTCCATCGTCAAGGCGGCAAGGCGCTCTTGCAAAGCCTCCTGCTCACGTCCGCGGGGTTTCTTCGCCAAGGTTTCGGTGACCACATGGCGATCAAGCTGAAAGTCAGCGTCCTCCACCCACGTCGCGCCGGCCGCGTCTTCCACCACCCGCTGCTTGAACCGAGGGTACTTGAGCAAGCGCTCTTCGACACGCAGCTTGAGGTCCGCTAAGGGCAGGCCCGGCTTGGTTACCCACACGCCCACAATCATCATCAAGTTGGCACTGGAGTCCATGCGCAACCATGCGGTATCGACCTTGGACATGCGTTCGCCCTGCAAACCCAGAGTGCCTGCGACGGCATCCGCCACATTTTTCTGCACGGTGCCGGCGGCTTTGCGGGCACGGCGCGTCACACTTTTGGCCACTGGGGCGACCGGCGCTACTGTTTCAGCGATCGTGCTGCGGGCCTTGCTTGCTACCTTCTTGGCAATAACTCGGGTGACCATGGTTTCTCCGGACAGAACACGTGTGGGGGAAGCTGCCTATTCTGGGGGTAAAACGCCGCTTAAGATACGGGTCAGGCACCTGCATGCATCGGGTGTTCCCCTAGTTTCTTGCATCTCACCGAACGGAGAAAACCATGGCCGATTTGAAAGCCGCTTTTGAAGCCGCTGTTGCCAATTCCAAAAATTTGAGCGAGCGGCCTGACAACGGCACGCTCTTGAAAATCTACGCGCTTTACAAGCAAGCAACTGCCGGTGACAACACCGAAAAGAAACCCGGTTTCGCCGACATGGTGGGACGCGCCAAGTGGGATGCCTGGAATGGATTCAAAGGCATCAGCAACGATGACGCCATGCAACAGTACATCGACTTGATCGAATCTTTGAGCTAATTCAGCCAGTAGCGCCCGCAAAATATGCGGGGCCCGCTATTAAAAAAGTAGCGCTTGCGCTACTTTTTTTTCGCCACCGCTTTGGTGGCTGCCTTGGTCGCTGCTTTCGTGGCAGCTTTGGGCTTGAGCAGTTGATCGAGGTTTCTGACAATCTCGCCTTCAATCTTGTCTTTGAATGCACCCAGCAAAAAGCCCAGTTTGGCGCTGAGTTCAAACTTGGCTTCACTCACCTGCAGCATGCCGCTCACCCCTGAGCGCTTGAAGATCACTTCATCCAAGCCATCGCCCTCGACATAGGTGCACTCCATGTCGAACTCCTGTTCGGCCTGTTCCGCCCACTCAAAGGCAATCTTGCGGGCAGCCTTAAAGCCCAGGCTGTGTTCGCGCAGTATGTGTATGTCCGCCACGGATGCTCCTCTTGTCAGTATGCTGTAGTTGCTGCAATCGCAGTCCACCACATCATAGAACTACTGCGGACCCTGCCATGCTCTACAAATTCAAATCTAAAGTAGCCAGCGACGTCATCATGCTGGAACCCAATGGCCGGCAGATTCTGACCCTCTGGGGTCGCTCGGACGAAGACAGCCTGCGCAAGGGGATTTTGCTCGCCGCAGACATGCCTGCGGCCATCAGCGCCGTCGAGGAGGCCATTGCCAAAGAAGAGGCACACCGCATTCAGGCGGCACTAGAAGCACAAGAAAAAGGGGAAGAAGCCGCAACACCAGAAGGGGTGAGTTTGCGTCAGCGAGCCACACCTTTGCTGGATATGGCCCGCCGCTGCTTGGCAGCAGGCAAAGACATCACATGGGGCGTTTGACCCTGCGACTGAGTCAAACGCGCCAGTGCGAGCCGCTTAGTCGGCGTAGACGCCTGCGGCCTTGATGATCGGTGTCCACTTGGCGATTTCAGCCGCCACAAACTTCTTGTGCTCAGCGGGTTCGACACGCTTGTCCGTCACCACCACTGCGCCCAGCGCTTCTTGCTTTTTGATGAACTCAGGGTCTTTCAACGCGGCCTTCAGTGCAGTGTTCAGCTTCGTCTGAATATCAGCAGGTGTGCCTTTGGGGGCATACAGGCCGTGCCAGATCGTCACTTCAAAGTTGCTCAAACCTTGGCTTTGCAAAGTGGGCAGTGTCTTGAGGGCGGCTGTCGTGAGGGGCTTGGATGTAGTCACTGCGTAAGCGGTCACTTTTTTGCCTTCAATTTGCGCGGTGGTGTTGGTGGTCTGATCGCACATCAGATCAATCTGGCCACCAATCAGGTCGGTCATGGCCGGGGCAGTACCTTTGTAAGGTACGGTGGTCATGTCCACTTTGACGGCGTTCTGGAACAGCAAGCCGCACAGGTGAGAGGCAGAGCCGACACCGGCGTTACCCAGGTTGATTTTGCCGACGTTCTGGCCGATCCAAGTGGTCAACTCTTTGTAGGACTTGGCTGGCAGGTCGGGCTTGCCGATCAAGGTCATGGGCACGTCATTGATCATGCCGAGGTACTCAAAGTCAGACTCGACCTTGAAGGGCATATTGCGCAGCAAACCGGGCATAGTGCCCATCGCGATGTGATTCAACAACAAGGTGTAGCCGTCCGGTGCCGCCTTGGCCACTTTGCTGGTGCCGATGGAGCTTCCGGCGCCTGCGGAGTTGTCGATGATGATGCTGACGTCACCCAGCTGCTTGCGCAGCGATTCGCTCAGGTCACGTGCCACGCGATCGGTAGGACCACCTGCAGCAAACGGCACCACGATGGTGATGGGCTTGGCGGGGTAAGCCTGCGCGAAGGCAGATACGGACAGCATGGCTGCGGTTGCAACGAGTAATTTTTTCATCGGTTTGTCTCCAGTTGTGGAATCTCAGTTTATCGCGCACTGTTGCGCTCTGTCATGCGGGAAGCACTCAAGTCACGGGGTCTTTCTAAGGCCCCTAGATTTGCCAGCCTCAATTTAGCGGGACTTGAAAAACCTTGTAACTGTGGTGTTCAACAGCTCGGGAAAACCCTCGGTACAGGCGACGCTGCCACAACCGTCACTGATACGTGCGGGCGTCTTCGATCACTTTGCCATCGTTGGCGAGGCTTCCGGGGCTCACGAGGCTGACGTCTCCCCGCAGCTTGGTGACATCCCGGACCGCGTCTGCCACGCGCTGGGCCAAGCCCTCGTGGGAGCCGTCGACTTCAAGCATTAATGTCATCCGGTCATTGGCCATTTCACCACTGACCACCAGCCGGGCCTTGCCAACCTCCGGGAAACGCTTGACCACTTCGTCAATCTGTTTGGGGTGCACGAACATGCCGCGCACTTTGGTGGTCTGGTCCGCACGCCCCATCCAGCCCTTGATTCGGGTGTTGGTGCGCCCCGTCGGGCATGGTCCACTCAGCACGGCTGACAAATCGCCGGTGCCAAACCGTATCAGGGGGTAATCCGGGTTCAAACTGGTCACCACCAACTCCCCTACTTCGCCCTCAGGCACCGGATCGCCCGTGCCGGGCCGGACGATCTCGACAATCACCTGCTCATCCAGCACCAAGCCTTCGCGGGCACAGGTCTCGTACGCAATCAGCCCGAGATCTGCAGTGGCGTAGCACTGATAGCCATCGACGCCATGGGCCGTGAACCAGTCGCGCAACGACGGCGGATAGGCCTCGCCGCCAAACATGGCTTTGGTCACGCTGGGGAGTGCCACGCCCATCTCCAAGGCCTTTTCCAGAATGATTTTCAAGAAGCTGGGGGTACCGATATAGCCGGCGGGCTGCAACTCGGCCATCGCCTGCACCTGCTGCTCGGTCTGGCCCGTGCCCCCGGGAAACACGGTGCACCCCAAGGCATGGGCGCCGGTTTCCATCATCGAGCCGGCAGGCACAAAGTGGTAACTGAAACTGTTGTGAATCAACTCACCGGGGCGAAAGCCCGCTGCATAGATGGCGCGCGCCATGCGCCAGTAGTCAGGCGCGGTGCCCTCAGGCTCATAAATCGGACCCGGGCTTGCAAACACCCGACGCATGGCGGCACCAAAACCAATAGTGCTGAAGCCGCCAAACACATTGCCCGCTTGCGCACGCGCCGATTGTTGCAGCGCTTGCAGCTCTGACTTGCGGGTGACCGGCAAGCGCGCCAGTGCCTCGCGGTTGACGATGGTGCTGGCATCCACCCCTTGTAGCAGCGCCGAAAATGCCGGGCTGTGCTGTTGTGCATGGGCCACCTGCCGGGGCAGGGCTGCCATGTGGACCGCATGGCGCTCGGCCTGCGAACGGGTTTCCAGGGCGTCGTAGGCAGGGGTCATAAGCACTCCGTCGGCATTTTTGCTATTAAATCAGTAGCTACTCGCGCTTATTTCATGAGCGCCAGCACCATATTTCTTATAAATTTCAGGCCAGCCAACGCTTGCGGCGTTTGTAGCTCTTGACGTCTTTAAAGCTCTTGCGCTCGCCGCCGCCCACCCCGAGGTAGAACTCTTTGACGTCTTCATTGCTGCGCAGGTCAGCGGCCGCGCCGTCCATCACCACCCGGCCGCTTTCCATGATGTAGCCGTAATCGGCGTACTTCAGGGCCATGTTGGTGTTTTGCTCGGCCAGCAGAAATGTGACCTTCTCTTTGGCGTTGAGGTCTTTCACGATCTCAAACACTTCTTCCACGATCTGCGGCGCCAGGCCCATCGAAGGCTCATCGAGCAACACCATGCTAGGGTTGGCCATCAGCGCGCGGCCAATGGCGCACATCTGCTGCTCACCGCCCGAGGTATAGGCCGCCTGGCTGGTGCGGCGGGTCTTAAGGCGAGGAAAGTAGTTGTAAACCTTCTCGAGGTTGGCCGCCACCTCGGCCTTGCTCTTGCGGGTGTAACCGCCGGTGAGCAGGTTTTCTTCGATCGTCAGGTGGGCAAAACAGTGCCGCCCTTCCATGACCTGTACCACACCGCGCTGCACCAGGTCGGCAGGACTCAAGTTTTCGATGCGCTCGCCGCGCAGCTCGATACTGCCCTTGGTAACCGCGCCCCGCTCTCCGGCCAGCAGGTTGGAGACGGCCCGCAGCGTCGTGGTTTTGCCCGCCCCATTCCCCCCGAGGATGGCCACAATGCCGCCTTCGGGCACCTGAAGGGAAACCCCCTTGAGCACCAGAATGACGTGGTTGTAAATGACCTCAATGCCATTCACGTTGAGAACGATGTTTTTCGGTTCCATAACTCAGCCTTTTTGACCAGATGAAAGCCCCGATGCACGGCGCTTTCATCTGGAGAGTGGCAAGCGGAGCAAGCCACCCTTCCAGAAACACCGCGGAACCGGCTACGCCGGGCCGCTGGTGTTGCCCCCTGGAGGGGGGAGGACCGCTACACGCAGTGAGCGGTCAACGGGGGTGCTTTCAAGACTGGCAGTCGCTACCCTCGCGGCGTGTGAGCTTTTTCTCAGCGGCGTACTTGTCCGCTGCGGCCTTCACCATCGGCTTGATGATCTGGTCGTCGGCTTGCATCCAATCGGAGGTCCAGTCGAAAGACTTGCCGTTCCAGGTGTGAACACGCGCCCATGCCGCGCCCATGTGGTCTTGGCAGCTGGTAGAAATCGGGCGCATCACGCCCTTGAAGCCCAAAGCATCCAACTTGGGTTGCGTCAGGTTCAGGTTCTCATAACCCCAGCGTGCTTGCTCTCCGGTCATGACCTTGCCCTTGCCGAAACGGTCCTGGGCGGCGCGAACGCCCTCCACAGCCAGCATGGCGCTCATCATTCCGCGCATGTAGAGCACTTGGCCGACCTCTTCTTTCGGTCCGGTACCTTGGCCCTTGCCATGGAGCTTGTCCAAGACCTCTTTGATGACAGGCGCGCCGGTTTCGGCACCGTGCTGCATCATCACGGCGTTGTAGCCCTTGGCACCTTCACCGACGTCTTTCACGTCAGGTTCAGCACCGGCCCACCAGACGCCATACATCTTTTCGCGCGGGTAACCGGTAGCTTGTGCTTCCTTGAGAGCGGTGGAGTTCATGACGCCCCAGCCCCAGTTCAGCACGTAATCGGGCCGGTTTTGACGGATTTGCAACCAGGTCGCCTTTTGCTCGACACCGGGATGGGTCACTGGCAACAAACTCAGCGTAAAGCCGTGTGCCGCTGCGCGCTCTTGCAGCAAGGGGATCGGCTCTTTGCCGAATGGGCTGTCGTGGTAGACCAAAGCAATCTTCTTGCCTTTGAGCTTGTCATAGCCCCCTTCTTTTTTGGCGATGTGCTGAATCAACACGTCAGCAGCCACCCAGTAGGTGCCGGCCAAAGGAAAGTTCCACTTGAACACGCCGCCATCAGCCGATTCACTGCGACCGTAGCCAGCAGTGATCAATGGGATCTTGTCCGCGGGAGCCTTCTCGGTCAGCGCAAAAGTGATACCGGTCGACAGTGGCTGGAACACTGTGGCGCCCTTGCCTTTCAAACGTTCGTAGCACTCGACACCCCGGTCGGTCGCATAGCCGGTCTCACACTCTTCAAATGACAGTTTCACCCCGTTGACGCCGCCGCGGGCGTTGACCAGCTTGAGGTAATCCACATAACCATTGGCAAAGGGAACGCCATTCGGCGCATAGGCACCCGTGCGATACACCAGCACAGGAAAAAATTGTTCCTTGGCCTGGGCGAAAGCTGACGAGGTACCCACCAGAGCGGACACCCCGGCGGCAGCCACACTGGCGGCGATTGCGAGTTGACGAAGCTTCATGTTGTGTCTCCTAAGTTGGTTGAAGCGAGAAAGGAAAGCCGGACTTTCAAAGAACGGAGATGTCTGAACATCTCAATGCGGGAAAGGCCAAAGACGCATTTTTTGCTTGCCGATAGACCAGAGCTTGGCCAGCCCGTGCGGCTCCACAATCAGGAACCAGACGATCAAGGCACCGAACACCATGTACTCGGTGTGCGAGACCAGCGCGGTCGAAATGCTGACGCCGAACAGGTCGCCCACCGCTGGCAGGAACTGGTTCAAAAAGATGGGCAAGATCACAATGAATGCGGCCCCGAAGAAGCTCCCCATGATGGACCCCATGCCGCCGATGATTACCATGAACAACAACTGAAACGAGCGATCAATCGAGAAAGCCGCAGGCTCCCACGAGCCCAAGTGGATAAAGCCCCACAACGCCCCGGCCACACCCACGATGAAAGAACTCACGGCAAAGGCGCTGAGCTTGGCGTAAACCGGGCGAATACCAATCACCGCAGCTGCCACGTCCATATCGCGAATGGCCATCCATTCACGACCGATCGCAGAGCGCACCAGGTTCTTGGTCATCAAGGCGAACAACACCACGAAGGCCAGGCACAGCAAGTATTTGTCGACGGGTGAGTCAATCGTCCAGCCCAGGATGGACAGGTTGGATACCGACACCGAACCCGATGCATTGTTGTTGGTAAACCAGCCGATCCGCAAGAAGGCCCAATCGCAGAAAAACTGCGCCGCCAAGGTCGCTACTGCCAAATACAGGCCTTTGACCCGCAAGCTCGGAATCCCGAAGAACATGCCAACCAGGGTTGCAAAAAAGCCGCCACTGAGCAGGGCCACGATCAAGGAAACACCCTCGATCCGGACATAGGTGTTGTAGGCCATGTAGGCACCCACCGCCATGAATGCGCCGGAGCCCAGCGAGATCTGCCCGCAATAGCCCACCAGCACATTCACACCCAAAGCGGCCAGAGACAGGATCAAGAAGGGAATCAAGATCGCACGAAACATGTACTCGTCGACCAGCATCGGAACCACAAACACAGCGATAGCCAACAGCACCAAAAGGCCCCAACGGTCTTGCACGATGGGAAAAATCTGCTGGTCAGCGCGGTAGCTAGTTTTGAACTGACCGTTCTCTCTGTAAAACATGAAGTCGCTCCTTAGACGCGGTCAATGATTTTTTCGCCGAACAAGCCTTGTGGCCGGAACAGCAGGAATACCAGCGCCAGCACATAGGCAAACCAGATTTCGATACCGCCGCCCACCATCGGGCCGAGGTACACCTCGGACAACTTCTCACCGACGCCGATGATCAAGCCGCCAATAATCGCGCCGGGCACTGAAGTGAGCCCACCCAAAATAATCACCGGCAGGGCCCGCAAAGCGACGGTCGTCAGCGAAAACTGAACCCCGAGCTTGGAACCCCAAATGATCCCTGCCACCAAGGCGGTGATGCCTGCGACGCACCACACAATCACCCAGATGCGGTTCAGCGGTATGCCGATACTCTGTGCAGCCTGGTGGTCATCTGCCACCGCGCGCAGCGCACGGCCGGTGCTGGTTTTCTGGAAGAAGAGCGACAGTGCCGCAACGAGCACAGCAGCCACTACAGCGGCAATCACGTCCTCCTGATTGACCAGCACGCCACCTTCGAATACCGACTCAAAAAGGAAGATCGGGTCTTTGGGCATACCCACATCGATTTTGTAAATATCGCTGCCGAAGATGGTCTGACCCGCTCCGTCGATGAAGTAGGTAATGCCCAAGGTCGCCATCAGCAAGGTCACCCCTTCTTGGTTTACCAGGTGGCGCAAAACCAAGCGCTCAATAAGCCAGGCCAAGACGAACATCAAAATCGCCGACACAAAGAAGGCCAGCAAATTACCCAAGAACTTGCTCTCCAGCCCCAGCCACTGAGGGATCCACACGGAGAAACGTGCCATCGCCAGTGCAGCGAACAGCACCATGGCACCCTGCGCAAAGTTGAAAACGCCAGAGGCTTTGAAAATCAGCACAAAACCCAGCGCCACCAAGGCATACAACATGCCGGCCATGAGGCCGCCAAACAGTGTTTCTAGAAAAAAACCCATGATTCCATTCCCTTCAGTGGCTGGTGCCGAGGTAGGCACTGATCACATCGGCGTTGTTACGCACTTCGTCGGGGGTGCCATCGCCGATTTTTTTGCCGTAGTCGAGCACGACCACACGGTCGCTGATGTCCATCACCACGCCCATGTCATGCTCGATCAACACCACCGTGGTGCCGAACTCGTCATTGACATCCAGCACAAAGCGGCACATGTCCTGTTTCTCTTCCACGTTCATCCCGGCCATGGGCTCGTCGAGTAACAGCACCTGCGGCTCCATCGCCAACGCGCGGCCCAAGTCCACCCGCTTTTGCAGGCCGTAGGGCAGCTGACCCACAGGCGTCTTGCGGTAGGCCTGGATTTCCAGGAAATCGATGATGCGCTCCACCGCCTCGCGGTGTTGGATTTCCTCGCGCTCGGCAGGGCCGATGCGCAGGGCCTGCATCAGGATGTTGCTTTTGATCTTGAGGTTGCGACCGGACATGATGTTGTCCAGCACGCTCATGCCTTTGAACAAGGCCAAGTTCTGGAAGGTGCGGCCAATGCCCATGGTGGCTACTTGGTGGCTGTCCATGTGTTTGAACTGCTGACCGCGGAAGGTGATGGCCCCTTCCTGGGGGGCATACACGCCATTGATGCAGTTCAGCATCGAACTCTTGCCCGCGCCGTTGGGGCCGATGATGGCGCGGATCTCGTGTTCGCGCACATCAAAGCTGATGTCGGTCAGCGCCTTCACGCCCCCGAAACGCAGGGAGATGTTTTTGACGTCGAGGATGACGTCGCCGATTTTCTTTTCGCTCATGCTGCAGCCTTTACGGGGGCGAAGGTTTGGGTGTCTTCGATTCGCAGCGTGGCGCTGACGCTGCCGGTGCGGCCGTCTTCAAACTTCACCACGGTCTCAATGAATTGGGTGCTCTTGCCCTCGTACAGGGCCTCCACCAGCACTTGGTATTTGTCAGCGATAAAGCCACGACGGACCTTGTTAGTGCGGGTGAGTTCGCCATCGTCGGCATCCAGCTCTTTGTGCAGCACCAGGAAGCGGCTGATCTGGCTGCCGGCCAAAAGGGCATCCGCACTCAGGTCGGCGTTGACCTTTTCCACGCACTCTTTGATCAGCTCATACACCTGAGACTTTTGCGCCAGATCGGTATAGCCCGCATAAGGCAAGTTGCGGCGCTCGGCCCAGTT
>DGQR01000107.1 GCA_002390825.1 Rhodoferax sp. UBA4409
TGCATGATGGCGCGCTGGATCACACGCTGGAAACCCAGCGTCGGCTGCGTATCGACTTCATCAGACCCCGCCACTTGCGGCGTGTTGTCCTTGATAAAATTGGTAAGAGATTTGCGCAGATCGTCGATGTTGGCGGCGCAAGCCCTGAGCACTTCTGCCGCACTGGGGTTGTCCAAGAGAGCCAACAACAAGTGCTCTACGGTGATGAATTCATGGCGCTGCTGACGGGCTTCCACGAATGCCATGTGCAAGCTGACTTCCAATTCTTGGGCAATCATGTGAATTCCTTTTTCTGCCTTGGTGTTGATTAACTGTAATCCGATTTGATTGCTGAGTGACCGAAGTTTCAGCTTTCCCCTACAGATCTACGGGCTCACTGACACATTTCAATGGGTGACCTGCCTTGTGTGCTGAG
Organism: Rhodoferax sp. UBA4409; assembly: GCA_002390825.1. Classification (GTDB taxonomy): domain Bacteria; phylum Pseudomonadota; class Gammaproteobacteria; order Burkholderiales; family Burkholderiaceae_C; genus Allorhodoferax. The sequence goes on from DGQR01000107.1 coordinate 416, forward strand.
TCCAGCACTTGGTCCACTTTGGTCGCGGCAATATCTTTCGGGTAAACGCCACACACTCCACGCCCATCCAAATGAATTTTGAGCATGATCGCTGTGGCAGCCTCCAGGTCTTTTCCAAAGAACTCCTGAATCACGACCACCACAAACTCCATCGGTGTGTAGTCGTCATTGAGCATGACGACTTGGTACATCGAAGGGGGCTGAACCCTCTGCGCCAGGCGTTCAAGGACGACAGTGCCGTCGTCGCTGCCTGTGGGCGGTGGCTTGATTGCGGGTGGTTTGGGAGTATTTGTAGCCATGAAATGATTCTATCGGGAGGCACAAAGCCACAAATGCAAAGATCAACTGGGGGGAGATGCCTGAATTTCAAGCACCACATAGAAAAAGCCGCACAAGCTTTCGCTTAGGTGCGGCTGGTTAACTCAAAACACGGGTTTTCAAGCGGCTACATGTTGTCGATCATGATCTGCCCAAAACGTGAACAGCTGACCTGCTGGGCACCATCCATCAGTCGCGCAAAGTCGTAAGTGACCTTTTTACTCGCGATCGACTTTTCCAAAGAGCGGATGATCAGGTCGGCGGCCTCTTTCCAGCCCATGTGACGCAACATCATTTCTGCGGACAAGATTTCTGAGCCGGGGTTGACGTAGTCTTTGCCGGCGTATTTGGGTGCCGTGCCATGGGTCGCCTCGAACATGGCAACCGTATCCGACAGGTTGGCTCCAGGCGCTATGCCGATGCCGCCCACTTGGGCAGCCAAGGCATCAGAAATATAGTCCCCGTTCAAATTCAAAGTGGCGATCACGCTGTACTCCATCGGGCGCAAAAGGATTTGCTGCAAAAACGCATCCGCGATGCTGTCTTTGATGATGATGTAGCGGCCCGTGTTGGGGTTTTTGAACTTGCACCATGGCCCACCGTCGATCAGCTCGGCTCCGAACTCTGCCATTGCCAAGTTGTAGGCCCAATCACGGAAGCTGCCTTCCGTGAACTTCATGATGTTGCCCTTGTGCACGATGGTGACATTGGGCTTGTCATTGTCGATCGCGTACTGGATAGCTTTGCGCACCAAACGCTCAGTGCCTTCGCGCGAAACGGGCTTGATACCCAGACCGGAGGTCTCCGGGAACCGAATTTTCTGAATCCCAAAATCGTCACGCAGCACCTGGATCAGGCGCATCGCTTTTTCAGAGCCGGCTTCAAACTCAATGCCCGCATAAATGTCTTCAGAGTTCTCGCGAAAAACGATCATATTGGTCTTTTCCGGTTCCTTCAACGGGCTGGGAACGCCTTTGAAATACTGGATTGGCCGCAAACAAACATAGAGGTCCAACTCCTGCCGAAGCGCCACATTCAAAGAGCGAATACCGCCACCTACCGGCGTCGTGAGCGGGCCTTTGATGGATACCAGATAGTCGCGCACCACATCCAGAGTTTCTTGTGGCAACCAGACATCAGGGCCGTACACCCGGGTGGCTTTTTCACCTGCAAAAATTTCCATCCATTGAATTTTTCGGGCGCCGCCGTAGGCCCTCTCCACGGCTGCGTCAACGACCTTCAACATCACCGGCGTAATGTCTTGGCCAACGCCATCGCCTTCAATGAAAGGGATGATGGGCTGATCCGGAACATTCAATGATTTGTCCGGGTTGGCCGTGATTTTTTGGCCCTGCTGAGGTATTTGAATGTGCTGGTACATAGAAAAACAAAACTCCAATATCCAAAACGCACAACCGCAGAGTGTTGAAAAACTCTGGGCTCCGGCGCGGTATGCCTTGGAATCATTCTAGTTGTAAAGTCACAGGCTCATTCTTGCGAAGCGGTGACAATGCGCCTCGCAACCCGTTATCCCGTAAAGCTGTCCGCATGACTTATTTCAAAACACTGTTTCTTTCTGTTGTGCTCTTGGGAGCCCCCTGGGCACACGCCCAGGAAAGCGCCCAGATGGACTTACCCAGGATCAAGATGAGTGCTGGCATGCACCAAATCGAAGCGCAGGTAGCCCGCACCCCCGACCAGCGATCCATCGGCTTGATGTTCCGCAAGGAAATGCCGACCCATGAGGGCATGCTGTTTGTGTTTGAACAACCTTCCGGCTTGTGCTTTTGGATGAAAAACACACTTATCCCGCTGACTGCAGCCTTCATCAGCGACGATGGCACCGTTGTGAACCTTGCCGACATGAAACCACAAACGACCGACTCACACTGCGCGTTGCGCCCGGTCCGCTACGTGCTGGAGATGAACCGGGGGTGGTTTGAAAAGCGAGGAATCAAGGCAGGCTCCAAGATCAGTGGAGCGCCTTTTGATTCGGCAAAATAAATACACTTGCGCCATGTAAAAAGGGTTGCCGGAATCTCCGGCAACCCTTTTTTATGGGTCACAGCCCGAAGGCTGCGGTGCGCCTTCAGACAGCAACAGATCCCAACGCAGCGTTCAAAGTCGCACTCGGGCGCATGATGGCATCCAACTTAGCGGTGTCTGGCAGGTAATACCCGCCGATATCCACTGGCGCACCCTGCACTGCAGCGAGCTCGGCCACAATGGTTTGCTCTTTGGCAGCCAACTCTTTGGCCAATGGTGCGAACTGGGACGCCAACTGGGCGTCTTCTGTTTGGGCTGCAAGCGCTTCGGCCCAGTACAGGGACAGGTAAAACTGGCTGCCACGGTTGTCGAGCTGACCTGTTTTTGGAGATGGGTTCTTGTTGTTATCCAACAATTTTCCGGTCGCCGCATCCAATGTCTTCGCCAACACCTTGGCCTTGGCATTGCCGGTCTTCAGGCCCAAGTCTTCCAACGACACTGCCAAAGCGAGGAACTCGCCCAACGAATCCCAACGCAAGTGGTTCTCTTCCACCAGCTGTTGGACGTGCTTCGGGGCGGAGCCGCCGGCACCGGTTTCGTACATGCCGCCACCGGCCATCAAAGGCACGATGGACAGCATCTTGGCAGAGGTGCCGAGTTCCATGATCGGGAACAAGTCCGTCAGGTAGTCGCGCAGGATGTTGCCCGTGGCG
>DGQR01000017.1 GCA_002390825.1 Rhodoferax sp. UBA4409
TCGCCCATGCCCCAATCCACATTGATTTCGCCGCGGCCCATGGCTGCGCGATCGTCGTAAACCTTTTTCACCAGCTGGTGAGGTGTGACGCTCTCAGGAATGGTGGTCAGCTTTTCAGACAAACGCTTCCACTCGGTCAACGGAATGGCGGTGTCACCAGCGTCCGTCCACTTTTTGCCGAGGAATGGAGACCAGTCCACCGCGTACTTGCTCTTGAAGTTGGTCAGTACGGGGTCCACCGTGTGCTTGCCGGCGTCCATGGCAGCGCGGTATTCCTTGACCATGGAGTCACCGAGCTCAGCACCCAAACCTTGAGCCGCCAGCTTGTCTGCGTACAACTTGCGGGTGCCTGGGTGGGCACTGATTTTCTTGTACATCAAAGGCTGTGTGAGCGATGGAGTGTCTTGCTCGTTGTGGCCCAGCTTGCGGTAGCAAGTGATATCCACCACCACGTCCTGGCCGAACTCCATACGGAACTCCAGTGCCAACTGAGTCGCCAACACCACGGCTTCCGGATCATCGCCATTCACGTGCAACACAGGCGACTCCACCATCTTCACGATGTCGGTACAGAACGCGCTGGAGCGCATGTCGCGGGGATCAGAGGTGGTGAAGCCGATCTGGTTGTTGATGATCAGGTGCACAGTACCACCAGTGGTGTAACCACGGGTCTGGGCCAAAGCCAATGTTTCCTGGTTGACACCTTGGCCGCCGAAGGCCGCATCGCCGTGCACCAGCACGGGCAGCACTTGGGAACCCTTGGGGTCATCACGGCGGTCCATACGGGCGCGCACAGAGCCCTCGACCACCGGGTTCACAATTTCCAGGTGAGACGGGTTGAAGGCCAAGGACAGGTGAACGGGGCCGCCAGCGGTGGACACGTCCGAGCTGAAACCCTGGTGGTACTTTACGTCACCAGCTGGCAGATCTTCGGGGGCGGTGTGGTCGAACTCAGCGAACAGGTCCGCTGGCATCTTGCCCAGGGTGTTCACCAGCACGTTCAGGCGGCCACGGTGGGCCATACCGATCACGATTTCCTGAATGCCCTTGGCGCCGGCTTGCTGGATCAGCTCGTCCATGGCGGCAATAAAGCTCTCGCCACCTTCCAGGGAGAAGCGCTTCTGGCCCACGTACTTGGTGTGCAAGTAGCGCTCCAAGCCTTCAGCCGCAGTCAGGCGCTCGAGGATGTGTTTTTTCTTTTCTGCATTGAACTGGGGCTTGCTGCGAGTTGCCTCCAGCTTTTGCTGCCACCAGCGCTTCTGGTTCTGGTCGGTGGTGTACATGTACTCCACGCCAATGGTGCCGCAGTAGGTTTCACGCAAAGCGTTCATGAGCTCACGCAGGCTCATGGATTCTTTGCCGAAGAATGTGTTGCTGATGTTGAAGACCGTTTCCTGGTCCGCATCGCTGAAGCCGTAGAACGAGGGCTCCAGTTCGGGGATGTCATCGCGCTCGATGCGCTTCAAAGGATCCAAATCAGCCCAACGTGCGCCCACATTACGGTAGGCCGCGATCAACTGCTGCACTGCAGTGCGCTTGCGACCCATTTCAGAGTCTGCACCGGTGGCAACCACGGTCTGCTTGACGCCTTTTTTGGCCAGATCAACGAATGCGTTGATCACGGGCATGTGGGCTACGTCTTTGGCTGTACTGCCGTCAGAAGCGGGAACGTGTTGCAGCGCGTCGAAATAATCACGCCAGGTGTCGGGGACGCTACCGGGGTTGGCTAGGTAGTTTTCATACATCTCTTCGACGTATGGAGCGTTGCCACCAAAAAGGTAGGTGTTGTTTTGATAGGTTTGGTACACGGTGGAACCCGTGTTCGCCCCTTTGGAGTTTGAATCACTCATCTTGCGCTGACCTCCGTTCCCCTTCAGGGAACATAAGCTGGTTAAAGCTGGTTAATTAACCTTCCGCGACACGGCTGAACCGGTTGGCGGATGCGACTGTGGCATGGGAAGGGCCTTCATTGCAGCGCGGATTGTGCCACTGAATGATTTTGAGGGATAGTAAAGACTTGGCTCGGGTATGCACTTCGTGCATACCCTCATGCCGATTTATGCCAGCAGCTCGCGGATCTGCTGCAGTGCGCCAGGATCTTCCATGGTGGTCAGGTCACCGGGGTCGCGCCCCTCACAAACTGCCTGAATGGCGCGGCGAAGCAACTTGCCACTGCGGGTTTTGGGGAGAACCGAGACAAACCGCACCCGCGCCGGGCGCCCCACGGCACCAATCGACTGGTCCACCACTTTCATGATGTCGCCTTCCAGCTTGAGTTTCGCAGCCTCTTCGCCCAAGCCACTGGCATCTTTCACCACCACAAAGGCCACCGCCACCTGCCCCTTGAGCGCGTCTGCCACACCTACTACGGCAACTTCAGACACATTGGAATGGCCGGAAATGCTTTCTTCAATCTCCCGGGTGCCCAAACGGTGGCCCGCTACGTTGATCACATCGTCGGTACGGCCCAGAATAAAGAAGTAGCCATCCTTGTCGCGGACAGCCCAGTCGAAAGTGCTGTAGAGCTGCTTGCCGGGAATGCTGCTCCAATAAGTCTTCACAAAGCGCTCGTCGTCACGCCACACGGTTTGCATACACCCCGGCGGTAAGGGGCCTTCAATCGCCACCACGCCTTTTTGGTCAGGACCGGTGAGCTCCTCCGAGGTGTTTTCATCGATCAACTTGATGTTGTAGCCATACATGGCGACACCCGGGCTGCCAAACTTGCTCGGTGCTTTTTCAACCCCGTTCGCAATCGTCAGAATAGGCCAGCCGGTTTCTGTTTGCCAGTAGTTGTCGATGATGGGCTTGCCCAGACTCTGGCTAATCCACTGGGCGGTCGGCTCATCGAGCGGCTCCCCGGCCAAAAACAAGGCCCGCAGGCTCGACAGGTCGTATTTGCTCAACAGCGCCGGGTCTTGTTTCTTGAGCACCCGCACCGCCGTCGGCGCGCTGAACATGACGGTCACCTTGTATTTCTCGACCAGGCTCCACCAAACTCCACCGTCGGGCCGGGTCGGCAGGCCCTCGTACATGATGGTGGCCATGCCGGCGATCAGCGGG
>DGQR01000072.1 GCA_002390825.1 Rhodoferax sp. UBA4409
CTGGCGCTCAACGCGGCAGTGGAAGCCGCCCGCGCCGGTGAGCAGGGCCGGGGTTTTGCGGTGGTGGCGTCTGAAGTGCGGATGCTGGCCAAGCGCTCCGCCGCAGCGGCCCAGGAAATCAAAGGCCTGGTCAGCACCAGCGTGCACGCGGTGGATGGTGGGGTCAAGCTGGTGGAAGAGGCCGGTGCCGCCATGAAAGAAATGGTGGACGGCGTGCAGCGCGTGGGCGAAATCATTGGCGAAATTTCTTCGTCCTCCACCGAGCAGTCCAGCGGTATTGCGCAGGTCAATCAATCCGTCGGCCTGATCGACCAGGCGACCCAGCAAAACGCAGCGCTGGTGGAGCAGAGCGCTGCCGCTGCCCAAGGCTTGCGCGAGCAGGCTGATGCCTTGGCACAGGTGGTGCGCCAGTTCCGCCTGCAGGGCAGCGCCGCCTGATGGCGGGCGCGGACCAACCCTTAGCCACCCCTGCAGCGATCTCTTTTCAAGGCTGGTGCCTCGCGCTGGCTTTGTCTTTGGGGGCTGCTGTTTCTCTGGGGATTACCCGTTTTGCCTATGGCCTGCTTTTGCCGGCCATGCGCACCGATCTGGGCTGGAGCTACACCCTGGCTGGCGCCATGAACACGGCCAACGCACTGGGCTACTTGATCGGGGCGCTGTGGGCGCCCCGTTTGCTGCGCACCCGTGGCCCGGGCGAGGTGCTGTGGCGGGGCGCGGTGCTGGCCTCGGTGTTCATGGGCCTGAGCGGGTTTTTTACAGATACCACGGCCTTGCTGGCGCAGCGCTTGTTGGCCGGTGTGGCGAGTGCGCTGGTGTTTGTGGCCGGTGGTCTGCTAGCAGCCCGCTTGGGCGCACGTTTTCCGCGCCATAACGGTTTGCTGCTGGGCATGTACTACGGTGGCACCGGCGTGGGCATTGTGCTGAGTGCGCTGATGGTGCCTTGGCTGCTAGAGGCGTTTGCTGCGCAATCGCATGGCTGGCAGTGGTCGTGGTGGGCCCTGGCTTTGGCTTGCGCGGTGGGTACTGCCGTGTTGGTGTGGCCGGCGCGGGTCATGTCGCGCTGGGCGCTGCCGGGCGCATCTGCGGGTGTGGGCGGGCCGCAGCAGTTTCACTGGAGAGATTTCCGCTTTGGCCTGGCCGGGTACACGTTTTTTGGGGTGGGCTATATCGGCTATATGACGTTTGTGGTGGCGCTCCTGCGATCCCAGGGCACATCGGCTGCGGCGGTGACGGTGTTTTATGCACTCTTGGGTGCGGCGGTAATTGCCTCCAGCCGCATTTGGGCGGGCCTGCTCGACAAGCACCAGGACGGCCGGCCCTTGGCGACGCTCAATACCCTCTTGGGGGTGGCCATTGTTTTGCCGGCGCTCACCCAGTGGTGGCCGGCGTTGCTGGCATCGGGCTTGTTGTTTGGCGCGGTGTTTTTGTCGGTGGTGGCATCCACCACCGCCTTGGTGCGGCATAACTTGCCGCCCACGGCGTGGGCAGCGGGTATCAGTGCATTCACCACGGTGTTTGCGGCCGGTCAGATTGTGGGCCCCACGGTGGTCGGCTGGATCGCAGATGGCCCCGGTGGCTTGGCGCGGGGGCTGGTGTTTTCGGCAGCTGCTTTGTGGGTGGGCGCGGCGCTGGCGATACGTCAAAAAGCACTGCAGCGCCCGTGAACCGTGCGCAGATCGCTATATATTTCATAGTAAATATAGAGGGAGGCTCAATCGTGTGGATGTGGTACCGGCGCGTGGGGATTGTTTTGTTGGCAGGTGTGGTGGGCATGACGGCATGGCGCCATCGTGACGATGCCTGGGTGCAGGCCTTGTGGCGCCCAGAGGCCCCGCCCAAACCGGTGGTGTTTGACAACGGATCTGTGCGGGACAGCGCAGTGCGCATGCCGCCGCAGCCCAAGGCTGAGGGCCCCGACAACCTGCCCGGCCAGATGAAAAAGTGCATCAAGGGCAAACAGGTGGTCTACACCGAGCTGCCCTGTGAAGCGGGCGCCAAGGTAGCTGCCGTCACAGGTGGCAATGTCACGGTAGTGCCCTCCGACACCCCCAAACCCGCCACGCAACCCCAAGGCGCACAGGCACCCGCCGGTCGCAGCAACCTGCACGACGCCCTTGATTTGAACGGCAATGACAACCTCCGTGACAAGATGATGGAGCGGGCCATCAACCGGTAGCACCAAACCCCGTGATTCACGGAGAGGGGACGTTTATGATCAAGCCATTCACTGTGGCTGCACTGCTGTGCATGGGTGCAGTCACCGCGCTTGCTCAGGCGCCCGCTGCACGAGCAGTGACGCCGGTGTTCAGCCAACTGGTGAGCTTTAGTTATCCGTCGGGGTTTGTGCCCGCCTTTGAAGACAGCAAGCCGGGTGGCTACATCCAAGAATCGGTGCTACGGGGTGAGGCGCTGGAGCGTTGGACCCAGATGCTCACGCTCAGTGGTGCCCGGGACCTGGCGGCCAATCCCCAGATGACGCCCTCGCGCTTTGCCGGCAGTGTGGCGGCCGGATTCAAAAATGCCTGCCCCCTGAGCTATGCCGCGCTGGGCCTGGGTGACATGCGCCTCGGCAACCACGATGCGTTTGCCGCCGTGATCGGGTGCGGCACCGCGCCGGGTGGTGCTCGCAGCGAAGTGGCCTTGCTGCTGGTGGTCAAAGGCGAACGCGACTACTACACCTTGCAGTGGGCAGAGCGCGCAGAGCCGGTGAATGGCCCCATCGCCTTGGATGTCGCCAAGTGGTCAGAGCGCTTGCAGCGGCTGATGCCGGTGAAACTGTGTACTCGCGTGCCCGTCGAAGCCGCGCCTTATCCAAGTTGCCTCTAGCACTTGTGGACTATGCGCAGGCAGCTATTAAAACAATAGCGAATTCATGAAAAAGGGCCCGTAAGGGCCCTTGGTTTTGGGAGCGCGCTGCGTGTTACTTCAGCAGGCCTTCTGCGCGCATGGCGGCTTGGACGCCGGGGCGTTCGCCAACGCGGGCCCGGTAGGCCAACAGGTTGGCGAAGGTGCTGAGATCTACCTTCACCAAACGGGCCCAGTTGGTCACGGTGAACAGGTAGGCGTCGGCCACGCTGAAGGTCGTGCCGAGCAGGTAGTCTTTGCCGGCCAGCTCGCCGTCTACCCATGCCAAGCGCTTGGCGAGGGTTTGTTTGGCTTGCTCTTTGCCTTCGAGGGGCGCTGCCGGGTTGAAGAGGGGGCTGAAGTTCTTGTGCAGCTCGGTGCCAATGAAGGTGAGCCATTGCTGCAGCTGGTAGCGCTGAAAGGAGCCGTTGGCCGGGGCGAGGTGTTTCTCGGGCACCAGGTCTGCCAGGTATTGCACGATGGCCGGCGTTTCATGCAGGCTGCGGCCGTCTTCCAAGACCAAAAACGGCACGTAGCCCAGCGGGTTGATCGTGTAAAAGTCAGTGCCGTCGGGCAACTGATGGGTTTTGGTGGGCGCGGAAATGGCTTCAAACGCCAAGCCGGCTTCGTGCATCACGATATGGGGTGCCAGCGAGCAGGCGCCCTGGGAGTAGTACAGCTTCATGGTGGGCCTTAAGTGGGTGAAGGCAGCATGCTAGCGGACATGGGCTGCACGGATGCTTTGCACGGCCTTTTCCGCAATCATGATGGTGGGCGCATTGGTGTTGCCGGTCACCAGGTCGGGCATGATGGACGCGTCCACCACCCGCAGCCCCTGGATGCCATGCACCCGCAGATTTGCATCCACCACGGCCATCGGGTCGCTCGCGGGGCCCATTTTGCAAGTGCCGATCGGGTGGTATTCGGTGTCGGAGTGGTCACGCAAAAACTGCTCGATTTGCGCGCGGTTGTTGCGCTCGACTGGGTAGAGCATCTTGCCGCGGTAGGGCTGCAAAGCCGGCGCTTCCATGATGTCCAGTCCCATTTGGGTGCCGCGCACCAGGGCCTCGAGGTCCTCGGGGTCTTGCAGGTAGGCGGGGTCGATCAGCGGTGCGTCTTCGGGGTTGGCACTTTGCAGGGTCACACTGCCACGGCTCTTGGGCCGCATCAGGGTGACGTGCAGGGTATAGCCGTGGCCGAGGTGGGGTTTGCGGGTGTGATCGTCCACGATGCCGGTGCAAAACGCCAGCTGGATATCGGGGATGTCGAGCTCCGGGCGTGTTTTCATGAAGCCTTGGGATTCGGCCACGTTGGTGGTGATCCAGCCGGTGCGTTGGCTGCGCCATTCAAAAATGGACTTCAGCATCGCAAGTGCGCCACCGAATGAAAAGCCCAGCGTTTCGCGCTGGTGTTGGGTGCGGTATATCAGCACGGTGGTGATGTGGTCTTGCAGGTTCTGACCCACGCCGGGCAGGGCGTGCCGCACCGGAATGCCATGGTGGCGCAGGTGCTCTGCCGGTCCGATGCCTGAGAGCATCAACAACTGCGGCGAGCCGAAAGCGCCGCTGCTGACCAGCACTTCGCGGCGGGCGCGCAGCTCTTGTATCTGGCCCTTGTGCTCGTATTGCACACCGGTGGCGCGCGGGTCACCGTGGCTGCTGTCGAGCAGCACCTTGTGAGTATGGGCTTGGGTAATGACCGTGAGGTTGCTGCGATGGCGGTGGGGGGTGAGGTAGCCCTTGGCGGCACTCCAGCGCTCGCCGTCTTTCTGTGTGACCTGGGCGGGCGCCACGCCCCATTGTTGGGTGCCGTTGTAGTCGGGCGTGCGGGGCAGGCCTTGGCTTTCGCATGCCTCAATAAAGGCCTTGTTCAGCGGGCTGGGGCTGCGCAGGTAGCACACGTTCAGGGGGCCGCCCACACCGCGCAGGTCGGTGGCGCCGAAGCATTGGTTGTTTTCGGATTGTTTGAATAGCGGCAAGACATCCCGGTAGCTCCAGCCGGGGTTGCCGTGGTCTGCCCAGCGGTCGTAGTCGGCAGCGTTGCCGCGGGTGTAGACCATGGCGTTGAGCGAGCTGCTGCCCCCCAGCACTTTGCCGCGGGGCGCGAAGCCGCGACGCCCGCCCAAGCCGGGTTGCGGCACGCTTTCATAGTTCCAGTTGAAGATGCCGAGCGGGGCGGTGGCTGCAAAGCCCAGCGGTGCATGGATAAAGGCGCTGGTGTCCGGGCCACCGGCTTCGAGCAGGCAAACGGTGGTGTTTGGGTCTTCGCTCAATCGGCCTGCGAGCACGCAGCCGGCAGAGCCGCCGCCGACGATGATGTAGTCAAATTCTGTGGGGTTCATACGGTCTCAATCCGGGTAGCCGGGGTCTATGCGTTGCAGTTTGCGCAGCAGCGCCGGCCAGACAAATGCGCCACCCAGCCCGCCGGTTTGCACCCGCATGGACTCGGCCACACCGCTCACAATGCGCGGGTCGACATGGGTCAGGGCGCCACCGCCCGATTGGGCGGCGAGTTGGATCTGGCAGGTGGCCTCGAAGGTGTACATGCTCAAAAAGGCATCGGCAATGGTTTTGCCCACCACCAACAAGCCGTGGTTGCGCAGCACCATGAAATTGGCGTGCCCGAGGTCGGCTTGCAAGCGCGGTTTCTCGTCCGGGCGGAAGGCGACGCCCTCGTAGTCGTGGTACGCCAGGGACGCCAGCACAAAGGTCGATTGCTGGCTCAACGGCAGCACGCCATCCTTTTGGGCACTGACGGCGACACCGGCCCGGGTGTGGGTGTGCAGCACACAACCGGCGTCTTCCCGGGCTTCATGGATCGCGCTGTGGATCACAAAACCGGCCGGATTGACGGAGTAGGGTGAGTCATTCAGCTTATTGCAATGCTGGTCCACTTTGACGAGACTACTCGCAGTGATTTCATCAAACATCAATCCGTAAGGGTTGATGAGGAAGTGGTGATCCGGGCCCGGTATGCGCGCACTGATGTGGGTGAACACCAGGTCGCTCCAGCCGTAATGGGCAACAAGGCGGTAGCAAGCAGCCAGATCCTGGCGCAGCTGCCATTCTTGCGCACTGACTTGGGCTTGCACGGATGAAGCGGGCATGGATGCCTCCCTAGTTACAACAGGGTCCAGCGTACTTGCATCGCGATCGATACACTGTAAAAAAACGAACAATTCAGGGTAATCACTAAAGGGGAATGGATGACACACTCCAAAGCAGAGTTATTAAAAAAAATGTCAGTCAACACCTGGTTCGATGGCTTGCCAATCGCCGAGCGCAAAGCGCTTTTGGCGGTAGCCATCGAGCAAGAAGTGTCTCCGGGTGAAGCGGTGTACCGCCGTGGGGATGCGAGCGGCGGCTTTTATGGCGTGCTCTCCGGCGTGTTCCGGGTTACCGCTTCGGGGGAAGATGGGCGCGAGGGGATTTTGTCGGTCCTGGAGGCCGGACACTGGTTCGGGGAAACCTCCATGGTGGACGGGGAAATCCGGCCCCACGACGTCGTCGCCCTGCAGGCAGGCACTCTGCTGGTCATTACGCCTCGTGATTTTCAAGGCCTGATGCAGCGGATCGGGTTTGTGCAAGGCATCAGCGTGCTGCTGGCGACCCGGGTGCGGGGTTTGTGTGGCCTGGTCGAAGACTCGATGTTGCGCTCCACGCGCACCCGGGTGGCGCGGCGCCTGATCAGCCTGGCCCGCGGAGACATGACCCTGTCCCACCAGAGCCGCAGTGGTGTGCAGGTCTCCCACGAAGAACTGGCCATGATGCTCGGCGTAACGCGCCAAACGCTTGCCAAAGAGCTCAAGTACCTGGTCGGTGCAGGCGCGCTGGCACTGGGGTATGGGCACATCGAGTTCCGTGACACCGAGCTCTTGAAGCGCGAGGCCGCACTCGCCTGAAGGGCGCTGGCTCAGTGCTGTTGCCGGAACTCGCTGGGGCTGAGCCCGGTGTGCTCCCGGAACACGCGGCTGAAGTGCGAGGGGCTGTTAAAGCCCCAGTGCAGCGCAATCTCGGTGATAGGGCGCCCGGCGGATCCCACCTGCTGCAGTTCGCGCAAGCAAGCGTCCAGCCGTTGATGTTGGATGTAGCTGGCCAGCGGGTGGGCCTCGTCGGTAAAGGCGTTGTACAGATGACGCTTGCTGCAGTTGAGCGCCGTGGCAATCTGCTCGACCGAGAGTTGCGGGTCCCGCAGGTGCAATGCCACGTACTGACGGATACGATCTTTGAGCGCTTCCCGCTGGGTGAGCGGCGTGTGCAGGCCCGCCAACTCGGTGAGTGAGAGCCGTACCAGCTGGGTGAGCAACTCACCGGCGCCGCGGGCGGCATCTGCGCTCATGTGGGGCAGCTCCTCGAAGGTGCTGCGCATGGTGGTGAGTGCCACCCGGCCGATGCCGCTTTGCCCGTTGATCGGGCGTGCCATCAAATGCTCCAGGCGCAGGCCTTGGCCCGCCAGTTGGGACTTGGGCACCATGACGATCAAGTGCTCCACCCGTTCGGGGTTGGCAATCAGGTAGTCGGCGGTAGTGTCGTAAATGGTCCATGCACCATGGCCTACCCAGGCTTGCCGGCCTGACTGCTCGACTCCGGCACGTCCACGCAGTGGGGCCACTATCTTGAGATAACTTTCCTCGCTGGCGCGCACCATGTCGAGGGTCCGCACCACGCGGTGGCGGTTGGCTTCCAGCCGGGTCAGGATCAAGTCGCCCGCGCGCCCGGTGCTCAGGTGCCCGTCAAAATCAGTGTCGCCATAGAGGTCAGAGCGCAAGCCGCCAAAGTGTTTCCACACCCACTCGCACCATAGCGGCGCCCGCTCGCGGGGGGCGAAATCGTCGGTGCTCATGGCCTGTGCCGTTGGGGTGCGGGCAGGCGCAACAGGAGGGGTGGCGTGCATGGTGACCGCATTATGGGCGGCCCCTTGCGATTTGGTGCAGCCATCTGACAAGGGTTATCCCTAGCGGAATTGCGCAATTGTGCAAGCGCTTTGTGCACAGCCAGCACAGCGTTTGGTGGCCGGATTTTCTACGATGCAACTTCCCTCAAAACCGCATTCCGTAGGAGACACCATGGTCGAAAACACGAAACGCAGCCTGCTCAAGGGCGCTGCTGCAGCTGCCGGCGCTGCGGCTTTTGCCCCGCATCTTTTCGCGGCCCAGCCGCCCGTGCGCATCGGCTACACCATGTCTCGCACCGGCCCCTGGACAGGCGGTGCCCAAGTGAGCCAAGAGCCCAACTACCTGCTCTGGGTCGAGCAGCAAAACGCGTTGGGTGGGCTGGACGTGAAGGGGGTGCGCCGCCCGATTGAGCTGATCAGCTCGGACGACCGCAGTGATACCGAAACCGTGGTGCGCACCTACGAAAAACTCATGGGCAGCGACAAGGTGGACTTGGTGCTTCCGCCTTGGGGCAGCAATGCCAACTTCGCAGTGGCCCCGCTGGCCAACCGTTTTGGTTACCCCTTCCTGGCGCCCACCGCCCTGTCCAAGCGTCTGGTGGAGATGAAGCTGCCGTACTTCTTTCTGTTGTTGCAACAGCCCAAACCGATGTGTGATGCGCTGGTGGACATGCTCAAGGCCGCTGGCGCCAAGACCATCGCCGTGATTTATGTGGACGACCTATTTGGTCTGGAAAACTACGCGGCCTTGCGCGTGGCGCTGCAAGGCAGTGGCATCAGCATGGTCGAGGACAAGAGCTATCCGGCAGGGGTGAAAGACCTGTCGCCGGTGCTGCGCTCCATGAAGGACAAGAACCCCGATGCATTCGTGGGCTTCACCTATCCGCCCGACACCATCCTTGCCAGCAAGCAGGCCAAGGAGGTGGGCTTCAACCCCAAGTTCTTCTACGCCTCGGTGGGCACGGCGTTCCAGCTCTACAAAAACGTGATGACGCCCGCAGGCGCGGAAGGAGTGTTGGGCATGGGGTCTTGGAATGGCAAGACCAGCCCGGGGGCCAAGGCCTATTTCGACGCGCACACCAAGAAATTTGCCGGCAAAGAACCCGACCGCTGGGCCAGCGGCGCTACCTGGGCGAGTCTGGAAATTTTGACCGCCGCGGTAGCCAAAGTGGGTTTGGACCGCAAGGCTTTGCGCGACTACATTGCTGCGGGAACGCACAAAACCATCATTGGGGATATCCAGTTCACCGGCAGCGAAAACACCGCCACGCCCGGCACGGTGGGGCAGTGGCAGAGCGGCGAGTTTGAGGTGGTGTGGCCCAAGAAGGTCGCTACTGCGGCGCTGAACCCCAACAAATCCGCCTGGAAGTAGGACCACTATGGGATGGGCTTCGTGGTTGGAGTTGTTGGCGTCGGGCCTGATCACCGGGGGGATTTACGCCCTGGTGGCCTTGGGCCTGAACCTGCAGTACGGGCTTATGCGCATTCTCAACATTGCGCATGGCGAGTTTTTGATGGTGGGGGCCTATCTGACCTGGATGGCCCACACCAGCCTGGGTTGGTCGCCGCTGTGGATGGTGCCCATTTCTTTTGGCCTGATGATGGCCTTGGGCCTGGTGATCCACTGGCTGTGTTTCCGGCGACTCAACGCCACCTCGCCCAACCTCGATATTTTTGAGGCGCGCGGCCTGATGGTCTCCTTTGGCCTGATGTTTCTGGTTCAGAACTTTGCCTCGTGGATGTGGGGTGGCGACCTGCGGGGCTATGACTACCTAGCCGACCCGGTCAAACTGGGAGAGGCGCAATTTGCCGGCAACAAACTGCTGGTGTTCGCCTTGGCGCTGGTGTTCAGCCTGGCGCTGATGCTGGTGCTGCGGTTCACCTTGCTGGGCAAGGGTGTGCGTGCGCTCATGCAGTCGCCCACCGGGGCCCAACTCGTGGGCATTGATACCAAGCGCTTGCACCCCCTGATGTTTGGTGTGGGCCTGGGTCTCTCGGGAGTGGCGGGTTGCTTGCTGTCGATGGCTTACACCATCACCCCGAGTATGGGCGAGCCCTACACGGTGACGGCACTGATTGTCATTACCTTGGGTGGCTTTGGCAGCATGGGTGGTGCGCTGGCCGGGGGCCTGCTTCTGGGCGTGGTGGAAGCGTTGGGCATGCACTTCAGCAACCCATCGCTCAAGGCCCTGTTGTCTTACGGCATTTTTATTGCGGTGCTGCTGTTGCGGCCTCGCGGACTGTTTGCGAAATGAGTAGCCCCATGAACAACCGCCATGTGTTGGTGCGTGATTTGCTGGTGTTGCTGGCGTTTGCGGGGTGGGCTCTGGCCCTGCCGCATTACGGCAGTGAGTTTGTCGTGTCCATGGCACTGACCTGCCTGATGTACGTTGCCTTGTCATCGAGCTGGGGCCTGTTTTGCGGAAGCACCCGTTACCTGTCCCTGGCGACGTCCGCCTTTTTTGGTATTGGGGCTTACACCAGCGCGCTGGTGCTGGAGCACTTGGCCTGGTGGCAGGCCGTTGCGCTCGGTGCGGGTATCGCCACCCTGGTGGCCGTGGTGATGGGCGCCGCCGTGCTGCACTTGCGCGGCACCTACTTTGCGGTTCTGACCTTTGGCATGACCGAGCTGATCCGCCATGCGGTGACCTACTTTGAGAAGTCGGTCACCGGCACGGTTGGCCGTGTGCTGATGGTGGTGCCCGAGCGCGACACGATTTACCTGACGGTGCTGTTGCTGGCCGTGCTGGCGGTGCTGTGCTCCATTGTGTTGCGGCGCAGCCGCTTCGGGCTGGCGTTGCTAGGGGTAGGGGCTGACGAGCAGCGCGCACAGACCTTGGGGGTGAACACCCGCTTGGTCAAGGTGGCAGGCTTTGCGATGACGGCCGCCTTTGCCGGCGCGGTGGGCGCCGCCATGTCGGTGCGTTGGACCTATATCGACCCCCACACGGTGTTCAACCCTTTCATTGGCTTTCAGACCGTGCTTATTGCTTTGATTGGCGGCGCTGCCACGCTGTGGGGCCCGCTGATTGCGGCGATTGTGTTTAGCGTGCTTGCCGAGACGCTGCGCCTGCAGTTCCCGCAGATCTACATGATGTCGTTGGGCATTCTGTTGATCCTGAGCGTCTTGTATTTGCCCGGTGGCCTGGCGTCGCTGCGCTGGCGCACCTTTGCGGACTGGGACCTCCAGAGCCGGCAGTGGCTGCGGGGCTTGGGTCGCAAGGAGAGCCGCCATGTCTGAGGTCTTTCTGCAAGCCCGGGACATCACGGTGCGCTTTGGGGGCCTCACTGCGGTAGATGGTGTGAGCGCCGATTTTCGAGCGGGTGAACTGGTGGGAATCATTGGTCCGAACGGCGCGGGCAAGACCACGTTTTTCAACGCTATCTCGGGCGTCACGCCCCCCACATCCGGCGAGCTCTCGGCAGCGGGCAAGCGGCTCGATGGCCGCGCCCCGCACCACTATGCCGCGGCCGGGGTGGCACGCACCTTCCAGACGCCGCGGGTGTTTGCGGATATGCCGGTTCTCACCAATATTGAGTTCGGCCTGCAGTTTGCCGGGCGCAGGCGCGAGGGCCCATGGCATTTGCGTGATGCCACCAGCATTCTGGAGCTGATTGGCTTGGCGCACTTGGCTGCGTTGCCGGCTGCCGCCATCACACCTTCACAGCAGCGCCTGCTGGAAATCGGCATGGCCTTGGCCACCCGCCCGCGGATGCTGTTGTTGGATGAAGTGGCAGCGGGCCTCACGGAGTCCGAGGTGGAGGCCATGGCCCAACTGATACGCCGCATGCGTGACGAGCTGGACCTGACGGTGGTGTGGATTGAGCATGCCGTGACCACGCTCTTGCGCCATGTGGAGCGGGTGATCGTGTTGCACCAGGGCCGCAAGATTGCCGACGGCACGCCGGCCGAGGTGGTGCGCAACGCGGAAGTGATCGAGGCCTATCTCGGCGACGAAATGGCAGAGTCTGCAGGAGCCCGCGCATGATGTGGTTTGAACCTACCCCCTTTGTGCTGGGCGGCGCGCCCGGCGCGCATTTGCAGGTGAAGTCCTTGAGCGCGGGCTATGGCGCTTTTCTGGTGCTGCGCAATCTGTCGCTGGAAATCAAGCCGGGTCTGACCGTCATTCTGGGACCCAACGGTGCGGGCAAGACCACGCTGCTCAAGGCCTTGTCGGGCCTGATCCCACGCCAGGGCGAGGTGCGGCTCAATGACCACCACCTGCCGACCAAGACCCACGAGATCGTGCAGCGCGGCATGGCGCTGGTGGCCGAGGGCCGCCAGCTGTTCCCGCAAATGACCGTGACCGAGAACCTCGAGCTTGGTGGCTGGCTGTGCAAACCCGCCGAGCGCGCGCAACGCATGGAGCAAGCGTTTGCCGACTTCCCCAAGCTGCGCCAGCGTGCCCAGCAACTGGCCGGCACCATGAGCGGTGGCGAGCAGCAGATGGTGGCGGTGGCGCGCGCCATGATGAGTGCGCCGCGCCTTTTGATGCTGGACGAGCCTTCGCTGGGCCTGGCCCCCAAGATGGTGGACGAGCTGCTGGCGATTGCCCGGCGCATTGCCGATGCTGGTACGACCGTGCTGATGGTGGAGCAGAACGTGAAGAAAGCCCTGGCAGTGGCTGACCGCGGCTATGTGCTCGAGCGCGGCACCTTGGTCGCCAGCGGGCCTGCTTCCTTGTTGGCGCGCTCCAGTGTTATCCGGGAAGCCTATCTGGGCGCACCTGCGGCGACCGCCAAGGCCTAGTCCCCAATCTCGATCCCGATACTGATTCCGATTTTTTAGGAGAAAACCCATGTCTGATTTGTCCATGTTGATCAACGGCCTCCATGTCACGGCCGAACAAGGCGCGACCTTCGAGCGGCGCAACCCCCTGGATGGCAGCGTGGCCACCCGGGCCCCTGCCGCCTCGGCGGCGGATGCGGTCATGGCGGCCGATGCGGCGGCCGCCGCTTTCAAGACCTGGAGCCAGACCGGGCCCGGCGAACGCCGCGCGTTGTTGCTCAAAGCCGCCGATGCACTCGAGGCCAAAACGCCGCAGTTCATCGAGGCGGTGGGCGCAGAGACCGGTGGCACCGGCATGTGGGCCGGCTTCAATGTGCACTTGGCGGCCGGCATGCTGCGGGAGGCCGCTTCGCTGACCACCCAGATCAGCGGTGAGGTGATTCCGTCCGATGTGCCCGGCAGTTTGGCCATGGGAGTGCGCCAGCCTGCAGGCGTGGTGCTGGGCATTGCACCGTGGAACGCCCCCATCATTCTGGGGGTGCGCGCTATTGCCACCCCCTTGGCCTGCGGCAACACCGTCATCTTCAAGGGCAGCGAAAACTGCCCGCGCACCCACCAGCTGATTGCCGAGGCGTTTGCGGATGCCGGCTTTCCGCCCGGCGTGGTGAACTACGTCACCAATGCGCCGGCCGATGCTGGCACGGTGGTGGAGGCCATCGTGGCGCATCCGGCGGTGCGCCGTGTGAACTTCACCGGCTCTACCCGCGTCGGCAAGATCATTGCGATGACCTGTGCCAAGTACCTCAAGCCAGTGGTGCTGGAACTGGGCGGCAAGGCACCCATGGTGATTCTGGACGACGCCGTGATCGAAGACGCGGTGAACGGCGCCGCCTTCGGTTGCTTTGCCAACAGCGGCCAGATCTGCATGAGCACCGAGCGCATCATCGTGGACCAGGCAATTGCGGATGCGTTTACCCAGAAGTTTGCCGACAAGGCCGCAGCCCTGCCCGTGGGTGACCCGCGCAAGCCCGACCCGGTGGTGCTGGGCTCGGTGATTGGCATGAATACGGTCGAGCATTGCAACGCGCTGATTGACGATGCGCTGGCCAAAGGGGCCAAGCTGTTGTGCGGTGGCAAGGCGACTAACACCCTGATGGCGGCCACTGTGCTGGACCATGTGACACCGGCCATGCGCATCTACCACGAGGAGACTTTCGGCCCGGTCAAGGCGGTGGTGCGGGTCCGCGGTGTGGAAGAGGCGGTGGCCTGCGCCAACGACAACGAATACGGCTTGAGCGCGGCGGTGTTTGGCAGTGACATGGCGCGCGCCTTCAACGTGGCGCGCCGCATTGACTCCGGCATTTGCCATGTGAACGGCCCGACCGTGCACGACGAAGCCCAGATGCCGTTCGGTGGCGTCAAAGGCAGCGGCATGGGGCGTTTTGGGGGCAAAGCCGGTGTTGCCGAGTTCACCGAGCTGCGCTGGATCACCCTGCAAACTACGCCGCGTCATTACCCGTTTTAAGCGGGCTTACGTCTTGCTATAAAAACAGGAGCTACTCCCGCAATAAGCGCTTGGGCTAGCACTTGTTTTGATGGTTGAACAAGCCGTTGGGGTGGCAGCAAGCCCCCGCACTCGGCAAAAAGGGGAGCTGCCGTTAAAATAGGCAACTCCCTTTCTTTTTGCGCCGGCCGGACCCGCACCGTGGTCTGCCCTTGCGCCCCCTTGCCATGTTGTACCCACAAGAATTCGACGTCATCGTTGTCGGCGGCGGCCATGCCGGCACCGAAGCTGCGCTCGCCGCTGCCCGCATGGGCAGCAAAACCCTGCTGCTCTCCCACAACATCGAGACCTTGGGCCAGATGAGCTGCAACCCCAGCATTGGCGGTATCGGCAAAGGGCATCTCGTCAAAGAGGTGGACGCCATGGGCGGTGCGATGGCGCTGGCCACCGACGAGTCGGGTATCCAGTTCCGTATTCTCAACAGCAGCAAGGGCCCTGCAGTGCGCGCGACCCGCGCGCAGGCGGACCGCGTGCTCTACAAGGCCGCCATCCGACGGATGCTGGAGAACCAGCCGAACCTGTGGCTGTTCCAGCAAGCAGTGGACGATTTGATGGTCGAGGGCGACGGAGACGGCGCCCGTGTGGTGGGTGCGGTGACCCAGGTCGGTATCCAGTTCCGCGGCAAGACCGTGGTGCTGACCGCCGGCACCTTCCTGGACGGCAAGATCCATGTGGGCCTGAACAACTACGCTGCCGGCCGGGCCGGGGACCCGCCCGCCGTGTCGCTGTCTGCCCGACTCAAAGAATTGAAGCTGCCGCAGGGCCGCCTGAAGACCGGTACCCCGCCGCGGATCGACGGCCGCAGCATCGACTTCAGCAAGTGCATCGAGCAGCCCGGTGACGGTGTCGCTGGTGGCATGAGCGATGTGATGCCGGTGGTGAGCTTCATGGGCAACACCGCCATGCACCCGCAGCAAGTGCCGTGCTGGATTACCCACACGAACGAGCGCACCCACGACATCATCCGCAGCGGGTTTGACCGCAGCCCCATGTTCACCGGCAAGATCGAGGGCGTAGGCCCGCGCTACTGCCCGAGCGTGGAAGACAAGATCAAC
>DGQR01000151.1:0-31055 GCA_002390825.1 Rhodoferax sp. UBA4409
CATGATGGCCAGCACAATTTCCTGGCGAACAATCACAGCAATCGTGCCCAAGGCACCGCCCAGGGCCAGCGCTCCGACATCGCCCATGAAGACTTGCGCGGGGTGGGTGTTGAACCACAAAAACGCCAACCCGGCGCCGGCCAATGCCGAGCAGAAGATCAAAAGCTCACCCGAACCGGGGATGTACGGAAAAAGCAGGTACTTGGAAAACACCGAGCTCCCGGTCACATAGGCAAACACGCCCAAAGCCGAACCCACCATGACCACAGGCATGATGGCCAGTCCGTCGAGGCCATCCGTCAGGTTGACCGCATTGCTGGATCCGACGATGACCAGGTAGGTCATGACCACAAAGCCGAGCACGCCCAAGGGGTAGCTCACCTCCTTGAAGAAGGGCAAAAACAAGCCCGCTTTGGGCGGAAGGTTGACGTCGAAGCCCGAAGCCACCCAATTGAAAAACAGCTCCAAGACCCGGAGGTTGGAGCTTTCAGAGATGCTGAAGACGAGGTAGAGCGCGGCCAACAAGCCGATCAGGCTCTGCCAAAAATACTTTTCCCGGGAGCGCATGCCTTCCGGGTCTTTGTGCACCACTTTGCGCCAGTCATCGACCCAGCCAATCGCACCAAAACCCAGCGTGACGACCAACACAATCCAGACAAAACGGTTGGAGAGATCCGCCCACAGCAAGGTCGCAATCGCGATGCATAGCAAGATCAACACCCCGCCCATGGTGGGCGTTCCGCTTTTGGCGAGGTGGGTTTCCATTCCATAGCCACGAATTGGCTGGCCGATTTTCAAGGCGCGCAGACGACGGATCACCACAGGCCCGGCCACCAGGCCGATGAGCAATGCGGTGAGCGCAGCCATGACGGCCCGGAACGTCAGGTACTGAAACACCCGGAAAAACCCGAGCTCCGGGGACAAACCTTGCAGCCATTGGGCCAGGCTCAGCAACATGTAAATTCTCCAAACAAATCAAGCGTCATCGGATACCACCTCCGGCGCCGATGGGGCCGACAAAGCCCCCACCACACGCTCCATGCGCATAAAGCGCGAGCCTTTAACCAATACGCTGGCCACGTCAGGCACCAATGCATGCGCGGCTTGGAGCAAACCTTCCACGGTCGCGAAATGACGTGCAGTGGGCAGCTCTTGCACCGCGAAGGCACTGGCCTCGCCCAAAGCCAGCACATGCTCTATGCCTGCAGCCCGCGCGTAGCGGCCTGCCTCGGCATGAAAAGCCGGGCCTTGTTCACCGACCTCGCCCATATCGCCGATCACCAGCAAACGGGGGCCGGGCAAATCGGCCAGCACATCAATAGCGGCCCGCATGGAATCGGGGTTGGCGTTGTAGGTGTCGTCTACCAACGTGAAATCGCTGGCACCATGCCGGACCTGCAGTGCGCGGCAGCGGCCTTTGACCGGCAGAAAGGCCTCCAAGCCTTGTTGAACCGACGCGACCGGCACGCCTGCGGACAACGCACAGGCTGCGGCAGCCAGCGAGTTCTTGACGTTGTGACGGCCAGCGATAGTCAAGCGGAACTGCAGCATGCCCTGCGGGCTGTGGGCCTGTACCTGCCAAGCACCGTCCTGCCAATTGGCATGTTGCAAGACCACCTCAGCGCCAGTCGACGCGGCGGAAAAACCGGTAACGGAGCGGCCTGCGGCCAGCCCACGCCACAGGGGAGCAAATTCGTCATCTGCAGGAAACACGGCAACACCATCGGCCGGCAAGGCGGACAGCACACTGCCGTTCTCGCGCGCAACGGCGTCGATGGTGTGCATGAACTCCAGGTGCTCCCGTTGCGCGTTGTTGACCAGCGCCACCGTCGGGCGAGCCATAGCCGCAAGGCCTGCGATTTCGCCGGGATGGTTCATGCCCAACTCGACCACGGCGATGCGGTGGACGGAGCGCAAACGCATCAGGGTCAGTGGGACTCCGATGTCGTTATTGAAATTGCCCACCGTGGCCAATGCGGCGCCATCCGGCGCATAGGCACGCAAGATGCTCGCGACCATCTGGGTCACGGTGGTTTTCCCGTTACTGCCGGTGACTGCGATCAGGGGAATCTGAAACTGCGCGCGCCATGCAGCAGCGAGTGCGCCCAATGCCTGCTTGGTGTCAGACACTTCGAGTCGCGGAAGCCCTACGGGGTAGGCCGAAGCGGGTAGACCGGCATGGCACAACACGGCGGCTGCACCTTTGGCCTGCGCCTCGTGCAACATGGCGTTGGCGTCAAAACGCTCGCCCTTGAGCGCGACGAACAGATCGCCCGGCTCAATGGTGCGGGTATCGGTATGGACCCGGGCAATGCCAGCCGTGCTATCGCCTATCAAGTGGGCACCAGGCAACAAGCGCGCGGCATCCGCCAGCGTCATGAACAGGCTCATGCAACAACTCCGTGGGTGGGCTGGCGGTGTGACAGCGCCGCCTTGGCGTGCGCCATGTCAGAAAACGGCGTCTTGGTGCCGGCCACTTCTTGGGTCTCTTCGTGGCCTTTGCCCGCGAGCAAGACCACGTCTTGTGCAGCGGCCTCGGCAATCACTTGGGCGATGGCTGCACCGCGGTCCACTTGCACGTCCACGTGCGGGCACTCCACCATACCCAAAAGAATTTGCGCCACGATGGACTCAGGCCTTTCGCTGCGGGGGTTGTCGCTCGTCACCACGACACGGTCCGACTGCGCAGCAGCCACTGCGCCCATCAAGGGGCGCTTGGTGGCATCGCGGTCGCCACCACAGCCAAACACGCACCACAAGCGCCCGCCGCGGCTGCGCGCCACGGGCTGCAAGGCGCGCAGCGCCTGGTCCAGAGCGTCCGGGGTGTGGGCGTAGTCCACAGCCACCAAAGGCGCCGCATCCCCGCCCACGCACTCCATGCGTCCCGGAACAGGCAGCAATGTGGAGCACGCGGCAACCGCCTCCGGCAGTGCAATGCCTTGCGCACGCAAAGTAGCCAGCACACCCAGCAAGTTGGAAACGTTGTAGCTGCCGATGACGTGCGACTGCATGCGAATGGCTTGCGCGCCTTCCACCACATCGAACGCGAGGCCTTTAGCGGTATGGGACACATCACGCGCCTGCAATCGGGCTGGCCGGTTCACACCGACGGTCCACAAGTCTAGGACGGAACTTGCCAGCTCGGCGGCCAGCTCCTGGCCCTTGTCGTCATCCACATTGATCACCGCGGCACGCAAGCCCTCCCAAGCAAACAGCGAGCGCTTTGCTGCCCAGTAGGCGGCCATGCTGCCGTGGTAGTCCAAGTGGTCTTGGGTGAAGTTGGTGAAGATGGCGGTATGAATCACAGTGCCTGTCATCCGCATTTCTTCAATGCCGATGGAGGAGGCCTCGATAGCACAGGCTTCGAGCCCCTGCTCCACAAAGCTACGCAGTGTCTTTTGCAACAGCACCGGGTCTGGCGTGGTGAAACCGGTAGCGGTGAGCGCAGGTGGGCGGCCGACACCCAAGGTGCCGATCACGCCACAGGCCTTGGCTTGTGCGCCTTGAACTTGACCTAAGGCTTGCGCCAGCCACCAAGCCGTGCTGGTTTTGCCATTGGTACCCGTCACCGCCAACAGCGCCAACTCGCGGGATGGCGTACCATAAAACTCGGAGGCAATCGGGCCGGAGTCGGCTTTCAGGTTGGCGTATGGCGCCACTTTTTCAGCATCAAAGCCAAAAGTATCTGCCCCGTCTTGGTCGACCACGCAGGCCAATGCGCCCTGCTTCAGCGCTGCAGACACGAAGCGGCGGGGATCAGTCGCCACGCCAGGCCAGGCAATGAAGGCATCTGTTGCAGTGATCGTACGGCTGTCGGTCGTCAGCCCTTGCACGCCACGCGCGCGCAACCAGGCAACCACGGCGGCGGGATGGGTGAAAGCCGTCATCAGAAGCTCTCCTCGACCGCCGAAGCCTGAATATGCGGCTGCACGGCAATATCGGGCTGGACACCCAACATACGCAGCGTTTGTTGCACCGTTTCACTGAACACCGGCGCAGCCACTTCACCGCCGTAATACTTGCCAGCGCTTGGTTCATCCAGCATCACGCCGACAATGATCCGGGGCTCTTCAATCGGGGCCATGCCCACGAACCAGCTTCTGTATTTGCGGTTTCCGTCAGAGCCATAGCCCTTGCCGATCTGCTTGTATGCGGTACCGGATTTGCCACCTACCGAGTAGCCGATCGTCTGGGCTTTGGGGGCGGTCCCGCCGGGGCCGGCCGCCATTTTCAACATGTGTCGGACGCGGGCGGCTGTCTGCTCGGAAAACACCTGTACGCCTACTGCAGGCGTAGTGGTTTTCAGCAAGGTGGCGGGGATGATTTGCCCGCCGTGTGAAAAGACGGTGTAAGAGCGCACCATTTGAAACAGGGACGCAGACATGCCGTAGCCGTACGAGACCGTGGCTTGCTCGATGGGGCGCCACGATTTGTAAGGGCGCAAGCGACCGGACACAACACCGGGGAACTCGACTTGGGGCTTCTGGCCAAAGCCGGCTTGCGAAAAGGTTTGCCACATTTCGCTCGCAGGCATTTGCATGGCCAGCTTGGTCGTTCCCACGTTGCTGGACACTTGCAGAACCTGCTCTACGGTCAACATCCCGTGGGGATGAGAGTCGCGGATCGTCGCGCCCGTGATCGTGATGGTGCCGGGGGCCGTGTCGATCATCGTAGTCGGCTTCACACGACCAGTTTCGAGCGCCAAGCCCACCGTGAAGGGCTTCATGACCGAACCGGGCTCAAAGGTATCGGTCAATGCGCGGTTGCGCAGCTGTTCACCGGTCAGGTTCTTGCGCTTGTCGGGCGTGTAGCTGGGGTAGTTGGCCAATGCCAGCACCTCGCCGGTGATGGCATCCAACACCACCACGCTGCCGGCTTTGGCTTTGTGGGTAGTCACCGCATCCCGCAACTTCTGGTACGCAAAAAACTGCACTTTGCTGTCGATGCTGAGTTGCAGGTCGCGCCCTGGCACCGGCGGCACCACCTCGCCCACATTCTCGACCGCCCTGCCCAATCGGTCCTTGATCACATGGCGCATACCGGCACGACCGAGCAGCTCTTTGTTGAACATCAGCTCAACGCCCTCTTGGCCGTTGTCTTCCACGTTCGTAAAGCCCACGATGTGGGCCGCAGCCTCGCCTTCCGGGTACTGGCGCTTGTACTCTTTGCGCTGGTAAATACCCTTGATGTTGAGCTCGGCTATTTTTTTGGCGATATCCGCATCGACCTGCCGCTTGATCCAGACAAACGTTTTGTCCTCGTCAGCCAGCTTTTTGGACAGCTCCGCCACGGGCATATCCAACAACTTGGCCAGCTGCGAGAGCTGGCCTTTTTCGAGATCGACGTCCTCAGGGATAGCCCAGATGCTGGGCGCGGGTACGCTGGACCCCAGGATCAATCCATTGCGGTCCAGAATGCGGCCGCGATCCGCGGGGAGATCGATCGTCCGGGCAAAGCGCACTTCGCCTTGCTTGATAAAGAAATCATTGGCATACACCTGGATATAAGCCGCCCGGGCCACCAACCCGGTAAAGCCCAGCGCAATAGCGCCCACCACAAACTTGCTGCGCCACACAGGGGTGCGGCTGGCCAGCAAGGGGCTGGAGGTGTACTGGATGCCCCGGCGTGTCACTCGGCACCTTTCGTCGGCATAGGGGCTTCGGCAGCGGCTTTGGACGCCGGAGCGGTGTAGGTCACATAGCTGGTGATGGCAGGTGTCACCTGGCGCATCTGTAGTTTGTCGCGTGCGAGCTGCTGCACACGGGCAGAGGTGGCTTGCTCACGCTTGGCCACTTGCAAGCGCCCGAACTCCGTTTCAAGGCGACGCGAATCAGCACGCGCCTTGTCCAGCTCAGTAAACAGGCGGCGGGACTCGTATTGCACGCCGACCAGGTACAGGGCGCTGATCACAACCGCCAACAGCAGCACGAGGTTGATCCGGATCATGCCGGCATCCTCTGCGCCACACGCAGGATCGCGCTGCGGGAGCGAGGATTTGCAGCGACCTCCTCAGCCGACGGCTTGATACGCCCAAGCGCCTTCAGTTTCATGACCTTGGGTGCGGCAAAAGGGGCACGCCGGTCGTATTCATCTTTCGAGTGTTTGGCAATAAATTGCTTGACGATCCGGTCTTCCAGCGAATGAAAGCTGATCACCGCCAGCCGCCCTCCGGGCTCCAGCACCTCGAGACTGGCTTCTAGCGCTTGTTGCAACTCCTCAAGCTCGGCGTTGATGAAAATCCGAAAAGCCTGAAATGTGCGCGTTGCAGGGTTCTGGCCCGGCTCGCGGGTTTTGACCGTGTCAGCCACGAGTTGGGCCAGCTCGGAGGTGGTTGAAATTGCCCCCCGTTCCTGTCGGCGAGCAACAATCGCCTTTGCAATTGCCCCAGCAAACCGTTCTTCACCGTATTCACGTATCACCTCCGTGATTTGATTGATCTCGGCTGTCTCCAGCCACTGGGCAACACTCTCTCCGCGCGTGGTGTCCATGCGCATATCCAAAGGACCTTCGAAGCGGAAGCTGAAGCCCCGCTCCGGGCTGTCAATCTGGGGGGAACTGACCCCCAGATCCATCAGAATTCCGCCCACACTGCCGCCTGCCAGAACTCCAAGATTGGAAAATCCTTCGTGACGGATAGAGAAGCGGGCGTCGTCGATCAACGCTGCTTGTGCCACAGCCTCCGGGTCGCGATCAAACGCGATCAAGCGCCCATCAGCATCCAGGCGCGACAAAATGAGCCGGGAGTGACCACCACGACCGAACGTGGCGTCGACATAGGTGGCTTGGGCCGCTGCGGTAAATGGAGTGCCGCCGTCACTGAACAAGGCATCAACCGCTTCGTTCAACAACACGGTGGTATGGATCCGGGGAGCTTCCACCGTCAGGCCTTAAAAAGAAAAGTCCTTGAAGACGTCGGGCATGTCACCCTGCATCGCCTTGGCCTCTTGTTCGTCGTAGGTCGCTTTGTCCCACAACTCAAAATGATTACCCATGCCAAGCAGCATGGTGTCTTTGGCAATACCTGCAGACTCCCGGAGTTCAGGCGAGATCAGCACGCGGCCGGTGCCATCCATCTCGACATCCATGGCATTGCCCAAAAAAATCCGCTTCCACCACTGCGCCGACATCGGCAATGCAGCGATACGTTCCCTGAACTTTTCCCACTCCGGACGCGGGAAAACCATCAGGCAACCGTGTGGGTGCTTGGTGATCGTGAGTTGTCCGGCAGCCGTCGCACTCAAGACGTCACGATGCCGTGTCGGCACCGACAGGCGACCCTTGGCATCAAGACTGAGAGACGAAGCCCCTTGGAACACGTAAAACCACCTTTGTACTGTGACAGCACTCAAACAGCAATTTCATGGCACTTTTCACCACTAAATTGCACTTTTTTGCACTGTATCAGCAAACGGCCTAATCGCAAGATGCCTTGCGCGAATTTTTTCCAATGAAATCAAGGACTTAGAAGCGTTTTTAAAGGCGGCGACGCCTTAAAAACCGTTCTAAATTAAGCACTTAGCAGATGCTCTGAAAGTGATGCTTGAAGGGACTACCGTTTATCCGCTTTTTCACAGATCACAGAATAAATCGGGACAAATCTTCGTCCTGGCTCAGCGCTCCGAGGCGCTCGTCCACATAGCGGGCGTCGATCTGGATGGTTTGGCCGCCCAGGTCTCCCGCATCGAAACTGACATCATCCAGCAAACGCTCCATGACCGTCGCCAAGCGGCGAGCCCCGATGTTTTCGGTTCGCTCGTTCACATCGAAAGCGATCTGCGCAAGCCGGGTAATGCCATCCGCTGTGAACTCCAGCGATACCGCCTCCGTGGCCAGCAAAGCCTGGTATTGCTTGATCAACGATGCATGGGTTTGGGTCAAGATCGCTTCAAAATCTTGAACCGACAGAGACTGCAGCTCCACACGGATCGGGAAGCGCCCCTGCAATTCAGGAATCAGATCGCTCGGCTTGCTCAAATGGAAGGCGCCCGATGCGACGAACAAAATATGGTCCGTCTTCACCATGCCGTACTTGGTGGTGACCGTGGTTCCTTCGACCAAGGGGAGCAGATCACGCTGAACACCTTGCCTGGAAACCTCGCCCCCATTGCCCTCGCCACGGGAGGTGACCTTGTCAATTTCATCAATAAACACAATGCCGTTTTGCTCCAGCGTTTGGATCGCCTGGGTTTTGATGTGGTCTTCGTTGACCAGCTTGGCAGCCTCTTCCTCTGCCAGTAGTTTGGCGGCCTCCGCAATCCGCAATTTGCGAGTTTGCTTCTTGCCTTGGCCCATTTGACCAAAGAGCCCGCGAAGCTGCTCGGTCATCTCCTCTATGCCCGCAGGCCCCATGACTTCCAAGCTGGGCGCTGGCATGGCGAGGTCCAACTCGATTTCTCGGTCATCGAGCTGTCCTTCCCGGAGCTTTTTACGAAACGCTTGGCGCGTGGCGCTCTCGGGGGCGTCGGCTGCCTGCGCGGCACTGGCATCGAACCGGGGAGGGGGCACCAAGATATCCAGAATGCGCTCTTCGGCGGCGTCTTCAGCCCGGCGGGCAAGCTTGCGCTTTTCTTGCTCCCGAACCTGCTTTACGGCAATTTCTGCCAGATCGCGAATGATGGCATCCACGTCTTTGCCGACATAACCAACCTCGGTGAACTTGGTTGCCTCGACCTTGATGAACGGTGCATCGGCCAGCTTTGCCAGGCGTCGCGCAATCTCTGTTTTACCGACGCCGGTAGGACCAATCATCAAAATATTCTTAGGCGTAATTTCATGACGCAAATCGCCTTCGACCATCTGCCGGCGCCAGCGATTGCGCAGTGCGATCGCAACCGCACGCTTGGCCTGCGCCTGGCCCACAATGTGTTTGTCTAACTCGGCAACGATGCCGCGAGGTGTGAGCGTCTGCATAAAAAACTTCGAAAAGGCAGGAGTTACAAGGTTTCGATGGTGTGGTGCATATTGGTGTAGATGCACAGCTCACCTGCAATTTCGAGTGAGCGCTTCACAATATCCGCGGCCGGGAGATCTGAGTGATTGAGCAAGGCAACCGCAGCGGCTTGGGCATACGCGCCACCCGAACCGATGGTGACGATCCCGTTTTCGGGCTCGAGTACATCTCCGTTTCCTGTAATGATCAAGGACGCATCTTTGTCCGCCACCGCCAACATCGCCTCCAGCTTGCGCAATACGCGATCGGTGCGCCAATCCTTGGTCAACTCAATCGCCGCCCGCACCAAATGACCTTGGTGCTTTTCAAGCTTGGCTTCAAATCGCTCAAACAAAGTGAAGGCATCCGCCGTAGCACCTGCAAAGCCAGCCAGTACTTTGCCGTGATAGAGCTTGCGCACTTTCCGGGCAGTGCCCTTAACCACGATGTTGCCCAAAGTGACCTGTCCGTCACCGCCAATCGCGACCTGAACACCCGCAGCTGTTTTGCGCCGCACACTGATGATGGTCGTTCCGTGAAATTGTTCCATAGAGGGGGATTTGGGGGTGAAGCAAAAGTTTGCAAGCGGAGAAA
This sequence comes from Rhodoferax sp. UBA4409, assembly GCA_002390825.1. Taxonomy (GTDB): domain Bacteria; phylum Pseudomonadota; class Gammaproteobacteria; order Burkholderiales; family Burkholderiaceae_C; genus Allorhodoferax. Next base: position 9,524 of record DGQR01000151.1, read on the forward strand.
TACCATCCCCGCGCGAAACAAAATTTACAGGTCGCGTGGCACAACGCGTGCGTGTTCGCTAATGCCAATCACATTGAAAAATGCGGCAACCAAGCGATGCACATCTTGAAACTGCACCATACAGCCCTCCGCCTGACGCGAAACGACCCAGTTCAAGATCGTTCCTGCCGCAGAGAAGTCGACCCGGACCAAAAATCGACAAGAAATCACAATGTTGTTGGACTGGTCGCGTGCGCTGTCCAGCCCCGCCAATAGCGCCGTTGTATCGCCAGCCACGACCCCGCGCAGCTCTTGGCTGGTCAGGGTGACCGAGCCCACACCCATCGGCGCAGTAGAGACAAAATCGGTGGAAGCTGCAGTAGCGGAGCGGAAATGAACGGCTGAATAATCACAGCGCGCCGGGGCCCATGCAGGGGGAGAAACCTCATAGGTAATGCAATAGTCCAACGCCACCAGCTCAAAATCATCAAGACATTGCAAGGCTCGGAGGACGTTTAAACGAACAATCCACCATGCGGAATCAACACTGCGATTGGCGGAAGGCGTCAAGAATTGCAGCGCCGTCAACAATTGCGATGCACCGGCGAACCGCAACGAGACGGGCTCGTCGCACAAACTGGCAAACAAGCCAGAAAGCAAAGGCATCGCAGGGGCATCGATACGCTCAAGAGCAGTCCAGTCCAAAGTCCATGGCATCGGCTGAGTCGACAGCACCAGGCGCAAAGCCTCCATTCCTTGGACGTCCAAAAACTGGGGGCAGGACCACATCGGATCCGCTTCGACGTACTCTCCAGCCACTGGCTCTGGCACAAAGGGCGCCGCCAATGTCGTTTCCGCACCGAACGCCGTGTTGAGTTGAACAACATCCCAACGAGGCACCCGCTCGTCCCACAGGTGCGCAAACTCTACGATAGCCCAATCAAAACGTTCACGATTTTGAGTGGCTCGGTAGAGGTCCATCAGGGCAGCTGCCCAGTTAAACGCCGTCGAGGCATCCGCCACACCGCGTCGCAACGCGCTGATCAGGCTACTTTCCGCCCCGTGATCATCACCATTGGCAAAGCGGATGGCGGCTTCCTCCAGTTCAGGATCAGCAGCCGCGTCGGAGACTTCTAAAGCCAGCAGCTTGGAAGTCGTGAACGAGAGATCAGAGGACTCTGTGGCTCGGGCGAATGAAGGCTTGCTCCCGGGGGCCTTGGACGCCGGCGGCGCAAACATTGGCTCCGTCGGCTGGCCCATTTGCGTGGCCGCATATTCCGTTTGCGGTGCGCCTGCCCCCAGCTGATCAGCTACTCCGCGCATGAAGGGCAATGTGGATGCAGCGGCTCCCCCCCCATACCGGGTGCCGGCAGAGGCGCCACTCGACGTCAAAGATGGTTGTGTGTCACTGGCAGGAGGAACTGCGGACGGGCGCTGCTCACCCCCTGCATTTGCAGCGGCAGCAGCGTCTTGCTTGCCTTTCCACCACTGCCTCGACATCTGCGCTTCGATTTCATCGATTTTCTTCAGGGTCACCGCACGACCGTCGGGGTCGGTGGGAATACTGCTCTGGAAAAACGAAGGGCGCGCAAGATTGGCGACCGCGGAGGGGTCTCTGTTGCGCAGTTTGCGGAGCTGGTCGAATTCACGCTTGCGGACAAAGTCGTTTTGTCGCTTGCGCTCAATCATGGCCTTGAGAGCCTGCTTGTCGTAAGCACTATCCGGCTCCGTCTCGGTGCGAGAGATATCCGACCAGTCTTTGGTCGGATTGCGGACGAACATCGCCACTTTGGAAAGTAGGCCCGGACGTTCGTCTTTGGTTGCCATATCAGCGTTAGGTAGCCTGCGTTGAAGGGAAATTAATCCCCGAACATTTTCTGCTTCAGCTCGCGGCGTTGCTGCGCTTCCAAAGAAAGCGTCGCCGTCGGGCGGGCCAGCAAACGACCGACACCGATAGGCTCACCGGTTTCATCGCAATAGCCATAGTCGCCGGAATCGATACGTCCGATGGACTGCTCAATCTTCTTCAGCAACTTGCGTTCGCGGTCGCGGGTGCGCAGCTCCAAAGCGTGCTCTTCTTCAATGGTTGCGCGATCCGCAGGATCGGGAACCACCGAGGTGTCTTCACGCAAATGCTCGGTAGTCTCTCCGGCGCTCGCAAGAATTCCGCGCTTGAGCTCAGTGAGCTTCAGGCGGAAGTATGCGAGCTGCATCTCGTTCATGTATTCGGAGTCGGGCATCGCCAACAGTTCAGCATCCGTCATTTCGGTCACCGTTTTGTTTTTCCAATTATTGGCAAGTTTCGCGTCTTTTTTCACGATAGCAGGAATTACGGGAGCAATAACAGGGGAAGACATGGACTGGTTATAACTGGCTTTGGCAGCCGTTGAGGCGACTGACTGCGCCATAGAGGGCACCGTGAGCTGGGCCAGTCGCGAAGACGGGCGGCCTGCTTTGGCAGGCACTGCGGGAGCCGGAGCAACCACCGGCGCGGCAACGGCCACCGGTTTGACAACCGCTTTTTCGGCGGCCGGCTTGGTTTTTGCAGGCGTTGCAGCAGCTGTTTTGGCGGCGGATTTCACAGGCGCTTTATCAGCAGTCTTGGTAGTTGTTTTCACAGGGGCAGGAACCGTGGTTTTGACAGCGGCTTTGCTGCTCGGTGGTGTAGCGACAGGTGCTTTGGCAACGACTTTCGCAGTTGGCTTGGCAGCGGATTTTGCAGCGACCTTGACGGCAGCTGGCTTGACTTTGGCAGGGGCTTCTTTGGCCTTGCTATCTTTCCCGGACTTCGCGTTCACTTCTTGTCTCCTGGCAGGTTCGGCCTGCACATCGTCGCTGGTGGCTGCAGCCACTCTGGAGGCTTTTCGAGGCCTCTCGGAGCGGGTTTCTTCGGCGCGCGAGTGTACAGGCTTACCTGAAGGAAAACCCATAAGTTGCAAAAGCGAGACAAACATAGCACCCCCTGTTCTCGTTCTATCTAAATGTTCATGAGCAACAACGGCCGTGACAGCAGCCGTACGCAGCTCCCCTCGATACCGTTAAACCAAAGACTGTTCCATGCCTTGCAAGAAAATGTCCTTGGGCAGATCAATACCAATGAACACCATCTTGCTGGTGCGCACCTCAGTCTCACCCCACGCAGGGCCCAAATCGCTACCCATGAGCTGGTGCACGCCCTGGAAGATCACCTTGCGATCGGTGCCCTTCATATTCAACACGCCCTTGTAGCGAAGCATGCGAGGGCCATAGATATTGACAATGGCACCCAGGAAGTCTTCCAGCTTGGCAGGGTCGAACGGACGCTCTGACTTAAACACAAAACTCTTCACATCATCTTCGTGATGGTGATGGTGACCGTGGGTCGCATGGTCATGGGCGTGCGACGGGTGGTCGCAATGCTCTCCATGGGCATGGTCGTGGTGGTGGTCGTCGTCCTTGAGGAAGTCCGGATCAATATCGAGCTTGGCGTTCAAGTTGAAGCCGCGCAGATCAAACACTTCTTGGAGAGATATTTCACCGAAATGCACCGCTTTTTGCGGCGCGCGCGGGTTCATGTGCTTGATGCGGTGCATCAAGGCATCCAGCTCGTCTTTAGATACCAAATCAGACTTGCTGATAAAGATCTGGTCGGCAAACCCGATTTGGCGGCGCGCCTCTTGGCGATCATTAAGCTGCTGAACCGCGTGTTTGGCATCGACCAAGGTCAGAATCGAGTCCAACAAATAGGTCTCGGCGATTTCATCGTCCATAAAGAAGGTCTGCGCCACCGGGCCGGGATCGGCCACGCCGGTGGTCTCGATCACCACCCGCTCAAAGTCCAGCTCGCCCTTGCGCTTCTTTTCTGCCAAGTCTTTCAAGGTGGTGCGCAGGTCTTCGCGAATGGTGCAGCAGACGCAACCGTTGCTCATTTGAATGATCTGCTCGTTGGTGTCGCTGACCAGAATATCGCTGTCGATATTCTCTTCACCGAACTCGTTTTCGATCACGGCAATCTTTTGGCCATGGGCCTCTGCCAGCACGCGCTTGAGCAAGGTGGTTTTACCGGAACCCAAAAAGCCGGTCAGGATGGTGGCGGGGATCAAGCTCATGATTCAATTCCAAAATGGTGCAGTGCAAACAAGGCAACTGGGGAGTGTAGTCAGCAATTCAAGGGCACAAGGGCCGGTAGGGTCAGCGGCGCATCACCACCAGGCCTTTGAGGTACTCCCCTTCCGGGAAAGCAATCGTCATCGGGTGATCCGGCGCACCGCCCATGCGGTCGGTAATAAACCCGTCGACGCCCGCATCCGAGCCGGCTCCGGCAATGATTTTGTGGAAGAGGTCCGCACTGATACCACCCGAGCAGCTGTAGGTAAACAGCACACCACCGGGCTCCAACAATTTGAACGCCAAGCGGTTGATGTCCTTATACGCCCGGGCCGCGCGCTCGGCGTGGGCCACCGTCGGCGCGAACTTGGGCGGATCCAGAATAATGGCGTCAAAGGTGCGCCCTTCCGCCGCGAAGGCACGCAGGCTGGCGTTGACATCGGCATCCATGAACGTGGTCCGGCTGGCGTCGAAACCGTTGAGCGCCACATTGGCACGCGCTTTTTCAATGGCAGGGCCGCTGGAATCAATCGATGTCACATGCCCGGCACCACCGGACAACGCAGCCACCGTAAATCCGCCGGTGTAGCAGTAGCAATTGAGCACCCGCTGGAAACCCAAGCGGCGGGTCGCCTCTGCAAACCGGTGGCGGCTGTCGCGCTGGTCCAGGTAAAAGCCGGTTTTGTGGCCCTCGGAAATGCTGAGCGCCAAAGTCCAATCGTGCTCACGCAGCACCAGATCGGTGGGCCCCTCACCGCGTAACCAGCCGGTGGCCTCGGGCAGCCCCTCGAGCGCACGGCTGCTGGCATCCGACCGCTCATACAACTTGGTCAAACCCGTGGCGGAGAGCAGCGCATCGGCAATGGCGGACTTCCATTTCTCAACTCCCGCTGAGGTGAACTGCGCGACCAACGTGTCGCCATAACGGTCAACAATCAGGCCCGGCAAGCCGTCGGACTCGCCATGGATCAGCCGAACGCCATCGCTTTTGATATCAAATCGGGCTCTAGCGCCGATAGCGCTTGCGCAAGCAGCTATAAAAAAGCTAGCATCAATCCGCTGCTTCTCGTCAAAGCTCCAGACACGCGCACGTATTTTGGATTGCGGGCTGAAAGCGGCCCAACCCAAAAACGCCCCTTCCGCCGACTCGACCCGCACGGTTTCGCCGCTGTCACCGCCCCCTTTGGCAATGGCGGACTCGAAGATCCAAGGATGACGACGCAACAAGGAGCGCTCTTTGCCGGCGCGCAGGCGAATGATTTTCATGGGGTGTATTGTCGCTTGAGGTGCGCTGCCGCCGGTGAGCGCGAGAGCAGACGCAGAAAACAAAAAAGGCCAGCAATGTGCTGACCTTTTTTGAAACCCTTGTGGGTGAATTTGGAGCGGGAAAAGAGTCTCGAACTCTCGACCTCAACCTTGGCAAGGTTGCGCTCTACCAACTGAGCTATTCCCGCGTTGCAAGACCACGATTATATGCCGCATTTTCCGGCTTCACAAGAAAGTCACCAACTTTTTGCAAAAAACCGCTATTTGGCGATCAGCGCTTGAGCTTGGCGCGGGGGTGCGCGGCGTCATAAGCCTTGGCCAGGTGCTGAAAGTCCAGCCGGGTGTACACCTGTGTGGTGGTGATGTTGGCATGGCCCAGCAGCTCCTGCACACCGCGCAAGTCGCCGCTGCTTTGCAGCACATGGCTGGCGAACGAGTGGCGCAACATATGGGGATGCACCGGCACATTCAGGCCGGCAAGCTGGCTGCGGCGCTTCAAGCGCTGCCAGATGCTTTGCGCGGTGAGCCGGGTGCCATTGCGGCCGGTGAACAGGGCAGACGCGGCATCCGCACCAGACGCAGGCACTGGTGCTGCGCCCCGGGCGCCTGATGGGCCGCGCAAGTCCAGCCACCGTTGCAAGGCCTTCAGGGCGGTGGCGCCGACCGGCACACTGCGGCGCTTGGCGCCTTTGCCCAGCACATGGGCTTCTGCCGCCTGCAGATCGACCCAGCCTTTGGCGTCTTTGCCTGCCACGACATCCAGACCCACCAACTCCCCGACCCGCAGGCCGCTGCCGTAGAGCAGCTCCACCATGGCGGCATCGCGAGCCTCGAACCAGGCATCGTCATCACTTTCAAAGTCTGCGAATTGCACTGCATCGTCGACCGCCAGCGCTTTGGGTAGTGGCTTGGGGGCTTTTGGCGAGCGCACGTCTTGCACCGGGTTGCTGGGCACCAGCCCATCGCGCCCCAACCAGGCGAAAAAACCTCGCCACCCCGACAAAATCAATGCAATGCCACGGCCGCTGCGGCCCGCGCCATGCATTTGCGCGACCCAGCGGCGGATGTGATGGTTTTGCACATCGCGCAGCCCGACACCGGCGCGCTCTGCCTGCTCGTGCAGGCGGGCCAGGTCCAAGGCATAGAGCTCGACGGTGCGCGCCGCCAAGCGCTTTTCAACCCGCACGAACTCCAGATACTTGTCGATCAGGGCACGATCGTCCGCGGGCATGGCGGTGATAACTAACTCAGCGCAAGCGCGACAGGGCAGCGCTGGCGATCTCGCCGATGCGGGCCAAAAACTCGGTTCCCATGCTGCTGTTGAAGCGCTGGGAGTCGCTGGACGCCAGCACCAACATGCCAAAAGCAGGGGCAGAGCTACCGGCGACACCGCTGCGCAACGGGATCAAGGCCAGAGAGCTCATGCCGGTCGGCTGGTCCAGCCAGCTCACGGCCTCGAAGCCGGTGTTGAGCCCACAAAAGGGCTCGTTCAAGGAGGTGGCAAATACCTTGGCGTCTTCACTCACCGCTTGCGCGGCAGGGATACCGGCAAAACTCTCTGCCAAGCCCCACAAGCGCAAGCCCACTTGGGGCACCGCAAACTGGTCTTGGATCTCCCGCACGATCTCGGTAGGCAGTTCTGCCGGGTTGATGGTGAGGAACAGCGAGCGCGCCCAGCGCAAGATTTTGTCGGACAGGAGCACGTTCTCATTGCCGTGGCGGATCATTTCCATGATGCGCTGCTCCAGCAATTTGATTTTCTCGCGCAGCATTTCTGCCTGACGCTCTTGCAGGCTCACCGCGCGGTGGCTGTGCGGGCTGGTGAACTGCACCGTGGCCAACAGCTCTGCGTGGCGCTGGAAAAAATCGGGGTTGTTCGCCAGAAAGTTGGCAATGTCGTCTTCGGTGATCGGGTTTGCCAAGGCTTGGTTGATAGGTGTAGTCATCGTGAGCAGAGTCAGGTTATTCGGGTAAATCAATTTCGCCGTGGAAAACAGTCGTGGCCGGGCCGGTCATGAACACCGACTGCCCGAGGCCCGCCCACGCGATGGTGAGCACACCACCCCGGGTATGCACGTCCGCCCGCGCGTCTAGCAGCCCCAGACGGATGCCCGCCACGACTGCCGCGCAAGCGCCGGTGCCACAGGCCAGGGTTTCGCACACGCCGCGCTCGTACACACGCAAACGTACTTCGCTGCGGCTCACCACCTGCAAAAAGCCCACGTTCACGCCTTGCGGGAAACGGGCATCGGCCTGCACGTGCGGGCCCCACACGCCGACCGGTGCCGCATCCACATCGTCCACCAGGGTGACCGCGTGGGGGTTGCCCATCGAGATCGCAGCTATCAAAAGAGGAGCACCTTGCGCAGTATCAACGCCGGCCAGAGGCCAATAACCCCATGAACCCATGGGCAAGAGGCTCAAGCCCGTGGCGTCGAAAGGAATCTCGGCCGGCTCAAACACCGGAGGCCCCATATCGACCGTGACACGGCCATCGGGGGTGAGCAGGGGCTCAATCACGCCCTTCATGGTCTTGACGCGGATGCGGTCTTTGGTCGTCAAACCTTGGTCGCGCACAAAACGAGCAAAGCAGCGGGAGCCGTTTCCACACTGTTCGACCTCGTTGCCGTCCGCGTTGTGGATCACGTATTCGAAATCGATGCCTTCTCCCGGAGAAGGCCGCACCGTCAAGATCTGATCCGCACCCACGCCAAAGTGGCGGTCGCCCAGATAACGGTAATGCGCAGGGGTCAGGCCGAGGCGGCCACGGGTTTCGTCGAGCACCACGAAGTCGTTGCCCGCGCCCTGCATTTTGGTGAACTGGATTCGCATCGTTTCATTATCCCCGTTTGGCGTCACAATCCGCCGCATGGCCCGACCCACCTCTCTTTTGCCCGGCGCACTGTCGCCGGCATCTGCCTCGCTCGTTGACGCTTGGCAAAGCGACCACCCCACCCCATTGCTGCGCAATGTCTTGCGCCTGACCGCGCCCAACCCCGGGGTGATGACAGGTCCGGGCACCAACAGCTACCTCGTGGGGGAGCCTGCCACCGGCTTTACGGTGATTGACCCGGGCCCCGCCGACCCAGACCACTTGCAGCGCCTGTGGCAAGCGGCCGCGTTTGAAGACGGCGCAGGCGGCAACATCTTGCGAATTGTTTGCACCCACTCCCACCCGGATCACTCGCCCGGCGCCGCCCCGCTGCAGGCGCTTTGCCAGGGCGGCCCGCCGATTCTGGGTCTGCCTTCTGCGCCTACTGCGCGCGCGGCCAGTGCATTCACCCCCGATCGACCGCTATTAAATCAGGAGCTGCTCGCGCATATGCTGCCTGGGCTAGATGTAGAAAGTGCACTGAAACCGGTGCACACCCTGCAAGTGATCTACACCCCGGGTCATGCGGCCAACCATGTCTGCCTGTTACTCGAAGAGGACGGCCTGCTCTTCAGCGGCGACCACATCCTCAACGGCAGCACCACCGTGATTGACCCGCCAGACGGCAATATGCACGACTACCTGCAATCGCTGGACGCCTTGAGCGCTGCCTGCGAGGAACACCAGGTGCAATTCATCCTGCCAGCCCATGGCCATGTGATGGAGGCGGCACTCGATGCGATTGCCCACCTCAAAGCCCACCGGCTCAAGCGCGAAGCAAAGATTGCCGCCGTCATGCAAGCGCACCCCCATGGCAGCATGGATGACTGGCTGCCCCTGGCCTATGACGACGTAGATCCGCGCATCTGGCCAGTCGCCAAGCGCTCTTTGCTGGCCCACGTCGAACGCATTTACGCACTGGATAACGAAAAAGGCCGGCCATGACCCGCAACACCCTCAAGCTCAATCCCGCAGCCAAGACCCCCAAGCGCCTGCCTGCGGGTCAGACCCCTGCACGCCAAGCCACCCCGGCCCCGCGCCCTGCTTCAGCGCCCTCCTCGGCGCCCCGCGCCAGCGCGGCGCGGCCGGCCGGCGCACGCCCGGCGGGCAACCGCCCACCCCGCAGCCATGACGGCCCGGCACACCCACGCCCGACCGGCAACGCACCGCGCGATGGTGCCCCCCCTCGCCCGCTGCGCAGCCGACCTGCGGACGGCCATCCACGCCCACCTGAACGTGCGGGCGCTCCGCGTCCGCCCCGGGCAGAGTCCGCAAAACCCCGCAGTGCGGCGCGCCCTGCCAGTGGCGCCACTCCGCGGCAGCGGCCTGTACCTGCGCCACTGCCGGACACCGGTGAGCGCCTGTCCAAAAAGGTCATGCAACTCAAAGACTGCTCCCGCAAAGAGGCCGAGCAGTACATTGAAGGTGGCTGGGTACAAGTGAATGGCAAGGTGATTGAAGAGCCCCAACACCGGGTAGACCACGAGACCATCACCCTGGACCCCAACGCCAGCCTGATGGAACTCACACCGGTGACGATCCTGCTCAACAAGCCTGCCGGGCACACCGACGGTCTGGAAGAACTGCCCCCGACCCGCGCGGGCGCCCCCATGCGCCCGCCCGCCCGCGGCGCAAAAGCACCGCCGCCCAATGCCCGCCTGCTGCTCACCCCCGCCCAGCATTGGGAAGGCGATGCCAGCGAGACCCGGGTCCTCAAACGCCACTTCAACCATCTGGAAGCGGACGTCGAGCTCGAAAACGGCGCAACTGGCTTGGTCGTGTTCACCCAGGACTGGCGTACCACCCGCAAACTCACCGAAGACATGTCCACCATGGAACACGAGTTTCTGGTGGAGGTACAAGGCGAGATCGAGCCGGATGCACTCAAGCCGATCGGCTACGCGCTCAAAGACGAGCGCTTGGATTTGCCGCAAGTGAAGGTGAGTGTGAACAGCACTACGCCCGAATCCAGCCGCCTGCGCTTTGCAATCAAGGGCTCACACCCCGGGCTGATTGCATTCCTGTGCGAAAAAGCCGGGCTGCAGATTCTGGCCATGAAGCGCATCCGCTTGGGCCGTGTCACTCTGGCCGACCTGCCGGTCGGACAGTGGCGATATCTGGCGGGCTGGGAAAAGTTTTAGGAGCGGATCAGCTCGCGATGTAGCTCTGCAGTTGGCTGATCGTCTGTTCGTGGTCTTTGATGATGTCGTCCATCAAGTCACGGATAGAGATCATGCCCAGCACCTTGGTACCGTCGACCACTGGCAAGTGGCGGATTTTTTTCTGGCTCATCAAGGCCATGCACTCCTGGGTGCGTGTCTTGGGGCCGACCACCATGACCTGCGAGGTCATGATGTCTTTTACTTGGGTGTCTTTGGAGGATCGGCCTGCAAGCGCGATTTTGCGGGTGTAGTCCCGCTCCGAGAAGATGCCGACCAGCTTGTCGCCGTCCATCACCATGAGCGCGCCGACGTTGCATTCCGCCAGCATTTCAAGCGCCTGGTAGACGCTGTCTTCCGGGTTCAGACTCCAGACAGAGCCCCCGTGTTTCTCCAACAGTTCCAGAATCGGTCGCATAGAGCCTCCGCCAAAAACACTGTGAAGACTCGACCATACAACAAATAAAGTGTGAAGCCCACCGATAAGCCGGATTCTGTGCATGGGGTTTCCCCCACGTGACCACCATTACTCTGGGCCGCTGGTCACCCAAACGGCTCGATGCTACCTACCCGCCAACTCCGGGGGCCCCGTCAACGTTGGCCTACTTGGTATTGCTGCGCGTAGAGATTGCCCGTTTCACCCGAACTAAATCGGCTCGTCTCTGTTGCTCTAATCCTCACCTTAGGGCCTGCCACTTGCGTGGCCGGCTTGTCAGTGGACAGTCGTTAACTGCTACGCTGCCCTATGCAGTCCGGACGTTCCTCCAGTGCTTGGTTTCCCAAATTGCACCAGCGGTGGTCTGGCGGGCTTCACCCCCCGATTATCGGTCCTGCCGGCGCCGGAATATCGATATGTGCAAACTGTCGCTAGCAATTCATGGCTTTGCTACAAAATAATCAGTTGCACACCCCATCACGGAGACACCCCATGGCATTCGACAACGTCCTGCAAACCATCGGCAACACGCCCCACATCCGCATCAACAAACTGTTCGGCAACAGCCACAAGGTGTATGTGAAGAGCGAGCGCACCAACCCGGGCGGCTCCATCAAGGACCGCATTGCGTTGGCCATGATCGAAGACGCAGAACGCAGCGGCGCGCTGCAACCCGGCGCCACCATCATCGAGCCCACCTCCGGCAACACCGGCGTGGGCCTGGCGTTGGTCGCAGCCGTCAAAGGCTACAAGCTCGTTCTGGTCATGCCCGACAGCATGTCGATTGAGCGCCGCCGCCTGATGCTGGCCTACGGCGCCAGCTTCGACCTGACACCGCGCGAGAAAGGCATGAAAGGCGCCATTGCCCGCGCTGAAGAGCTCAAGGCCCAGACCCCCGGCGCCTGGATTCCCCAGCAGTTTGAGAATCCCGCCAACATCGACGTGCATGTGCGCACCACCGCACTGGAAATCGCCAACGACTTTCCCCAAGGCGTGGACTACATCATCACCGGCGTGGGTACCGGCGGGCATCTGAGCGGTGTGGCCCAAGTGCTCAAAGCCAAGTGGCCGCAGCTCAAAGTGTTTGCGGTAGAGCCCTCCGCATCCCCCGTGATCAGCGGTGGTGCACCTGCACCCCACCCGATTCAGGGCATTGGCGCGGGCTTCATCCCCAAGAACCTGAAGACCGAGCTGCTGGATGGCGTCATTCAAGTCGAGGCCGAAACTGCCCGCGAGTACGGCCGCCGCAGCGCACGTGAGGAAGGTTTGCTGGTGGGCATTTCCAGCGGCGCAACCTTAGCCGCCATTGCCCAGAAGCTGCCCGAGATGCCCGCAGGCAGCACCGTGCTGGGATTCAACTACGACACCGGTGAGCGCTATCTGTCGGTCGAAGGCTATTTGCCCACCTGACCTCACGCAAAGGGCTTCGGCTTACTTCAGCAGGAAATTGCCGTGGCCCGCGTTCAGTGCCGTTGCCGCCGTGGCGGTTTCGTCTTTCAGGTCCACCCCAGAGAGCTGACGCTGGCGGGACTCGGCGAGCAGGAAATGCAGCTTGTAGGCGGCCTCCTCAACCACCAGCCCTGCGGGCCGCACATTGGAAATGCAATTGCGACTCGCATCTGTCAGACCCACGCGGGGCATCCAAGTCAGGTACAGGCCCATACTGTCTGGAGAACTTAGGCCCGGGCGCTCCCCGATCAACACCACCACCGCCTTCGCACCCAGTGCCTGCCCAATTTCATCGCCGATAGCGACGCGGGCTTGACGCACCACACACAGGGGCGCGACCTTCCAATCTTCACCCGCCATGCGCTGGTGCAAAGCAGCCAAGAACGGTGCCGCGTTTTGCTCAATAGCCAAAGCGGAAAGGCCATCTGCGATCACAAACGCCACGTCAAACGGCCGCTCCTCCAAAGTGCCTTCGGAAGGTGCCAACAAGTCGCGCGAAGCGATGTCGAGCCGCCGCCCCAGATCGGGGCGTTGCAGGTAGTGGTTGCGGTCGGTGGCCGCACTGTGCAGTTGGAGCACAGAGCCCGGCAGACCCGGCCAAGTAGCGCTTAGCTGCTCAGCCAAGGCGGGGCCGTCTAGCCCGCGATGCACGGCATCTCGCGCCTGAGCGTGAGCGAGTTGGAACGCAAGGTGCGCGCTCGTAGGCAAGCTCACGCCGGAGCGTCCCAAGGCAATACGGGCATCGGTGAACTGGCGCAATGCCGCCCATGGATTGGCGGTGACGGGTGACTGTGGATCAGACATGCGCCACCTCAGGCTAAGGGCAACAAGGCTTGCTCGAACGCGGTGGGCAGCCCAGGCGGCAGCACCAAGTCGGCGCCCTGCCCCTGAAAAATATTCATACGCTGCAACCAGGCCTCGAATTCGGGTGCAGGCCGTAGGCCCAGCACCTTGCGGGCATACAAAGCGTCGTGAAACGAGGTGGTCTGGTAGTTCAGCATGATGTCGTCCGAGCCCGGAATGCCCATCACGAAGTTGCAGCCGGCCGCCCCCAGCAGGGTCAGCAGCACGTCCATGTCGTTCTGGTCCGCCTCAGCGTGGTTGGTGTAGCAGACATCGCAGCCCATGGGCAGGCCCAGCAGCTTGGCGCAGAAGTGGTCTTCCAGACCGGCGCGGATGATCTGCTTGCCATCAAACAGGTATTCGGGGCCGATGAAGCCCACCACCGTGTTCACCAGCAAGGGCTTGAACGCACGCGCCACCGCATAGGCGCGCGCCTCGCAGGTTTGCTGGTCCATGCCGTGGTGCGCATTCGCTGACAACGCACTGCCCTGCCCGGTTTCGAAATACATCACGTTGTCGCCCGCCGTGCCACGGTTCAGCGAAAGAGCTGCACTCCGCGCCTCGGACAGCAAGGCCAGGTTCAGGCCGAAGCTGCTGTTGGTCGCCTCGGTGCCACCAATCGACTGGAACACCAGGTCCACCGGCGCACCGCGCTCAATCGCCTGAATGGTGTTGGTCACATGGGTGAGCACACAGCTCTGGGTTGGTATCTCGTAATGCGCAATCACGTCGCCCATCATGTGCACCAGTTTCATCACCTGCGCCACGTTGTCGGTGGCGGGGTTGATGCCGATCACCGCGTCCCCGCTGCCGTACAGCAAACCATCCAGCAAGCTGGCGGCGATGCCGGTGACATCATCAGTCGGGTGGTTAGGCTGCAGGCGGGTAGACATGCGGCCAGGCAGGCCAATGGTGTTGCGGAAAGCAGTGACCACCCGGCACTTTTTGGCCACCAAAATCAGGTCCTGGTTGCGCATGAGCTTGCTCACGGCGGCCGCCATTTCGGGCGTAATGCCGGGTGCCAGTGCCGTGAGGGCATCCGTGTCTGCCGCATCACTGAGCAGCCAGTTGCGGAAGTCCCCCACCGTGAGGTGGCTCACCGGCGCAAACGCCTCAGTGCTGTGGCTGTCGAGAATCAAGCGGGTGACCTCGTCCGACTCATAGGGCACCAAGGCTTCTGACAGAAAGGTGCGCAAGGGCAGCTCTGCCAAGGCCATCTGCGCCGCCGCCCGCTCCTGCGCCGTATGCGCGGCCAACCCGGCCAGCAAATCCCCGGAGCGCAAAGGCGTGGCTTTGGCCATCAGGTCTTTGAGGTCCCGAAAACCATAGACATGGCTTGCGACGGTGTGCTGGTAAGGGTGGCTTGGCACGTCAGTGAATCCGCAAAAGAACTGGAATCGAACAGGACCGGTTACTTGGCAACCGGCGCGCTCATGCCTGCCAACGTGGCGTCGGCGCGCTGTTGTCCAGTCATCTTAAAGTAGACATAACCCAACACCAGGAAGCCCACAAACAAGCCGAAGATGAGCGGGTTGTAATAGATCATGGTGGCCATGCACACCAGCGCGCCGAACAAGGCAAAGGCCGGGAAGAAGGGGTACAGCGGTGCACGGAAAGGGCGCACCATGGCAGGCTCAAACCGGCGCAGCTTGAACACACTGAGCATGCTCAAGATGTACATCAGGATGGCGCCGAACACCGACATGGTCACGATATTGGCCGTCAAAGACTGGCCGCCGATGGTGATGAAGGAATCACTGTAGATGGCGGCAATTCCCACCACGCCACCAGCCAGAATGGCGCGGTGTGGTGTCTTGAAGCGCGGGTGCACCTTGGCAAAGTAAGCCGGCAAATAGGCCTCACGGGCCAGAGCAAAGATCTGGCGCGAGTAACCCAAAATGATGCCGTGGAACGACGCCACCAGACCGAACAGGCCCAGCCACACCAGCATATGCAGCCAGCCGCTGTTCTCGCCGACGATGAGCTTCATCGCTTGGGGCAGCGGGTCGTTGATGTTGGCCAGCTTGGTCCAGTCGCCGGCACCCCCGGCAAAGACCATCACGCCGACGGCCAGGAACACAAGCGTCAAGATGCCGGTGATATAGGCAATAGGAATCGAGCGCTTGGGGTCTTTGGCCTCCTCGGCGGCCATGGCCACACCCTCGATCGCCAAAAAGAACCAGATCGCGAAGGGAATGGCGGCAAACATGCCGGGAATCGCAGCCCAGCTGAAATCATCGCTACCCGCCCAGCCGCCTTTGGTGAAGTTGGCCATCGAGAAGCCGGGGGACACCACACCCATGAACACCAGCAATTCAAAGATGGCGATGACGGTGATCACCAACTCGAAGGTGGCAGCAATTTGCACACCGACGATATTGAGCGTCATGAACACCAGGTAGGCGCCCAAGGCCGCGAGCTTGGGATCCAGCGAGGGAAACTGCACATTCAAGTAAGCCCCGATCGCCAGCGCAATCGCGGGTGGAGCAAATACAAACTCCACCAACGTAGCAGCCCCGGCCAGATAGCCACCGGTGGGGCCAAAAGCCCGCTTGCTGTAAGCAAAAGGCCCGCCGGCGTGGGGAATGGCCGTGGTCAGCTCGGTGAAGCTGAAGATGAAAGTGGTGTACATCGCCGCGATGAAGAGCGCTGTGACCGTGAAGCCCAAGGTACCAGCCGAGGCCCAACCGAAACTCCAGCCGAAATATTCGCCGGATATCACCAACCCCACGGCAATGCCCCAGAGTTGCAGGGTGCTGAGCACCGGTTTGAGCGTGTGCACGCCCGTGGAATGCGAAGATGACATGTGGGTTCTCCAACAAGGTTGAGTCAAGGTCCGATGCAGCTCGGCATAGGGTTTGCTAGCTGTGAATGTAGGCAGTCCCGCCATAAGCTGGTATCAAAAATCGGCAGACTTGCGGCGCGCACCTGGACGGTGCGAACCCGGACTGCATCACGGGAGAGAAGCTTCATGAACCCCACAACCCACACCGCAGCCGGTCTGCGAGTCGTCGAGGCCTGCGATGCGGACGAGCACGCCGCCAACCTCACCAACTGGGAGCAGTGCTACGACCAGACCACCTGCGGCACCTTCCACGGGCTACTAGAGGAAATCCAGCTCCCCGGGATGCAGGTGTTTCGCGAGAGCACCAGTCAAGGTATGCGGCAGTCCTGCTGCGTGTGGCCTGATGCCATGTGGTTTGGACTGCCGTTCTCGGCAGACACCACCCGCATCAACGGACGCACGGCGGCCCCCCACAGCGTGCTGGTGCGCCCGGGCCACCAAGAGTTTGAGCTGGTGACGCCGGCCGACTACACCATCTTCGGCCTGGTGGTACGGCAAGATACCTTGCACAGCGCCGCCCAAGCGCTCGGCTTTGATGTGGACTGGGGCCGGCTGCAGGCGGCCGAAATACTGCACCCTTCTGCGGCAGCACTGAAGCAGTGCCTGCACACCTTGAGTGCATTGCTGCAACCCGATCTCGGGGTGCCGGCCGATCCGGCGCACGCGCAAACCCATGCCTTGGAAGCCCTGCTGCCCTTGCTGGACACCAGCGTGGTAGATGCCGGGGTGCGCGACAGCTTCACCCGCCGCCAGCGCATCGTGGCCGCAGCGCGGGATTACCTGCTGGCCCATCACGACCAGAGCGTGACCGTGCCCGACTTGTGTGAGCAGCTGCATGTGAGCCGCCGCACCCTGCAGTACTGTTTTGAAGATGTGCTGGGCATGACGCCGGTGCAAACGCTGCGCATCTTGCGCCTCAACGGTGCGCGACGCGACTTGCGCGGAAACCCAAGCGCTACGGTGCGCGACGTGGCGGCTGACTGGAATTTCTGGCACTTCAGCCAGTTCGCGAGCGACTATCGCAAACTCTTTGGCTACAGCCCCTCCGCCACCCCGCGCACCGGACTGCATTGACCCAGCCCGCGTAAAATCAGGGCCTTGCTTGATAACCACGAGCCCGTGCCATGATCCGAATTACCGAACTCAAACTTCCCCTTTCCGCCCTGCCCGTGGAGGCGCGCCGCGCCGCTGATGCGCCCGCAGAAACCGAGGCCGACCGCGCCCCGGTAGCCCACCCGGTGGAGGCCCTGCAAGCGTTGGCCGCCCAAGCGCTGGGCATTGCGAACACCGACATCGCCGACCTGCACATCTTCAAGCGCAGCTTTGACGCCCGCAAGGTCGACCTCCTGGCGGTCTACATCGTGGACCTGACACTGGCAGACCCGGCGCAGGAAGCAGCCTTGTTGATCCGGCACGCAAACCATCCACACATCAGTGCCACGCCCGATATGGCCTACCGCATGGTGGCCCAAGCTCCCGCAGACATGCCCCTGCGCCCGGTCGTCGTGGGCTTCGGGCCTTGCGGCATGTTCGCGGCGCTGGTGCTGGCCCAAATGGGTTTCAAACCTATCGTGCTGGAGCGCGGCACCACCGTGCGCCAGCGCACCAAAGACACGTGGGGCCTGTGGCGCAAAAAAGCGCTCAAGCCCGAGAGCAATGTGCAGTTCGGTGAAGGCGGCGCTGGCACCTTTTCGGATGGCAAGCTTTACAGCCAGATCAAAGACCCCCGTTTTCTGGGCCGCAAAGTGATGCACGAATTTGTGCAGTACGGTGCGCCCTCCGAAATCCTGTATGAAGCGCACCCCCACATCGGCACCTTTAAGCTGGTGAAGGTGGTGGAAGGCATCCGCGAGCAAATCATTGCCCTGGGCGGCGAAATCCGTTTTGAGCAGCGCGTGAATAATTTGCTCCTAAATCAGGAGCACTCTACGCAATCAGTTCGCGGGCTAGAGGTCGAAAACCTTCAAGACGGCAGTGTGTATGAGTTGCCCACAAGCCATGTGGTCATGGCCTTGGGCCACAGTGCGCGTGACACTTTTGCCATGCTGTACGAGCGCGGAGTCGCCATGCAGTCCAAGCCGTTTTCTGTGGGCTTTCGCATCGAGCACCCGCAAAGCGTGATCGACTGCGCCCGTTGGGGCCGCCACGCAGGCCACCCGCTGCTGGGTGCTGCCGACTACAAACTGGTGCACCACGCCGCCAACGGGCGAGCTGTGTACAGCTTTTGCATGTGTCCGGGTGGCACGGTGGTGGCCGCCACCAGCGAGCCTGAGCGTGTGGTCACGAACGGCATGAGCCAATACTCGCGCGCCGAACGCAATGCCAACGCCGGCATGGTGGTGGGCATCGACCCGCCCGACTACCCGGACAGCGAGGCCGCTTTTGTGCACGCCTTCGGCCCCGAGCGCGGCAAGCGCTATGCAGAAGAAGCCGCAGCCCTGAAGGCCAAAGACCCGAAGGCCGCTCACCCGATGTCGGGCATTGCCTTGCAACGCCAGCTGGAAAGTGGCGCATACACCTTAGGCGGCAGCACCTATGAGGCGCCCGGCCAACTGGTGGGCGACTTTATTGCGGCCAAGCCCTCCACCGAGTTCGGCAGCGTCACGCCGTCGTACAAACCCGGCGTGAAGCTGGGCGACCTGGCCCCTGCCCTGCCCGCCTACGCCATTGAGGCCATGCGCGAGGCATTGCCGGTGTTCGGCCGCAAGATCAAAGGCTTTGACATGGCCGATGCGGTGCTCACCGGTGTGGAAACCCGCACCTCCAGCCCCATCAAGATTCCGCGCGGCGAGGACCTGCAATGCACCAATGTGCGCGGCCTCTACCCCGCAGGCGAGGGCGCATCGTATGCCGGTGGCATTCTGTCGGCCGGCGTAGATGGCATCAAAGTGGCGGAAGCACTGGCCTTGGATATGCTGAGCTAGTCCTGTCCGATCTGGCCGCACCCACCGCGGGCGGCTGCAACCGCAAGCGCACCCGAATCAGACCTTTTAAGGTTTAAGGACTTCCCACTTGGCAGCACAAGGCTTAGCATGTGCTTACAAAAACAGGGAGGGCGCCATGCCAACATTTGGTTTGTGGAAAGTCAGCACCAAGCTGGCCGCAGGCTTCGGTCTGCTCATCGCATTGCTACTGGTCATTGGCGGCACTGCCATCTACCGGATAGGCAACATCAACGACAACGTCAATCACATCGTGGATGAAAGCGTGGTCAAGGTGATCCTTGCCGCCGAGCTGGAACTGGGCATCAATGTGCAGGTTCGCAATATGCGGGCTGCTGTGGTCGGGTTGGCGATAGGCAATGCGGAAGAAGCGAGTTACACGCTGAGTCGGGTCGCCCAAGGCCAAAAGACTGCGGACGATGCGTTTGGAAAGTTAAAGAAAACCATCGTCAACGCCAAAGAACTGGAACTTTTAAAACCCGTTGAAGAGGCGTTGATTGCCTTCAATGCGGTTAGAGACGAAGCCGTCAAGCGCATCCAGACAGGCAATACACAAGAGGCAGGTGAGTACCTGGTCAAGAATGTGCGGGGCCCACTGAGCAAGCTGACCGCCGCCTCCGATGCCCTGCTCAAGGGGCAGTCAGACACCATCGCCCTGGAGGGCCAGCTCGCCAAAGCGCAAGGCGCAGCGGCTGTACAGACCACCCTGTGGCTCTCCGTGCTGGCCGTACTCGCAGCCTTGGGCATCGCCACCGTCATTACCCGAAGCCTGACCCGCCAACTGGGGGGCGAGCCGGCGGAAGTAGTCCGGGTCGCGAATGCGATTGCCAAAGGCGACCTGACCGTGATCATCCCTGCTCACCAACAGCAAACCGATAGCGTAGTGGCCGCCATGTTGCGCATGAAATACAGCCTGACCCATATGGCCGGCTTGGTTCATGAGTGCAGTGAACAGGTGGCCTCTGCGTCGGAGCAGATTGCCTCAGGGACCTCTGACCTGAGCGCGCGCACCGAGGCGCAAGCCAGCAACCTCGAAGAGACCGCCGCCTCCACGGAAGAAATTGCCAGCGCCGTCAAGCTCAATGCAGAGCACACGCGCGAAGCCAGCGCCATGGCCAACGAAACATCAGGCGCCGCACTGGAAAGCGGCCGCCATGTGGATGCGATGGTGCACACCATGCAGTCCATTGCCCAGTCTTCCAAAAAGATCGGCGAGATCATCGGTGTCATTGACGGCATTGCGTTCCAAACCAACATCCTTGCACTGAATGCTGCGGTGGAGGCAGCGCGCGCAGGTGAGCAAGGGCGCGGCTTTGCGGTGGTGGCGTCTGAAGTGCGCAGCTTGGCACAACGCAGTGCAGAAGCTGCCAAAGAAATCAAAAACCTGATCGGCGACAGCATCAGCCGGGTTGCCACCGGCGAGCACCAGGCCCAATTGGCGGGCACCTCGGTGCAAGGCATCGTGGGCCGTGTGCAACGGGTCAATGAGCTGATGAACCAAGTCTCTGCCGCTACTGCCGAGGAAAACGCAGGCTTCACCCAGATCAGCGAGGCCATCATGCAGCTCGATCAGGTGACCCAGCAGAACTCCGCGCTGGTCGAAGAAAGCGCGGCCGCTGCCGACAGCCTGCGGCACCAAGCTGCACGCCTGAAAGAAGTGGTGAGCATGTTCCGGATTGAGCAGAACCGCCTGCCAGACAACGCAGGGCTATTGCAACTCGCGGCCTGACACGGCTTAAGCGGTTCGTTTGAACAACGCGAGCAGGGTGCCTGCGGCCACAAACAGACCGCCGAACACCCGGTTCATGGCCTTGAGGTGCGACTCGGACTTGAGTGCGCGCAGCACCCGGGCCGCCAGCGCGGTGTAGCCGGCCATCACCACCAGATCGGTGAAGGCCAGTGTGGCTGCGATAACGAGGTATTGCGGCAGCAGCGGCTCGGCGAGGTTCAAAAACTGCGGCATCACGGCCAGCAGAAAAACTGTGCCCTTCGGGTTCAGCGCATTGATAACCCAAGCCCGAAAGATCATGGTGCGCGCGGCAACTATCGGGGCCAACTCAGCCTGGGTGGCCAAGGGCACCGCGGGCGCTCGCCACTGCTGGATACCCAGCCACACCAAATACACCACACCTGCCCATTTGATGACCAGAAACGCTGTACTGCTGGCCGCGACGACTGCGCCCAACCCGACGCCCACCACCACAATCTGCGTCCAGATGCCCAACACCAGCCCCAAAGTGGTGATGTAGCCGCGCCGGAAACCGTGGTTCAGTCCGGCACTCATGGCGGCCACGGCACCTGCGCCCGGCGAGATGCTGATAGCCCAGGAAGCAGCAAAGAAGGCGAGCCAGGTAGCGAATTCCATAGAGCGACGAAGTGAAATGCAAACAGGGTTTGTAGCACGTCAAAAAACAAAACCCCTTGGCGCATGCAGCGGCAAGGGGTTGACTTAGGAAGTACAGCGGCTAGCGCTGCCGGGTTTACTGCCCGTTGTTTGCTTGCAGGGCTGCAATGCGCTGTTCAATAGGCGGGTGGGTGGAGAACAATTGGCCGATACCACCCGCAATGCCCATGGCAGCAACGCTCTTGGGCAGCTCGCCGGGGGTCATGCCGCCCAAGCGGGCCAAGGCGTTCATCATGGGCTGCTTGCGGCCC
>DGQR01000151.1:31085-40264 GCA_002390825.1 Rhodoferax sp. UBA4409
GCGGCCCATCAACTGGGCGGCGCCCGCATCGGCACGGAACTCGCGCTGGCGGCTGAACCAAGCGACCACCATGGCGGCGGCAAAGCCGAGCACGATGTCCATCACGATAGTCGTGACGTAATAGCCGATGCCGGGGCCGCTGCTCTGCTCATCGTTCTTGCGCAAGAAGCTGTCCACGGCGTATCCGACGATACGGCTAATAAACACCACAAACGTATTCATCACGCCCTGAATCAGGGTCATGGTAACCATGTCGCCGTTGGCAATGTGCGCCACTTCGTGGCCGATCACAGCTTCAATTTCGTCGCGGGTCATGCCACGCAGCAAACCGGTGGACACGGCTACCAGCGCGCTGTTTTTGAACGCGCCTGTGGCGAATGCGTTGGGTTCGCCTTCGAAGATGCCAACTTCGGGCATGCCGATGCCGGCCTTGTCAGCAAATTTGCGCACAGTGTCCACAATCCAAGCCTCGTCGGCATTGCGGGGCTGCTCGATGATTTGCACACCCGAGGTCCACTTGGCCATGGGCTTGCTGATCAACAAGGAGATGATGGCGCCACCAAAACCCATGATCAGGGCGAAACCCAGCAAAGCGCCGAGGTTCAGGCCGTTAGAGGTCAAAAACTTGTTCACCCCCAGCAGGCTGGCGACCACGCCCAGCACAGCGACCACCAGCACGTTGGTCAAAATAAACAAAAAAATGCGTTTCATGGTTTTCTCTCGGAAAAGCGCCCTTCACGGGCCGTTAATGCAGATAGTAGGGGCGCGGGGCGTGAATTCAAGCACCCCGCTGCTTGAGCCCATGAAGTTTATGGGCATTCTGAACTGCTACATTTTTACAAAGTAGTGAGATCCCAAACCCGCTCCAAGCGGTGAGAATAGCCTGCTCTTCCCCCCACAGGCTCTTCTATGCACCCGATCAACCGTCGCACCCTCCTCGCCCACTGGGCCGCCGGCAGCACACTCATGGCCGCCACTGCAAGCTTTGCACAAACGGCCAAAGTCGTGGGCGCCAAGACCGCACCAGTGAGCAAGCTGTCGCAGAAGCTGCGGATTGTGATTCCGGCCAATGCCGGCGGTGGCTGGGACCAGACGGGGCGCGCCTTGGGCAGTGCCCTGATGGCAACGGGCAGCGTCGACAGCATTGAATACGAAAACAAAGGCGGCAAGGGCGGCACGCTCGGCTTGGCCTACTACGCAGAGAAATACGCCGCAGATCCCCACACCCTGATCATGGGCGGTACCGTCATGGTGGGCGCTGTGGCATTACAAAAACCCGCCGTTGACATGGGGGTGCTGGCTCCACTGGCCCGGCTCACCAGCGACTACCTGGTGATGGTGGTGGCCGCCAACTCGCCGATCAAAACCGCAACCGACCTCTCAGCCGCCATGAAGGCGTCACTGAAAGCAGTACCCGTGGCGGGCGGCTCGGCTGGTGGGGTCGACCACATTTTTGCGGGCGTTTTCGCCCGTGCCACCGGTGCTAACCCTGAAGATTTGGTCTACCTGCCGTTTGCGGGCGGCACCGAGGTGGCTGCCGCTGTGTTGTCGGGCAAGGCCACCATCGGCGTCTCCGGCTTCAGCGAGTTCAGCGCACAGATTGCCAGCGGCCAGTTGCGAGCGATCGGCGTTTCGTCCCGCAAATCCTCGTTCGGCATTCCGTCCATGCGCGATCAGGGCCTGCAGCTCGACATGGCCAACTGGCGCGGCGTATTCACCGGCCAAGCCGTACCGGTCGCACGGCAGAGCGCCATGGTGGAGGCGATCCGCCTGGCGACCCAGCACGAGGAGTGGAAAGCCACGCTCAAGCAAAACCGCTGGGACGCCTCCTGGCTCGCCGGCAAAGACTTCCATTCGCAAATTGACTTTGACCAAACCACCGCACGGGTGATGGTGCACCTGCTCAAGCTGAAGGCCTGAGCGGCCGGAAGACGCTGGTGTCTTCATAGAAACCGGGCAGCGTGTTGTCGGGCCACCAGCCCGGCACGCCCAGCACCGGCAGGTGGGCAAAGGGCTTGGCAGCCAGCATGGGGGCACTCAAAGCGCCGGCCAACCACGCATCCAAATTCGCTATCGAATTAGTAGCTGCCTGCGCACGGAATACGTGGGCGGTGATCGGTTTTCGTGGGTAAACCAGCTTTTCCAGCAGCGCGTGGCCGAACAGGATCAGGGTCGCCTCGGCCCACATGGGGCGCAGTGTGCCGAAAAGGCGCGCCCAGTCTTTGGCAGCCAGCGCATCCCACAAGGCATCGGGCGCGATCAGCAGCGCCGCGTTTTCATCAAACACCGTGAGTGCGTCCCGCGCCGGGCCGCGTACCGGCTGGATGCCGGTCTGGGCGATCTGCTCGGCCTGCAGCCGGTTGAGCTTTTGCTTGGCCAGCGGAAAGTGCATCCAGCACAGCCCATTGAAAAAATCGTGCAGGCCATCCCGGGTTGGCACGCCGCCGGTGTCAAAAATATGCTGCTCATAAGCCGTGCCGGATGGCAGCTCACTTTGCGGAATAAAGCGCACCGGGGCCGCACCCTGGGCATTCAGGGCCTGGGCGACGGTTTGCCCGGTGTCCACGCCTTGCGCAACGCGCTCACCCACGCTGCGCCAGGGTGAAAGCCACGGCGCAGCCCAGTCAATGGCTTCTAGACCAAACGCCACTGCAATGCTTCGCCTGCGGCCAGCGGCTTGAGGGTGGTTTCGCCGAAAGCAAAGCTCTCGGGTGGCGTCCAGGTTTCGCGTTGGAGCGTGATGCTGCCGGTGTTGCGGGGCAGGCTGTAAAAGTCTGCGCCATGGAAGCTGGCAAACCCTTCGAGCTGGTCGAGCGCACCTGCGGCATCAAATGCCTGCGCGTACAGCTCCATGGCGGCGTGTGCGGTGTAGCAACCGGCGCAGCCACTGGCGTGCTCCTTGAGGTGTGCCGGATGGGGAGCGCTGTCTGTGCCCAAGAAAAACTTGGGGGAGCCGCTGGTCGCCGCCTTGACCAGCGCCTGGCGGTGGGTCTCACGCTTCAAAACCGGCAGGCAGTAGTAGTGCGGACGGATACCGCCGGTAAAGATGGCGTTGCGGTTGTAGAGCAAGTGGTGGGCGGTGATGGTGGCCGCCGTGAAGCGGTCTGCCGCCTGCACGTATTGCGCGGCATCGAGGGTGGTGATGTGCTCGAACACAATTTTCAGCTCAGGAAAATCGCGACGCAGCGGGATCAACTGGGTGTCGATGAACACCGCTTCGCGGTCGAACAGGTCGATGTCGCTGCTGGTCACTTCACCATGCACCAAGAGCAACAGGCCAGCCTTTTGCATGGCCTCCAGCGTCTTGTAGGTTTTGCGCAAATCGGTCACACCGGCGTCGCTGTTGGTGGTGGCGCCTGCGGGGTAGAGCTTGGCGGCCACGACACCGGCGTCTTTGGCGCGGGCGATTTCGTCGGCAGGCAAGTTGTCGGTGAGGTAGAGCGTCATCAAGGGCTCGAACTGCACACCGGCGGGCACCGCGGCCTGGATACGCGCCTTGTAAGCCAACGCCTGCTCGGCGGTGGTCACCGGCGGCTTGAGGTTGGGCATGATGATCGCGCGGCCGAACTGGGCGGCCGTGTGCGGCACCACGGTGCTCAGGGCGGCACCGTCGCGCACATGCAAGTGCCAGTCGTCAGGGCGGGTAATGGTGAGGGATTGGGGAGTGGCGGTGGAGGTCATGACCGCTATTGTCCCAAAACCTGCCGGCTTGTTTCTGAGGCCACACTACCGCTCAGAACGGCACGAAGTCGCTGGGGTACTTCCAGAAATCGCGCAGCAAATAGCTCACCGGCAGATTCAGGGCCTTGTCGTTGGGCGGAATCGGCTTCAAAAACCACTTGTCGTAGACCGGCTGGATCTCTTTGCTGACGATCAGCCGGCGCATTTCTTCGTCGACCAGCTTTTTGAACTCCGGATCATTCTTGGACAGCATGATGGCCAAGGGCTCGGTCGTCAAAAACTTGCCCACCACCTTCAGGGCATCGGGCTTGGGGCGATTGGCGGCCAGGCCGTAAAGCAACACGTCATCCATGACGAACGCATCAGCATCGCCTTTTTCGACCATCTCGACCGCCTTGGCATGGTCAGGCGCCTCCAGAATCGTGACCCCCAGCAGGCGCTCACGATTGGCTTGTTCAGCGGCTTTGAGCGGCGTCGTTCCTTTGGTGGACACCAGTTTCTTGCCTTCAAGGTCTTCAATCCGGTCGATCCGGGCGTTGGCGCGCACCAGCAAACGGGCGCCGGTAATGAAGTGCGGAACCGTGAAGGCCACTTTCTCGCGCCGCTCGGCATTGTTGGTGGTGGATCCGCACTCGAGGTCTACTTTGCCCTCAGCCACCATGGCGATCCGGTTTGCAGAGGTGACCTGCACCATTTCGACCTGCATGTTCTTGGCGCCGGTCTTCTTGCGCACCGCTTCTGCCAGCTTGAGACACAAATCGACGGCATAGCCCACCGGCTTTTTGTCGGCATCGACATACGAAAACGGGATGGAGGATTCGCGGTGCCCGATCAGCAGCTTGCCACCTGCACCCACCCGGTCGAGCACGCCTGCGGCATGCGCCCCACCACCCCAGACAGTGGCGCCCAAGCAAGTCAATAGACAGATGGCCTTGGCGGCATCCCGTACAGAACGAAAGATCATGTCAACTCCAACGACATAAAGAATGAGGGCAGGGCTTGCACCTTACCCCGGGGTGCCGCTTTCAGCTTGTGGCAGCGATAAGCGGCGGTGCGGGGGGCAAGCAACTATCAGGCCGGCATGCTGCCTTGGGCGTGCAGGTAGTCCCACAGTGCCTGCGCAGAGCCTTTGGGCGCTCGCGTGTGGGCGCGCTGGGCTGCGCTCAGCCCGCGACCGGTCTCCCGCAAGGCTAAACGCTCGCGGTAAGCGCGCACCTCCATGGTGATGTGCAGACCTTTCATGTGCGGCGGCAAAGCACTGACCAGCTTTTTGGCACGCAGGTCTTTCTTGACCGCACTGTGCGGCAAAAAGGCGACACCATGCCCCTCGAGAGCCATGGCCTTGAGGCCCTCTGCCATATCGGTCTCATACACACGGTCGAAATGGATCGGAGCGTCTGCCTGCTTCAAGATGAGTTCCACCATCTGGCCCAGATAGGCGCCGGGTGCATAGCCAAGATAAGGCAAAGGCTGGCCCAGTTTGCCGGGCAAGCAGAACATCGGGTTGCCATCGGCATCCGGCTTGGAATAAGGGGCCACGATCTCTTCCCCCAGGCTGACCATTTCATAGCGGTCTGCATCCAACTGGTAGGGCTGGGAGGGGTGGTGATAGGCGATCAGCAAGTCGCAGCTGCCTTCCACCAGGCGCATCACCGCGTCGTGCACATTCAGTGCAATCAGCCGGCTCTTCATGGGGCCGAACTTCTCGCGCAACTCAGACACCCAGGCCGGAAAAAACGTAAACGCCAGCGTGTGCGGCACCGCAAATTCCACGACGTCTTGGGCGGCAGTCGTATGCCCGCGCAGCATGGCGCGGGTGCTTTGCAGGGCCTGCAGTACCTCCAGGGACTGATCGTAGAGCGTTTCACCCGCCGGTGTCAGCCGGGTCGGGTAGCTGCTGCGGTCCACCAGGTCGGTGCCCGCCCAAGCCTCTAGAGACTGAATGCGACGAGAGAACGCGGGTTGGGTGACGTGGCGCAGTTGCGCAGAGCGGCTGAAACTCCGGGTTTCAGCCAGAGACACGAAGTCTTCGAGCCATTTGGTTTCCATGGGCGCGCATTATGCGTGAAACGCATGGATTCACCATTAGCCGCCCAAAACCGGCCCTACAAGTTGCCGGATTTACAGGTCCGCAAGATAAAGCGCAGGCTCGCCTTCGGCATCGCTGGTGAAAAGCACCTGCCGCTCATCCGGCGTAAACGACGGATGGGGATGGGTGACCTGTCGGTTACCGAGGTACACGCGCCACGAGCTGTCGTGCCGCGCAAGCTTGCGGGTATTGCCGGCCTTGAGGTCGAACACATACAGATAGGGGTCGTTCTGGACCTTGTGGGACGAGCTATCAGACACATCCACCGGGGTGCCAGACCCGTCACCCACTACCAAGCTGCCATCCGCATTGCTCATCAGATGGGAGCACGGCGGCATGGTTGTGAGCACCCGGGTTTGCAGGGTGACCGGATCCAGCGAGCACATGACACGCTCGGTGCGCCCTTTGAAGTAAGACACGAAAACCATCGCCGAGCCGTCCGGCACCCAGAACTCATGGGTGCAACTCTCGGCCGGCTCATGCTCCTTGCCGCAGCGCAGGTTGGTGCCGTCTTCATTGACAAACCACATGCGCGCATCGATCAGGTCATGGGTACCTTCATGGCAAAAGGCAACGGTGTTGTCATCAAAGGGGCGGTACTGGGGGTGGCCCAGCCAGAGTTTTTCTTCGTGAATCACCGTCCGCGCTCCGGTCGCCAGATCGATACGGATCAAGCGGCAACGCGGCTTGGAATGAAACATCTCGCCGAACTTTTTCCAGTCGGTCAGGGGGAACCAGTCGGTACCCAGTATCTCGATACCGACCATCTTGGTGCACGCACTATTGGCGACCCAAGTGCCATAGCCCACCCAGTCAGAAGGGACGGTGTAGACACACTCCTCTTTCAAGGAGGCGAGCTCCAAGCGGATGAGTTCCCGCTCGGCGCGGACGAAGTATAAAAATCGATCGTCCGGGCTCAAAAAGCCACCGAAGGTGTTTTCCCCCGGCTGATCGGTCAATTGAGTCGCGACTTGGGTTTGCAAGTCCAGCAGGTGATAGTGCCATTCACTCCCAGAACGCGCACCAAACACCAGTCGGTTCCCGTCATTGCTAAAACACTTTTGGTAGAAATAAGTGCGATGGCAGGCGGTATCCAAGGGGCTTAGCCGCGTGACACGAGCCCCGGTATCCGGGTCTGTTTTGGCGGTGAATTCAAACTGTCTGGTACTTGCTTTACTCATGAGCGGTCCGGGTTTACTTTCTTACTTGATACGTTGCAACAAGGCGTTGCCCTCTTCCACCAGGCGCTTGGCGGCTTCTTGCTCCGTGGTCTTGCCGTAGGCCACTGTCTCGAAGACTTCGCGGATGAACTTGTTGAAACGGGCGTTCTCAAACAAAGGCGAAGGCATATCGATCTTGCCGCTGTCTTTTTGCTTTTTGATTTGCAAGAAGGCCTTGAGCTCAGCGCCCTGCAAAGCGTCGGTCCGCACAATGGCCCGGAACTGGCTGTCTGCAGATGGCACTCCGCGCGTGATACCGAGGATGGCGATCGCCTCTGGGTCAGTCACCATGAAGTTCAGGAACTTGGCGGCCATCTCGGGGTTCTTGGTCTTTTTACCCACCGCAAACATCAAGGATGGGCGACCGAACATGCCGGAGTTTTTCGCGTTGGGCAGGGTCAAGAATTCCCCCACATCCAGCTTCTGGTCTTTGTTCAGGGTGCTTGCGCGCAAACCGATAACGCTGTCCCAGGTGTAGTTGCCGGCCCAGTTGCCGCTCACCCAGTCTTGCTGCTGCTCGGTCGGCTTCTCAGCGCCGCCCAAGGAGGCGCGCACCGGCAGTGGCACCGCCACATTGTTAGCCGCCAGCTTTTTGTAGGTTTGCACCCACTCGAGGGCAGCTGCCTCAGACATGGCGACCCTGGGCTGCGATGGATGCACATAGGGAGTGCCGTGCTTTTGCATGATGTAGGTCTGCGACAGCAAAATCATGTCGTAGAGCTCGCCATCAATCGCATAGGCCTTGTCGCCAAACTTTTGCTTGAACACCGGCCCGGCGGCAAATAAATCTTCCCAGGTTGCGGGCATCTTCAGGCCTGCGCGCTCGTAGGCAGCACGGTTCCAGAGCATGATGCGCGCGGTGTACGACACCGGCAAGGCATTGAGCTTTTTGTTGATAACGCCAGTCTGCAAGTCGGCCTCGGAAAACTGGTTCAAGCCGATCAGCGCCTTGTGCTTGTTGAGGTCCAGGAATCCGTCGCCGGTCTTGGAGAAGGTCGAAAGCCAAGCCCAGTTGATCTGCATGATGTCCGGCTCGGTGCCGCCGGCGTACTGGGTCGACAAGCGCTCCAGATAGCCATTGAAACCCATGTACTCGGCCTTGATTTTCACGCCGGGGTTTTTGGCCTCGAAGGCGGCGATGGCTTTCAGTGTGGCGTCGTGCCGGGCACCACCACCCCACCAGGAAAAGCGCAGGGTCGTAGTCTCTTGGGCGCTTGCCGCCATGGCGAGAGAAAGCGCAGCACCTGCCAACAAAATAGAACGTCGTTTCATGGTTGTCTCCTCATTGATTTTTTGATGTCACAAGAACAAGTTCAGCCCGGTGTCCATGTCAAATGCATGGCACGCATCCATCTGGATACCAAAAGCATGGCTGTCACCGCGGGCTTTGCCCGCCAAGTCGCGGAGCTGGTCCGCAGGGACACGGGCCGTCAGCGGTATCTCACCCAAGGTGAAGTGCACAAACACTTCGCTGCCCATGTGCTCCATGAAGCGCAAGGTCCCGTCCACCATGTGCACTGCGGATTCGCTATGCCCACCGGCAGTGATGTGTTCCGGGCGGATACCGAACTTCACTTGGGTCTGTGACTTCAAGCGCTCCATATGCTTTTGTGGTGCTGGCAGCGTGACCCCGCCGATGGACAGTTGAGCCCCCTGGTTCGTCACCTCTGCGGGGATGATGTTCATCTCCGGCGAGCCAATGAACCCGGCGACAAATACATTGGCGGGCCGGTCATAGAGTGCGGTGGGCGTATCGACTTGCTGGATTTCGCCATCCTTGAGCACACAGATGCGTTCACCCATAGTCATGGCTTCCACCTGGTCATGGGTGACATAGACCACCGTGGACGGACGCCCTTGCTCCCGCAAGGTGCGATGCAGTTCGGTCAGGCGAACCCGCATCGACGCGCGTAATTTGGCGTCGAGGTTAGAGAGCGGCTCGTCGAACAAAAACACCTCCGGGCGCTTGACGATGGCGCGGCCCACCGCCACCCGCTGGGCCTGTCCACCCGACAATTGTTTGGGGAAGCGGTCCAGCAGATGGTCCATTTCCAGCAGCTTGGCGGCTTCACGCACCCGCGCATCAATCTCGGCCTTGGGCGTACCTGCGAGCTTCAAGCCGAAGGCCAGGTTGTCATAGACTTTCATGTGCGGGTACAGGGCGTAGTTCTGGAACACCATGGCAATGC
>DGQR01000151.1:40427-40955 GCA_002390825.1 Rhodoferax sp. UBA4409
CCACCTGGTTGCCGATCAACAGCTCACCGCCACTGATGCTCTCCAGCCCCGCAATCATCCGCAGGATGGTGCTTTTAGCGCAGCCCGAGGGCCCCACAAACACCATGAACTCGCCGTCGCGGATTTGCAGATCCACGCCGTGCACTGCTTTGAACCCGTTGGGGTATGTCTTCTCGATTTTTTTTAATTGCAATTGCGCCACAAGAGGCTCCTCTTTAACCTTTGATACCGCTGCTGGCGGCACCTTCAATGAAATGCCGTTGTGCCAGGAAGAACACGACCAGTGATGGAATCAAGGCCACCACCGAGATGGCAATGACGCTGGCCCATTCGACCTCTTCGGTAGCACCGATGCTCATCTTCAGCGCCAAGGACACGGGGTAGTTCTCTACGCTGGAGAGATAAATCAGTGGCCCCATGAAGTCGTTCATGCTCCAGATGAACTGAAACACCACGACCGATATGAGAGCCGGTTTGAGAATCGGAATCAGGATGTACCACAGAAGCTGGAGCGCGTTGCAGCCGTCG
>DGQR01000002.1 GCA_002390825.1 Rhodoferax sp. UBA4409
CAGCTCATGGTGAGCGCCTGGAACCGCAGTGAAGTTCCGTTCACCATCGAGCCGATGGAGCGCATTGCGCAGTTGATGATCGTGCCGGTGGTGCAAGCCCAGTTCAATGTGGTGACCGAATTCCCCGCGTCACAGCGCGGGGAGGGCGGCTACGGCTCCACCGGAAAGGCCTGATCGGCTTAGTGCAGGTGATCGTTTCCGGGGGCTTGCTCGTGCAAGGGCTGGACCCGGAAGAACCCGGTACCCAAGGTACCAGAGCCGATTTCTTCTTCACTGGCTTCCCGAACAGACTCTACTTTGAGTTGAATACGGATGGCGATACCCGCCAGCGGGTGGTTGCCATCCAGCACCACGTGTTCGGGGTAAATGTCTGTGATGGTGTAGAGCGCGTCTTTGGGGGCGTCCGGGTTGCAGCCTGCGGGTAATGCATAACCTTCCATGGTCAGGCCTTCT
This sequence comes from Rhodoferax sp. UBA4409, assembly GCA_002390825.1. Classification (GTDB taxonomy): domain Bacteria; phylum Pseudomonadota; class Gammaproteobacteria; order Burkholderiales; family Burkholderiaceae_C; genus Allorhodoferax. The sequence continues at coordinate 454 of DGQR01000002.1, forward strand.
TGCAATTCTGCGGGAAACAGGCCGCGCGGCTCCAAGAAAATCAGCTGGTCATTGAAATCGCCGAAAGCCTCTTCCGGCTCAATTTGCAATTGCACTTTATCTCCGGCTACGTGGCCTTGCAGCGCAGCTTCGATGGGGGGCAACAAGTCGTTGCCGCCCAATAAAAACTCAACCGGCTCGTCCAAAACGTCCAGTTCTTCGCCCAGTGTGTCTTTCAGCGTCCATGTGAGGGCAACGACGCATTGTGTGGTGATTTCCATAAGGCAGAATTCTCCCATGAACATTGAAACCCCACTCCAGCTGCTCGGCGGCATCAGCCCGGAAACTTTCATGCAGCGCTACTGGCAAAAGAAGCCGCTGGTGATCCGTCAAGCCATTCCCGGATTTTCTCCCTTACTGGAGCGCATCGAGCTATTGGAGCTGGCCGCGCAAGAAGACGTGGAGTCGCGTTTGGTGGTGCAGGGTGCCCCCGGCAATGGGGATGCATGGAAATTCAAGCACGGGCCTTTTGCCCGCAAGTCCCTGCCGCCGCTCAAGCAAGCGGGTTGGACCTTGCTAGTGCAGGGGGTAGATTCGCATGATGAGCGGGTCCATGGCTTGATCAATCAGTTCTGTTTTGTGCCGGATGCGCGCCTTGACGATTTGATGATCAGCTACGCCACAGACCAAGGCGGCGTGGGCCCCCATTTTGATAGCTATGACGTTTTTCTGTTGCAGGCGCATGGTCGTCGTCGTTGGCGAATAGGGCGGCAGAAAGACCTGTCGTTGGTGCCTGACATGCCGCTCAAAATCCTAGCTAATTTCGAGCCGGAAGAAGAGTTTGTGCTCGAACCCGGCGATATGTTGTACCTCCCGCCCAAATACGCCCACGACGGTATTGCGGAGGGGGAATGCATGACCTATTCGATCGGCTTCCGCTCTCCTTCGCAGGCGGAGTTGGCGCAAGAGATTTTGCAACGCATTGCTGAGCAAGCGATGGATGACTTGCCGGCAACCCTTTACACCGACCCCAAACAAGCGGCCGTTGAAGCCCACGCTGAGTTGCCATCCGCCATGCTGGAGTTCGCTCAGGCTGCAGTGCAGTCGGCGCTGAAGGACCCTAAAGCCATCGCCCGTGCACTGGGTGAATATTTGAGTGAGCCGAAGGCCAACGTATGGTTCGATGGCGAGGGCCAAGACGTCGCGGGTGCCATCCGCTTGGATCGCCGCACCCGTATGCTCTACGACGCGCATCATGTTTTTATCAACGGTGAGAGTTTTAATGCCGCAGGTCGCGACGCGCAATTGATGCGGCAGTTGGCCGATATGCGCCAGCTGGACGCGAAAGAAGTACGTCGTTTGAGTGAGGGGGCTATCAGCTTGGTGCAGGACTGGTGCGATGCCGGATGGTTGCATGTCGACCAATGAGACAACGTGGCCAGGTGAGGGTGCGTTTCTAGGCCCCTCTGAGTTCGCAGAGGCCGTCCGACAAGGCATTGACCTTGCCGGCCTGGAAGGCTGGAGCCAGATGGTCTGGGTCGATGTTGATTTTGCGGATTGGCCGTTGCGCGAAAAAGCGGTTATCGAATCTCTCCAGCGATGGGTCAAGCCCGGGCGACGGCTGACCATGATTGCGAAGCGTTACAACCAGGTCACGCTGCTGCACCCCCGCTTTGTTCAGTGGCGCGTGACTTGGGGTCACCTTATGGATTGCAGGGTGGTTAAGCATCTTGACGACTCTGAAATGCCCAGTGCATTGTTGGGGGCCGTATGGTTCTTGCACCGCCGGGATGCCGAGCGTTCGGTCGGTGTGTGGTCTCGTGAGCCCCGCTCGAAACTGAATTTGAAAGAATCGGTAGACGAGTGTTTCCGTCAAAGCTCCCCCGGTTTTCCGGCCTCCGTTTTGGGACTTTAAGGTTCAAGAGGGTTTACCCGTACGCACTGTTTTGGGTCTTGTATAATTTCAAGCTCTGATGGAAAGAGACCGAATGCTTTACGTCAGGGCTGGGTGGTTCGCTATCCAGACAATTTCCGGAAATTGTTTCGTTAACTCACTGAAGTCTTTAAAAATGAACAAGTCTCTCGTTTTGGCAGCATTGATCGCTGCTGCTGCTCTGGCTGCTTGCGGTAAGAAAGAAGAAGCTCCTGCTGCTGCTCCCGCTGCTGTTGAAGCTCCTGCTGCTGCTGCATCCGCTCCTGAAGCTGCTGCTCCTGCAGCTGCTGCTTCCGAAGCCACTGCTCCTGCAGCTGCTGCTTCCGAGCCAGCCAAGCAATAATCTGCTTGCAGACGAAAAAAAACCACCTTTCGGTGGTTTTTTTTTGCCGGTACATCGCCTCATGGCGATGCAACTCCGCTTATTTGATGTCGTCAGCGATGACTTTCACAATTTTTTGAGCAACTGCGGTGGTCTCGGGGTTGCCATTGGCATCCAGCACGCTGATCGTTGATTTCTCACCTGCGCTGCGCACCGCAATTTGGTATTTGAGCGCGACGTTGGCTTTGGTGCCACTGAACATCTTGCTGAAAAAGCCGGGCTCGGCCTTGTCGGAGGTCAGTTCCTGGTAGCGAACAAAGTAAACACCCTGTTTGCGGTCACGATCTTCCACCGTGAAGCCGGTTCTGTCCAAGGCGAGTCCCGTGCGGCGCCATGCCCTGTCAAAGCCCTCGTCCAGTTGAACAACCGGCTGACCATTCACGCTGGCAACGGTAGCCACTTGTTTGGTAACGCTATTGGCCACCAGTGCCTTGGATTGCTCTTGAGACACTCCCAGCTTGACCATCAAGCGCCGCAAAAACTCAGCTTCAAGTTCAGGGTCCGCTGCTCGCGGTTGCCACACGGTTTCGTTGGTGCGGTCGGCCGTATAGACCTCCACCATGCCCCGGTGACTAATGAAAATTTCGGTGTTCCCGTTGCTATCCCGCTCCAAGCGGGTGCGGAACTTGTCTCGCTCAGGGGTTGAGTAGAACGAGTCCAGCAGCCTGCCCAAGGAGGCGCGCAGGAAGTCTTGTGGAAGCTTGGCGCGGTTTTCCGCCCAATCGGTTTCCATGATGCCCAGTTTGTCTTGGTCGAGCGCCAACAAGAAACCGTTTTCTTGCCAGAAGTCTTTCACCGGCTCCCACAGCTTTTCAGCCGGGCGGTTTACCACCAGCCAACGCTGGTTGCCTGCGCGCTCGATTCTTACGTCACCCACCGCCAATGCCGCGACGTCGGATTTTTCCGTCACCGCCTGGGTTGTCTTGGTGGCATTTGCAGAGACTGCACCACCCACCACGGTGTAGGGGGTGTCCTTGTTCAACTGGGTGAGATCGGGCGGAACGTCCAAGCGAGGGGCTTTTGCTGCAGAGCGGTAGTCCACTTTGTCTGTTTCCAGTGCGGTGCAGGCTCCCAAGCCAATCGTCGCGCTGAGCAAAATAACTTTAGAAATGGAATTCACAAAAATCCTCAAAATGGCAGCGCGCTTAGATCAGACCAGCGGTTTGCATGGCCTTTTCAAGGGCGGGTTGGCTGGCTTCTGTCAGCGGTGTCAAAGGCAAGCGCAGGGCAGGCTTGCTCAGCCCCATGCGTGAAACCGCCCACTTCACAGGAATCGGGTTGGATTCGATGAATAGAGTCTTGTGGACGGGCAAAAGTTTCATCTGGATTTCCATGGCGCGCGCTACATCTCCGGCAATAGCTGCCTTGCACAGCTCATGCATCAGACGCGGTGCCACGTTGGCAGTCACGCTCACGTTGCCGTGGCCGCCGCACAACATCAGCGCCACCGCGGTCGGGTCGTCTCCGCTGTAGATCGAAAACTCTTTCGGTGCATCTTTGATGAGCCACTGGGCGCGCTCAATGTTGCCGGTTGCTTCTTTGATCCCCACGATTCCGGGCACCTGTGTCAGGCGCAAGACGGTGTCGTGTGCCATATCGGCCACCGAGCGACCGGGCACGTTGTAAAGCACGATCGGCAGGTCGCCGGTAGCTTCTGCAATGGCCTTGAAGTGTTGGAACTGGCCTTCTTGGGTCGGCTTGTTGTAGTAGGGCACGACTTGCAATTGGCAGTCTGCGCCGACTTGCTTGGCAAAGCGGGCCAAGGCAATCGCCTCACGGGTGGAGTTGCCGCCACAGCCGGCCATGATTGGCACACGCCCGGCGGATTGCTCGACCGAGACGCGGATGATTTCGCAATGTTCTTCAACACTGACGGTGGGGGACTCACCGGTGGTGCCCACAACGCCAATGCAATCGGTGCCTTCGGCGATATGCCAATCGATGAGTTTGCGCAGCGCGGGGTAATCCACGGAGCCGTCGTCAAGCATCGGAGTGATAAGGGCTACGATGCTGCCCCGGATTGGACCTTTAGAAGCGTTCATGTCGAGTGTTGAATCTGTAAACAAACATTTTAACTAGAGTGCATAGCGCGCCGGAGCGCCGTTGCGTGCACTTGGGGTAAAGATACTAGTGGCCGCAATACGCTGAACGAAACGGTCGGGTTGTTCTAAAAAACCGTTTTCATAGGCCACGATGTGCAAAACGCTACAAATCTGCAGCAATTCACCGTTTTTCAGCAAAAAATCAGGCCGGGCAGGGCGCCCCACCGTCTCGTTGCCCGCAGCAAATGTTTCATAGAGCAAGACGCCGCCCGGTGCCAGACTGGCCAGTAATGTGTCCATGAGTGGCCGCCACAGGTAATGGGTCACCACAATCGCGTCAAACAACTCAGGCTCGGCGTTGGCCTCGTTCACCAAAGGCCATGGCGCGTTTTCGATATCGGCCCGCACGAGTCTGACATTTGGCATGACTTGGCGAGCACTTTCAATATCTTGGTCGACGCCTGTCACCTTGCAGCCGCGCCCGGCAAACCAATGAAGGTGGCGCCCACTGCCGCAAGCCACGTCCAAAACTGAGGCCCCCGGCGGGATGAGGTGGCTCCAGCGCTGAATCCAGGGCGACGGTGCAGACAACTGCCGGTGCGGTGTGTGCATCACTTGGGCTTCACTTCATCTTTGAGCGCCGCCATCGCCATGTTCTCCACAACGCCCGGTAACAAGAGTTTGAGAAAGCGCCCGAGCTTGCCTTGGGCGGTCATCACCACTTCGCGCTGGCGTTTTTGCATGCCGGTGGCAATCAGGTAGGCGCACTCGGAGACGGTCATGGCCTTGTCTTCTCTGAGGCCGCTGGAGCCCGCGACCTCGCCCTTGGCGTTGAGGCCGTGCGCGCGGATGTCGGTCAACACCACGCCGGGGAAGGCGGTCGTCACACTCACGCCTGACGGCTTGAGCTCCGCACGCAGCGCCTCAAAAAATCCGGTCATTGCAAACTTGGAGGCGCTGTAGGCCGTGCGTCCGGGCACGCCAATTAGGCCTGCCAGCGACGATACCGCCACGATGCGCCCTTGGGCTTGCTTGATGTGCGGCAGCGCGGCATGGGTGCACCACACACTGCCCCACAGGTTGACGCGCATCAGGTCCTCGTACCAATGCAGGTCTTGGGCATCCACATCCTGAAACAGTGCTTGGGCGGAAACCCCTGCGTTGTTGACCAGGGTGTCAATCCGCCCGAAGGCGTCAAGAGTGGTCTGAATCAGGGCGCGGCATTGGGCTTCCACAGACACATCGGTGGGCACCACCAAAACCTGGCTGCCCTTGGCGCGGCACATGTCTGCCACTGCGTCCAGCGCCTCGCGCTTGCGGGCGGCTAGCACCAGGCTCAGTCCCGCGCCATAACGTGTGGCCAGTTGCCGCGCGAGTTCAGCGCCTATGCCTTCAGACGCGCCGGTGATGATGGTGACGGTGGTGTTGCTGGTCATGTAAAAAGCGGATCAAAAGCAAGCCCAGACCTGATTGGCCATCTGCATCATGAATTCAGGTTGCGTGTACAGGGAAAAAACGGCGGTCAGCAGCAGGCACAAGGCCAGTGTGATCGCTGTTTTTTTGAGCATGGCGGCTGTTCTCACGCGGTTTGGGGTGTGCGCCCAATCGGTGCCTCGCGCACCGGCAAATTCACCAGTGCGGCGAACACTCCCAGTCCAATCGCGATGTACCAAACGATGTCGTAGCTGCCAGTTTTGTCATACAGATAGCCGCCCAGCCAGACGCCCAAAAAAGAGCCGATCTGGTGGCTGAAGAACACAAACCCGCCCAGCATGGACAGGTGGGCCACACCAAAAATCTGGGCGATGGTGGCATTCGTGGGGGGAATGGTCGACAGCCACAGTACCCCCATGACCGCAGAGAACACATACACACTCATGGGGGACAGCGGCACCAGCAAAAACACGCTGATGGCAATTGCCCTGGCAAAGTAAATGAAGGCCAGGATGTATTTCTTGGGCATCTTTTGGCCCAGCACGCCCGCTGCGTAGGTGCCGAACACGTTGAAGAGGCCAATCAAGGCCAAGGCATAGCTGGCGACTTGGGGCGAAAGCCCCTTGTCTTTCAAATAGCTCGGCATATGCACGCCTATAAACACCACCTGAAAGCCGCACACAAAGTAACCTGCCATCAGCAACTGAAAGCTGGGGTACTTGAAGGCCTCGCGCAGCGCCTGACCTATGCTTTGCTGGCGAGCCGAGGTTGCAGCGCCGCCGAATGCCGGTTCACGCAGTCCGCGGGCCAGTGGAATCATCAGCAGCGTGGCCGCAGCCAATGTCAGCAAGGCCTCTTGCCACCCAAAGTGGCTGATCAAAAAGCCTTCGGTGGGCACCATCAAAAACTGCCCGAACGAGCCCGCTGCAGCCGCCATCCCCATCGCCCAAGAGCGCTTGTCCGCCGGAACGTTGCGCCCAATCACGCCGTAGATCACCGCATAGGTGGTACCCGCCTGCGCCATGCCAATCAGTGCGCCGGTGGCCAGGGTGAAGGTCAGCGGGGTCGTGGTCAGCGCCATACCGCACAGGCCCAACGCATACAACAAGGCCCCGATGATGATGACGCGGAACGCCCCGAACCGGTCAGCGGCCATGCCCGCAAATATTCCGCTGACGCCCCAGACCAGGTTTTGAATCGCGATCGCAAAGGCAAAGGTTTCGCGCGTCCACCCCTGGGCTTGGGTAATCGGCTGCAGCCAGAGGCCGAAACCGTGGCGTATCCCCATGGACAGGGTCACGATGGTGGCGCCGCACACCAGCACCTGGGTGATCGAGAGTTTTTTCATGCCTTAAATGTAGCCAATCCTTGAGCCAGGGCAGGTCGCGCACGGCACAGGGCTTGGCCTACTGTATGCTTGTCCAGTGACTTAACCACACCGAGACTACAATTTGCCCATGGCTGTGAAACCCAACTCCGACTACGCTGAAGGTTCGATCCGGGTCCTCAAAGGGCTCGAACCTGTGAAACAACGCCCGGGCATGTACACCCGGACCGACAACCCGCTGCACATCATCCAG
>DGQR01000242.1 GCA_002390825.1 Rhodoferax sp. UBA4409
GTGGGCCACGTGCACTCCGGCGCTTTGGGTTGGGTGGGTCTGGTGACCATGGGTTCGATGTACTACCTGATTCCCCGCCTGTTCGGCCGCAAAGAGATGTACAGCGTCAAAGCGATTGAGCTGCACTTCTGGACCGCCACGATCGGCATCGTGATCTATATCGCGGCGATGTGGATTGCCGGTGTGATGCAAGGTCTGATGTGGCGCGCCATCAACCCTGACGGCACTTTGACCTACACCTTCGTTGAGTCGGTGAAGGCGACCTATCCCTTCTATGTGCTGCGTTTGTTGGGTGGACTGCTGTACCTGGGCGGCATGTTGATCATGCTCTGGAACACCCTGATGACTGTTACTGCCGGACGCGCCAACACGGTGGCGATCCCCGCGGCAGCCCACGCTTAAGAGGAACTTTGTATGGCAAACGAAAAAAGTGCATCCGGTCTGTCGCACGAGAAGATCGAGACCAGCAACTTTCTGATGATCGTATTGATCCTGCTGGTCTTGCTGGCAGGCGGCATGGTGGAGATTGTTCCGCTGTTCTTTCAAAAGTCGACCACGGAGCCTATCAAGGGTATCCAGCCCTACACCGCACTGCAGCTAGCCGGGCGTGATGTGTATATCCGCGAGGGTTGCTACAACTGCCACTCGCAGATGATCCGTCCCTTCCGCGCCGAGACACTGCGCTACGGTCACTACTCGGTGGCTGGTGAGTCGGTGTATGACCACCCATTCCAATGGGGCAGCAAGCGCACCGGCCCGGACCTGGCCCGTGTGGGCGGCAAATACAGCGATGAGTGGCATCGCATCCACTTGGTGAACCCGCGTGATGTGGTGCCTGAGTCCAACATGCCGGCCTACCCCTGGTTGGAGAAAAACCTGGTGGACGCGGAAAGCCTGCCATCGCACCTGCGCGCCCTGCGCAAGGTGGGCGTGCCCTACACCGACGAGCAGATCGCCAAGGCGTCTGAAGAGGTCAAGGGCAAGACTGAACTCGAAGCCACGATCGCGTATTTGCAGGTCTTGGGCCTGGCGCTGAAATAAGGGGAATCACATGGATATGGATGTCAACACCCTGCGCTCCGTCACCACGGTTATCAGCTTCGTGGTCTTTATCGCGATTGTCCGTTGGGCCTGGTCGAAGAGCCGTGCCCACGACTTTCAGGACGCCGCCAATCTGCCGTTTGAGCAGGACTGAGCCTCGTAAGGAATCAAAATGAGTGACTTCACAAGCAACTTCTGGTCGGTCTATGTGACCGCCGTAACGGTCATCGGCATTGCAGCCTGCCTGTTCCTCTTGTGGTTCAGTGGCAAAGCCAAAGCCATGACCGCCCACGACAACACCACCGGCCACGTGTGGGACGGTGACCTTCGCGAGATGAACAACCCCCTGCCACGCTGGTGGGTTGGGCTGTTCGTTATCACGATCATTTTTTCTGCGGTTTACCTCGCGTTCTACCCGGGCCTCGGCGCTTCAACAGGCAAACTCGGCTGGACCTCTACCGGTCAATTCCAAGCGGAAATTGCCAAGGGGGAGGCCGACATTGCGCCGATTTATGCGCGCTTTGACGCCATGTCTGCAGAGGACATCGCCAAAGACCCGCAAGCCCATGCGATCGGCGAGCGCTTGTTCATGAACAACTGTTCCCAGTGCCATGGCTCGGATGCCCGGGGTTCCAAAGGTTTTCCCAATCTGACCGATGCCGATTGGCTGCATGGCGGCTCGCCCGAAAAAATCATGGAGACGCTGAACCAGGGCCGTGTCGGCCAGATGCCTCCCATGGCGGCGGCAGTGGGTTCGGGTGATGACGTGAAAAACTTGGCCAACTACGTGTTGAGTTTGTCGGGCAGTCCGCACGATTCGGTGCGTGCCAACTTGGGCAAGTCCAAGTTCGCAGCCTGCGCGGCCTGCCACGGCTCCAACGGAAAAGGCAACCCTGCGTTGGGTGCGCCCAACCTGACCGATGACATCTGGCTCCACGGCTACGGCGAGAGCGCCATCATCAATATCGTGACCAACGGCAAGGTCAACCAGATGCCCGCACAGGCGCAGAAGCTCTCGCCCGCGCAAATCAAGGTGTTGTCGTCTTATATCTGGGGCTTCTCCAACAACGGTGTGGCCAAGTAACGCTGGCTGAACCCTGAAGGACATTCCTTGAACGCACCTGCCTCTACTGCTGAGAAGAAGATCATCCCGATCGTCGCGTCACCGGACAAGGGGCCCATTGCCCCGCCACCCGGTGCCGATGAGGAGACGATTGCCTTGTACGAAGCGCATCAAAAGATTTACCCGCGCAGCGTATCGGGCTACTTCTCGAAGTGGCGGTGGGCGCTGGTGTTTCTGACCCAGCTGGTGTTTTATGGATTGCCGTGGCTGGAGTGGGGGCAGCGCCAGGCGGTGCTGTTCGATCTCGGGGCACGGCGGTTCTATATCTTCAACCTGGTGTTGTATCCCCAGGACTTTGTGTACCTCACCGGTATTCTGGTGATCTCTGCACTGTCTTTGTTTTTGTTCACGGCGGTGGCCGGGCGCTTATGGTGCGGCTACGCCTGTCCGCAAACGGTGTATACCGAAATTTTTCTCTGGCTGGAGAAGCTGGCCGAGGGGGACCGGTCTGCCCGCATGCGGCGTGACGCGGGCCCGTGGAATGTCGACAAGGTCTGGCGTAAAACTGCCAAGCAGCTCATGTGGATTGCTGTGGGCTTGTGGACCGGTTTTACCTTTGTGGGCTACTTCACCCCGATCCACAGTCTGGCCGGCGCGGTCATGGCCATGTCCATGGGGCCGTGGGAGACATTCTGGGTACTGTTTTATGGCTTTGCCACCTATGGCAATGCCGGCTACATGCGTGAGCAGGTCTGCAAATACATGTGCCCGTATGCGCGCTTTCAGAGTGCCATGTTTGACAAAGACACCCTGATCGTGACCTACGACGAGGCGCGCGGTGAGCCCCGTGGCGGGCGCTCCAAGAAAGCCGATCTTTCCACCCTCCAGCTGGGCGCGTGTATCGACTGCAGCTTGTGTGTGCAGGTCTGCCCGACCGGTATTGATATCCGCAAGGGCTTGCAGTACGAGTGCATTGGCTGTGGTGCCTGTGCCGATGTGTGCGACACAGTCATGGACAAAATGGGCTACGCCCGTGGCCTGGTGAAGTACTCGACCCAGAATGCCGTGAGCCAGCGCTGGAGTGGCGCCGATATCTTGCGCCATGTGCTGCGCCCCCGGGTGCTGGTGTACAGCAGTGTCCTGCTGGCAGTGGTGCTGGCGATGCTGGTCAGCCTGTGGATGCGCGCGCCTTTCAAGGTGGACGTGGAGCGCGACCGCAGCACACTGGCCCGCATCGTGTCGGGCGGCCGGCTGGAGAATGTGTACCGCCTGCAGATCATGAACGCCCGGGAGACCCCCCAAACCTTTGAGGTGAGCGCCGAGGGCCTGCCGGGCCTGACGCTTTCCACCGATTCCAGCATGGAAGTCGGCCCGACCGAATCCCGCTGGATTGCGATTCGCGTGCAGCTGCCGTATGAAGGTGCAACTCCGGGATCGCATCCCATCCATTTCACGGTGAAATCGGCCCCTGACGCTGCAGTGGTGACCGAAAAGTCCGTATTCATAGTTCCGCGTTAAGAAAGCCACTTTATGTCCAACCCTTCAAGCTCATCTACCCCCGCAGCCCCCTGGTGGAAGTTCGGCCATGTGTGGCTGGTGGTGTCCGGCCCGCTGATCGTGGTGGTGGCGAGCTTCCTGACGTTCTATGTCGCCGCCCGCGGCATGGATCCGATAGTCGATGAAAACTATTACCAAACGGGCTTGGACATCAACAAGACCCTTGCCACCCAACCAGAAAGCCTGGCACCCGCCATGCAGGCCCGTAACCATGCGGCTACTGGCATCGTGCCAGCCGCTGCGCCTGCCCGTTAAGCGGTTGGCAAGGAGCAATGGGATGCCGAGAGCCCCATGGATGGCTGTCGTGTGGCCTGCTTTTCTGGCGGCAGGCGTGCTGGAAATCGTGGTGTTCGCATTCATAGACCCCCACGATCTGCATTGGAACGACGCGGCTTTGCCGCTGTCACGCCAAGGGATTTACACCGTGGCGTTTTTCGTGTTCTGGGGGGTGACGCTGGCTTCCAGCGCGCTCACGGCTTTGCTCGCCATGAGCGCTGCAGACGTCAACAACTAGCGAGCGTGGTATCGCTCAGTTGCAGACTTTGGGGTTGACGATGTCTTTGAGGGCATCGGTGTTCAGGATGCGCACGTGCCGTTGCTTGACTTCCACAATTCCGTCGTCTACGAACTTCGAGAAGGTACGGCTCACGGTTTCGAGTTTTAAGCCCAAGTAACTGCCGATTTCTTCACGCGTCATCCGCAGCACCAGTTCTGACTGCGAGAAGCCGCGGGCGTGCAGGCGTTGCACCAGGTTCAGCAGAAATGCGGCGAGTCGCTCTTCGGCCCGCATGCTGCCCAAGAGGAGCATGACGCCGTTTTCGCGCACGATTTCGCGGCTCATGATTTTGTGGACATGGCGCTGCAGCGAAGTCACCTCGCGCGACAGCTCTTCAATCCGGTCAAAGGGCATGACGCAGACCTCTGCGTCTTCCAGCGCCACGGCATCGCAAGTGTGGTGGTCGTTCACGATGCCATCGAGTCCGACGACCTCACCCGCCATTTGAAAGCCGGTGACTTGGTCGCGCCCGTCTTCAGACGCTACGCAGGTTTTGAAGAAGCCGGTGCGGATGGCATAGAGGCTGGTGAACTTTTCACCGTTGCGAAACAGGGTTGCGCCGCGTTTGATTTTCCGGCGGCTGGCGACCACGTCGTCGATTTTCTCGAGCTCCGTGGGGCTCAGGCCCAAGGGCATGCACAGCTCGCGCAGGTTGCAGTTAGAGCAGGCAACCTTGATGGTGTGGGAATTCAATGCCCCGGCTCCCACCGGCGTGATGGCGATGGAAGCGTGGGCGTCGTGAGACTTGGCGGTAGGCATTGCGTGTTCGAGCATGGTGTTCCCCTGATGCAAGTCAATTATGGTCCGGGTCATCCTGAAACTCCTTGATGTAAATCAAGGAGCCTGAAGGCTGTTTCGTTCACAGTCTGTGCGCTAGCTTGGAGTATTCATGAACGCAGCCCTTGGTTCCGCACCCATTTCAGAACAACTGTTGACCCGCTTTGATGTTTCCGGGCCACGTTACACCTCGTATCCGACCGCGGACCGCTTTGTAGAGGCGTTCAGCGCGGACGATTACTCCCAAGCACTATTGCAACGCCGCTCCGGTGCCGCCGCGCTGGCCTTGCCTTTGTCGTTATATGTGCACATTCCGTTTTGCGAATCGCTGTGCTACTACTGCGCCTGCAACAAAATTATCACCAAGCACCATGACAAAGCGGCCACGTATTTGCGCTATCTGACACGGGAGGTGGAGTTACATACCCGCTTGATGGGTACTGGGCAGTCCGTCAGCCAGTTGCACCTCGGGGGCGGGAGCCCTACCTTTTTGAGTGACACAGAGCTGCGGGAGCTGATGGCGATGCTGCGCCGCAACTTCAGCTTTGTCGCCGGTGGTGAGTATTCCATTGAGGTTGACCCACGGACGGTAGACGCCGCGCGCCTGGATACCCTGGCCGAACTCGGCTTCAACCGCCTGAGCTTTGGTGTGCAGGATTTCGACCCTGCGGTGCAAAAAGCAGTGCACCGGGTACAACCTGCCGAGCAGGTGTTTGCGTTGGTGGAAGCGGCGCGCGCTCGGGGGTTCGAGTCCATCAATGTGGACCTGATTTACGGCTTGCCCCGCCAGAGCCCCGAGTCGTTTGACCGCACATTGGCGCAGGTGAACGCGCTGCGGCCGGACCGTATTGCGCTATATGCCTACGCCCATTTGCCTGAGCGCTTCAAGCCTCAGCGCCGTATTGCGACCGTGGAATTGCCGGGTGCGGCTTCCAAGGTCTCCATGTTGGCGCATTCGCTGGCGTCTTTCATGGGGGCGGGCTATGTGTATGTGGGCATGGACCACTTTGCGCTGCCAGACGATTCGTTGGCAGTGGCGAAGCGGCAAGGGCGTTTGCACCGTAACTTTCAGGGCTACAGCACCCAGCCCGACTGCGACTTGATCGCTTTGGGCGTGTCTGCCATCGGCCGCATCGGCGCCACCTACAGCCAGAACGCCAAGACGCTGGAAGAGTATTACGACTACCTAGACCAAGGCCGTTTTCCCATCGTGCGGGGCATGGCGGTGACGCGGGACGATCTGGTGCGCCGTGCGGTGATCATGGCGCTGATGTGCCAGGGGCATTTGCAGTTTGAGTCAATCAATCTTGCCTATTTGCTGGACTTCAAAAGCTACTTTGCCGCCGAGCTAGAAACCTTGCAGGGGCTGGAAGAGCAAGGCTTGGTGTCCTTGGACGACACGGGAATCCAAGTCACCAGCCAGGGCTGGTTTTTTGTGCGGGCCGTGGCCATGGTGTTTGACCGTTATCTCCAAACGGACCGCACCCGCGCCCGCTTCTCCAAAATCATTTGAAGCGTCCGGATGCAATCTTCTCTTGTAGTGACCGCGTTGCTGATGGGCCTGGTGGGAGGCCCTCACTGCGTTGCCATGTGCGGGGCGGCGTGCGCCGGCATCGGGCAGGCCGCTGGACCCCGGCGGACCCCGGCCATGTTGAGCTTTCAGGCCGGCAGGGTCATCGGCTATGCCGCACTCGGTGCCCTGGCCGCAGCATCTGTGCAGGGCTTGGGTTGGCTCACCGTGCAGTCTGCTGCGCTCCGGCCAGTGTGGTCTTTGCTTCATGTGGCCGCCACTGTATTGGGCTTGGTGCTTTTGTTTTCAGGGCGTCAGCCCCTGTGGCTGCAGGCAGGGGCGCGTAGTGTCTGGGCCTGGGTGCGTAAAGTCGGGGCAGGGGGCGTGTTGGCCGCTCCCCTGGGGTTGGGGGTGGTGTGGTCCCTGTTGCCTTGCGGCTTGCTGTATTCGGCGTTGCTGCTGGCATCCCTGTCGGGCGAGCCCTTGTCCGGTGCAGCAACCATGGCACTTTTCGCCCTGGGCACCTCGCTGACCATGATGGCGGGGCCGTGGTTGTGGCTGCGTTGGGGTTTGTCCCGCATGGGCGATGGAACGTGGGGTATCCGCATGGCCGGCGCGGCCTTGGCAGTAGCCTCAGGGTGGGCTTTGTGGATGGGATTGGTGCACAATAAAGCTCCGTGGTGCGCCACCGGCTAGCCCTAAACAACCCCGTTTTCAGGCGGCCTACTGCTTACGCAGACCCAACGAAAGTCCGCCTGCATGCTAGACCCCTCCCACTCGGAAGAGAAGCTTCGGATCGAAGACCTGCGCAGCTTCAGGATTCTGGATACCCCTGCTGAGCAGGCCTATGACGATGTGGTCAAGCTGGCCTCTTACATTTGCGACACGCCGATCGCCCTGATCTCCCTAATCGATGAAGATCGCCAGTGGTTCAAGGCCCGTGTGGGCCTGAATGCGATGGAAACGCCGCGTGGCCAGGCCTTTTGTGCCCACGCCATCATGGATCCGGACCGGGTGATGGAAGTGCCGGATACCCAGCAGGACGCGCGGTTTGTGGACAACCCGCTGGTGACTGGCGACCCGGGTATCCGGTTTTATGCCGGTGCGCCGCTACTCACCCCTTCGGGCGCAGCACTCGGCACGGTATGCGTGATCGACAGGGTGCCCCGCAAATTGACCGAGCGCCAGTCAGAGGCCTTGCAGGCCCTCTCCCGCCAGGTGGTGCAATTGTTGGCGTTGCGCCGGGTGAATGCCGAGTTGGAGCTCGTGACCAAGGCGCAGACCTTGCGCCACCAGCAACTGGAGAACCAGCAGCGCCGCATTGAAGAGCTCAACCACGATCTGCAGGAACAAACCCTGACGGATCCCCTGACGGCTTTGAAGAACCGCCGCGCTTTTGATACCTTGTTGTCCCACGAGTTTGCGCGTTCCCTGCGCTCCAAATCGCCGCTGTGCCTGTTGATGGTGGATGCAGACCATTTCAAAGCCTACAACGATGCGTTTGGCCATGTGGCGGGTGATCAGGCCTTGATGTTCATTGCACTGGCGATCAAAAGCCAGGCGCGTGCCTATGACCATGTGGCCCGCTATGGCGGCGAGGAGTTTTGCGTCATCCTGCCCGATACCCAGCTGAACGAAGCGTTGGTGGTGGCCGAACGCATCCGGGATTCGATCAAGTCCATCCATGGCCTGCGCCGGCCTATGTCTGCCAGCATTGGTGTGGCGTATTCCGAAGGCATCAGCAGCCCCAAGCGGCTGGTGGAGCTGGCGGACCGCGCCATGTACTTGGCCAAGCAGGGCGGCCGTGACCGGGTAGAGATTTTTCTGCCTCCGACCTGAGCGGGCGACAGGGTGGGCGCGGGGCTGGGATAATCCGGCCATGCCCGCTTTAGAAAACCAGTCCGCCGTGCCGGACTCCCTGTGGCGCCTGTCCGTCGCTCCGATGATGGATTGGACGGACCGCCACTGCCGCTATTTCCACCGTCTGCTCTCTCGTCATGCACTGCTGTACACCGAGATGGTGACCACCGGTGCGCTCATCCATGGGGATGTGCCGCGCCATTTGCGCTTTAACGCGGAAGAGCATCCCGTGGCCTTGCAACTGGGCGGGAGCGAGCCTGCCGATCTGGCGCGTGCAGCCAAGCTGGGCCAGGAGTGGGGCTATGACGAGATCAACATCAACTGCGGTTGCCCGTCCGAGCGGGTGCAGCGCGGCGCATTTGGCGCCTGCCTGATGAACGAAGCGCCGCTGGTGGCGGACTGCGTGAAGGCCATGGTGGATGCGGTGGACGTGCCTGTGACGGTGAAGCACCGCATCGGGATCGACAAGGAAGAGAGCTACGGCTTCGTCCGCGACTTTGTGGGTACCGTGGCAGATGCCGGTTGCACTGTGTTCATTGCCCATGCGCGCAACGCTTGGCTCAAGGGCCTGAGCCCCAAAGAGAACCGTGAAATACCACCCCTGCGCTACGAGCTGGTGTACCAGCTTAAAAAAGACTTTCCGCATCTCACCATCGCCATCAATGGTGGCATTACCAAAACCGCCGAAGTGGCGGGCCACTTGGAGCATGTGGACGGCGTGATGCTGGGGCGCGAGGCTTACCACAACCCCTGGTGGCTGGCCGAATGGGACAGCGCGTTTTACGGCGCCTCCGAGCGGGACATCACCCGCGAGATGGTGGAAGCGCAGATGGTGGACTACATGGAGCGCGAGGCGGCGCAGCACGGTACCCACTGGTACAGCATTGCGCGCCACATGCTCGGTTTGCGACACGGCCTGCCCGGTGCCCGGCGCTGGCGGCAGGTCTGGACCGATCACCGCCTCAAGCACCTGAGTGCCCGCGAGGTGATGGCCATGGCACATAGCCCCACCATGCAAGGAGCGTAATTTTGCCGGACATGCACCGGCAGGAGCGCCTCGCCTTGTTGGGTCTTTGGTTCATTCCTGCGCTTTGGGCGGTGAACTACATCATTGCGCGACGCGCACCCGGTGTTGTGGAACCCTATTCCCTCGCCCTTGGCCGCTGGTCATTGGTGGCAGTTTTTCTTGTTGTACTGACCCGTCATGAGTTGTGGCGTGAGCGGGCTCACTTGCGTGCCTGCTGGCATCAGTACGTGGTGCTGGGTTTTTGCGGCATGGTCGTTTGTGGCGCGTGGGTGTATCTGGGCGCCAGAACCACGACGGCAATGAACATTGCCTTGATCTATGCAGCCTCACCGGTCCTCATTGCATTGGGAGCGGCACTGTGGCTGGGCGAGTCCTTCCGTTGGCAACAAGCCGGCGGTGTGGCGCTGGCTTTGGCGGGAGTCGTGCATGTGGTCGTACAAGGGCAATGGTTGTCCCTTGCCACAGTGCAATGGGTGGCGGGAGATCTCTGGATCGTCGCTGCCATGGTGGCATGGGCCGCTTATGCGCTCCTTCAAAAGCGGTGGTTCAGTCCTTTGGGCTCTACCGCGCGTCTTGCCGCAATGAGCGCTAGCGGGACACTTTTGTTGCTCCCATGTGCCGCATGGGAACAATGGCAAGCTGCTACGCCGGCATGGTCGTGGACGGCGACGCATCTGGTAGTGGCGGCAGCTCTCGCGCCGGGCTTGGCTGCCTATTGGATTTACGGATCCATTCAAAAAGTGCTGGGCGCCAGCAGGGTAGCGGTGACGCTGTATCTGGGCCCTTTGTACGCTGCGCTTGCGGCTTGGGGCGTGCTAGGTGAAACGTTGGGGTCCCATCACCTGGTGGGCGCTGCCTTTATCCTGCCGGGGGTCTACTTCGTGTCCCGGCGCCCGGTGGACACTGCCACCGGCAATGAATGAAATGACCTGAAGCGCCCGTCCCATATGCGTGATTTGCTACTAATTCAATAGCGTTTCTGCCACTTCCATCGGTTGGGTACCGGCCAAGATGGACTTGGCCCGTGCCACTTCGTCGTCACTGCCGTGCACCATCAGCACGTATTTGTCGGCCTTGAGGGCCGTCTCGTACACGATGACTTGGTCCTTGGGAACACCCAGCTGGCTCAAGGCGGCGCCTACTGCCGAGAGGCCCCCAACCAACACCGCGCCTTCGAGCGCGCTGATGACTACCGACACAATCGGCCCTGCCATGGCGATCATGCCCAAGGGCGGCAGCATGAAGACGGCAGGTGCCATCAAAATGCCCCACATGCTGCCCCAGAAGGCGCCGGTGCTGCCCCAGGCGCGGATCTTGTCGCCGGTGCTGTAGAAGCCCACCGGGTGCTCTTCGCTGTGGTAGCCCTTGCCGATGAGCGAGAGTTTTCTCACGTCAAAGCCGAACTTCTTGAGCGTTTGAATAGCGGTCTCTGCCTCCTCGTGGGAGTTGCAGATGGACACCGAGGCGTTGGTATGGGCTTGCATGTGCTGCCCTCAGAAGGTCATGGTCATTTTGTCGACCACGCTGGTCACGCCGGGCGTGCTCCAGGCGGCTTCTTTGGCGGTGTCCCGCTCGGTCCAGTTGCTGACATTGCCGGTCAGGGTGAGGGTGCTGCCGTCAATGTCGATGTTGATCTTGCCGGCGTCCATGTGGGCGCGGCGCACCAAGGCGGCTTCGATGTCGGCTTTGGCCGCGCTGAGCTTGGTACCGGGCTGCAGGATGATCTGGTTGGACACCCCATTCACGCCCATCAGGTAGCGCACCGCCACCGCAGCGGCCAGCTTCTGGAACTGCCACTCGGTTTGGCCGGTCAGGGTGATCCAGCCTTTTTCGACGGTCACGTTCACCTTGTTGCCCAGCGGGGTGGACATCCATTGCAAGGCGTTTTTGGCGGAGTTGGCAATGTCGCTGTCGTTGCGGATACCACTGGAGGCCAGCTTCACATCGATTTCAACAGCCAAGGCGCGTACGCCCACCACGCGGCGCGCGGCTTTTTCGGCGTGGTATTTCTCTTGGTAAGTCATCACATGGCCGGCCAGGGTGACGACGCCATCTTTGGCTTCCACGCCGATGTTTTCGGCGTGGACCGAGGGTTCCCAGTGCAGTTCAGCCAGCACATCTTGTTGGAGTTGGAGATCGGTTTTCATGGGTTTCCTTGGGTAGTTGGAGGAGGGGGCAAGGTCAGGGGGTTAGTAGTGGTAGCGCAGGCCGAGCTTGGTGGCGCTGATGCGGTCGGTGCTGCCGCCGGGGAATTTCATGGTGTGCTCCTCGTACATCAACACGCCGGACCATTGGGCTGCCAGCTGCAGCTCCACGCCTAGGCCATAGCTCCAGCCAAAACCGCGCTCGCTGCCGGACTGCACGCCGGACGTGGGCGCGCTGCTGACATCGGTGCGGCCGTAGGTGGTGCCCACCTTGCCCAGCAGGTTCCAAGAGGGGTTGAGCGGCATGCGGCCGATCAGGTTCAGGTTGATGCCATCCGCCGTAGTGCGGCCGCCGGCACGGTTGACCGAGCCGAAGTCGGTGTAACCCACCTCCAGACCCCAGTTGGGGCTGAACACATAGTTACCCATGCTGACACTGTAGGCGGTGGCCCGTTGGTCGTTGTCGAAAATGCCGAATCCGTTGCTGGGCTTGGAGTAGTCGGATGAGCCGACACTGATGTCGACATAGCCCGGGCTGTAGGCGTTGCCGCGGGCGGGTGACATCTGGGCGGCGGCGGGCGCCATGGCAAACGGCGCGACAAGACACAAGGCCAGTGCTGCCAACGTGGCGCCTCGAGCGCGCGGGGTGTGGCGGGGGGCGGGGATGCGGGATGTGTGCATAGTGAGCAGCCTTTAAAGAGAAAAGAACCGGATCACTCCGGGAGACAACCTCACTGTGGGCGACTTAAGCGCCGCCATCTGTGCGCAAGCGCGCCTAGGCAGCACGGATCCGCTAAATCGACACACCCGTGACAGGCGGCTGCCACCCGATGCGGCAACATGGACTATGAAGCTGGCGATTTTTAAGCCAAATTGGCATGTAGCGCAGGCAGAATATGCGCGAGTAGCTATTAAAAAAGGAGCAAATTCCGATGGCAGATAACTCGCAGAAACCCGCGTTCGATGGCGACATGGCCGCGTACACCGCATTGGGCGGCGCGGTGTACCGCGCATCTGCGCTCACGCGGGGGCCCTGGCACCCGCAGCAGCAACACGCCGGCCCGCCGATCGCCCTGGTGAGCCACGCCTTGGAGGCAGCGGCCCAAGCGCACGGGCTGCACCACCTGGCCCGCTTGACTGCCAATTTGTTGCGCCCCGTGCCTATTGCCGATATCGAAGTGAGGGTGCAAGAAGACTATGTGGGTCGCAATGCCGGCCATTTTTCGGCTGTGGCATTGGCCGATGGCAAAGAGCTTATTCGCGCCACCGCGCTGTTTCAGCGCGAGGACGAGGTAGGCCTGCCCGATGGCCTGCCCGGTCACCCCTTGCCGCTGGCACCGAAGACGCCGGAGGCATCACCCGTGCAGCGTTTCCCGTTCGCGCACCATGAATGGGGCTACCCCGATCTGGTGGAAACGCGCATGGCCCAGGGCCGCATGTTTGCCGGCCCGAGTGCGGTGTGGTTTCGCATGAACCATCCGCTGGTGATGGGCCAAACGCCGAGCGCCTACCAGCGCGTAGCGGTGGCGGCTGACTCGGGCAACGGCATCAGCGCGATTCTGGATTTGTCGACCCACGTGTTTGTGAACTCCGACCTCACCATCAACCTGCTGCGCAAGCCTGTGGGCGAGTGGGTGTGCCTGGATGCTCGCACCCATTTGTCCAGCCACGGCGGGGGGCTGGCGGAGTCGGCTCTGTACGACGAGCAGGGCCTGATCGGGCGGGCTACGCAGAGCTTGTTTGTGAGGCGTCGCTAAGCGAGGGGTGTGTTGGTTTGCGGGTAACTGGAGACAAATGATGCAAACGCGTCGGCTGGCATGGGCCTCGCAAAGAAAAAGCCCTGCGCCTCATCACACCCGAAGCGTTGCAACAAGGTGACGATTTCGGGTGTCTCCACCCCTTCTGCGATGGTTTTTAAGCCCATACTTTTGGCCATCTGGATGATGGCGTTCACGATGGCGGTGTCTTCGGGGTCGGCTACGAGGTCCCGGACAAAACTCTGGTCGATTTTGAGTTTGTCGATGTCAAATCGCTTCAGGTACGACAGGCTCGAATAGCCCGTACCGAAATCGTCGATCGCCAGCTGCACGCCTAGCCCTTTCAGGCGCTTGAGGGCGGCTAGTACGTGGTCTACATTTTGAATCAACAGTGACTCGGTGAGTTCCAACTCAAGGTTCTGCGGGTTCATTCCGGACTCGAGCAAGACCTTAACCAAGGCCTCTTCAAGGTTGCCACGGTTGAATTGCGCTACAGACACGTTGACCGCCATGAGCAGAGCGGGCAGGCCTTGCCGGTACCAGGACATAGCCTGGCGACAAGCCTCAGACATCACCCAGTCACCAATAGGAACAATCAAGCCACTATCCTCGGCAACCGGTATGAATCGGGCTGGCGAGACCATGCCCAGGTCGGGGTGGTTCCAGCGGATCAGGGCCTCTGCCCCAAAAATTCGACCCGTGGGCAAGTCGATTTGGGGCTGGTAATGGAGAACCAATTCATTGCGTTCCAATGCGCGACGCAAGCCGTTTCGCAGGTGCAGGTGTTCCTTGGCCTCCGCGTTCATGGCTTCGTTGAAGAACCGGTAGGTGTTCCGCCCGGCTTCCTTGGCGCGGTACATGGCCATATCCGCCTTTTTGCGCAAGGTATCGAAGTCTTGGCCGTCATCCGGGTACACCGTAACTCCGATGGAGGCGGAGGTCGCGAGTTCATGCCCATCGGTGTAGAACGGCTCGTCGAGCCGATCCAGTAATTTGGCAATCACCGGGAGTGCGGCGTCTTTGTCTTTCAGGGCGTTCAGCAACACGACAAACTCATCGCCACCCTGGCGGCTAATGGTGTCACTCTCGCGCACGCAGGTGCGCAGCCGCTGCGCAACTTCTTGTAGCAAGCTGTCGCCGATGGCGTGCCCCAGCGTGTCGTTGATGCGCTTGAAGTTGTCCAGATCCAGAAACAGCAAGGAAACCTTGGTCTTTGCGCGGTCTGCTTGCGCCATGGCGACCTCCAGGCGGTCCTCCAGCAGCTGCCGGTTGGGCAATCCGGTCAGTGCATCGTGGTAGGCCATGAAGGCCACCTTGCGTTCGTTGGCTTTTCTTTCGCTGATGTCCGAGGCCATAGTCAGCACGCCATAGGCTTGGCCGGCCTGGTCGTGCAAGGCCACGATGTTCAAGCTCACTTCCAAGGCCTGCCCGTTGGGCAAATTCAGCTGCAGTTCGGTGTTGACTACTTTGCGTCCCTCAAACGCTTGCTCGCGCAGTGCTTGCAGCTCGGGGGTCTCCAAGCGCTGCGAAAAAACGGATGGGTCGTCGAGCGTCTCTTGGCGCAGCAGGTTGAACATTTTTTCTGCAGCCGTGTTCCAGCTCAGGACGCGGCCTTGCTGGTCTTGCGTGTAAATGGCCAACGTGGAGCTGTCAATCACCACCTGCATGCGCTGGTGCGCATCTTGCAATTCGCGGGTTCGCTCTTCTACCCGTTGTTCCAGCACCTGATGGGCTTGCAACAAAGCGTCTGCCGCAGCCTTCTTTTCGCTGATGTCTTCCGTAATCCAGATGGTGGTCCGGTTATCGGCGGTGGTGGTCACCGCTTTCGCCAGGTGCCGGCACCAGACCTGGCTCCCATCATGGCGGCTGTTCAGCCACTCTGCCTCCATGAGTGCGCCGGACGCCAGCGTGCCTCCTGCATGCTCGGCAAACGCCTGATGGTCCTCGTCGGAGCTGAAAAACACGCGTGTTTTCTGCCCTAGGAGTGCACCAGGGGGCCAACCGAGGATCGCATCAAAGCGTGGATTCGTTAGCTCTATCAGTCCGTTACGGGTGAACATGATGCCCACCGAAGCGTTTTCCAGTATCGCGTCCTGCCGGTGGATCAGCTGTTGCAGCGCGGATTCTGCTTTCTTGCGCTCGGTGATGTCTTCAAAAATCCAGATCGTGCCTTCTGCCGAGTTATGGGGGTTCACCGGCTTGATGCGCATGTGGCAATCGATGGGCGTGTCATCTTTGCGCCGCATGGTGAATTCAAGACTCACGGGCTCCCCACGCGTCAGGCGCGGGCCTGCCACTTCGCCCATGCGGGTGTAGTCGGTGTCACTCAAGTAGAAAACCCGGCCGGGTTGTCCTTGCAATTCGCCCTCGGCGTAGCCGAATATCTCGTTGAAGCGCGGGTTGCAGTGCAGAACCTTGCGATCCCGGGTGAACAGAATTCCGACCGACGCATTCTCCAGGATCGCGCGGTATTCCAGCAGAGTTTGTTGATCCAGCGAAAGGGACATCAAGCGATCAGCCATGCCCCATTCTAGGGAGTTCAGGTGGCCGCTTCGAGCTCGTTGGCAAAGTGTTCGGCCATGCGCTGCGCGGTGAGCGCAGGATCGCGGGCTGCCAGTGCGTCCATGATGGCGCGGTGCTCGGCCAGAGATTCTTCAATGCGCCCGGTTTTGAGCAGGGAGTTGTGGCGGTTGAGCTTCATGACCTTGCGCAGGTCGGCCACCATTTGGTCGCGCCAGCGGTTGTTGGCGATTTCCAGTAGGCGGAGCAGGTGGTGCACATCGGCCAGGTCTTGTTGCGACACCTCGGTCACATAGGCGCCACGGCGCACCTTCATGGTCACCAGGCCTTCGGCGGCCAGCACTTTCAGGGCCTCGCGCAGGGGGGTGCGGCTGATGCCGAACTCTTCGGCAATCTTCAGCTCGTCAATCCAGCTGCCAGGTTCCAGCTCACGCTTGAAGATGCGCTGGCCGCAACGCCGGCCATCTCTCGGCTGTGGCATTGGCCGATGGCAAAGAGTTGATCCGCGCCACCGCGCTGTTTCAGCGCGAGCACGAGGTAGGCTTGCCGAATAGCCTGCCCGGCCACCCCTTGCCACTGGCACAGATGCAGCCGGATGTGTCACCCGTGCAGCGTTTCCCGTTCGCGCACCATGAATGGGGCTACCCCGATCTGGTGGAAACACGCATGGGTTTGCCGGCCCGAGCGCGGTGTGGTTTCGCATGAACCTTCCGCTGGTGATGGGCCACACGCCAAGCCCTTACCAGCGCGTAGCGGTGGATGCCGACTTGGGCAACGGCATCAGCGCGATTCTGGATTTGTCCACCCATGTGTTTGTGAACTTCGACCTCACCATCAACCTGCTGCGCAAGCCGGTGGGTGAGTGGGTGTGCTTGGACGCTCGCACCCATTTGTCCAGCCACGGCGGGGGGCTGGCGGAGTCGTCTCTGTACGACGAGCAGGGATTGATTGGGCGGGCGACGCAGAGCTTGTTTGTGAGTAAGCGGTAGGCGGATGGTTTGGGGGATCGTCCTTCCCGAGCAGGGTAGACTACGAACGTTTTTGTTTAGTGACGCGGACGAGCGATAACAGATCCAGATGCGCTGTCATTGGCACAGCGTAAAACTGGCGGCCTACAAGTGTTGTTCTAGAGCTGATGCCGGATTAATGAACCTGGTTCAATGTTTTTCGAAAGGTCTCTCCGGCGCTGTTGCCCAGTGGATCTCGCGGACCCGGGCCCTTTCGGCCTGATAGATATTCTTAGTCGAAGTTTTATTTCTGGTTAGGTGTGCTTTCTATGAAGTTTTCGTATTTTTTATCCAGAATCACACTAGCCTTGGGTGTGTTGGGCTGTGCTTCTGTAGCCAACGCCCAGTTCGGCAATCCCAGCACTTTTTCTAATGCAGGCCAGGTTGGTGCAGAAGCGCCCGTTCGCAACTTGCCATCTACTGCCAATGGTGCCGCAAGCGCCCCCAATCAAGCCAGGGGCGTTGCTTTGCCCAGCAGGCAGGCTAGGTCCAATGAACCGCCTGTCGCCAGTGAGCCGGCGTTGACGTTGCCTGAAACGGGTGGTGCGGCATGGAAAGAAGAGCCACCGAGCCAATTTCAGAAGTTTGCCCAAGAGTCGACAGGGACTTTGCTTCCGATATTCGGAAGTCAGCTTTTTGAGTTTCCTCAGAGCTATGCACCCGATGCAGGCCTCGCCGCACCGGCAAACTATGTGCTTGGCCCAGGTGACGAAGTGCAGTTACAAATTTGGGGCGCGATAGACGAGTCCGCCTCGTTCGTATTGGACCGCGAAGGCAGAATTTTCATTCCGAAGGTCGGGTCGCTTTCGTTGGCCGGCGTGACCAGTGCCAATCTTGAACCCGCCCTGAAAGGGCACCTCAGCAAGGTGTTTACGAACTTCGGTTTGAGCGCCACGTTGGGGAAGTTGCGCAGTGTCCAAGTTTATGTGGTGGGGCAAGCGCGTCGCCCTGGGACCTACTCTGTCTCCAGCCTCAGCACCTTGGTGAATGTTCTGTTTGCCAGCGGTGGCCCAGGGGCAAATGGGTCGATGCGGAGTATTGAGCTGCGTCGTGCGGGCCGTGTGGTGACGAAGCTTGATTTGTATGACTTCATCGCCAAAGGCGATAAATCAGCAGATATGGCTGTGTTGCCTGGAGACGTCGTCTTTATTCCGCCAGCGACCCGTCGTGTTGCCATCGCGGGTGCGTATGACCAAAAAGCGGTTTACGAACTCAAAGACACGACCACCACCATCGGCGATGTGTTGGCCTTGGGCGGTGGTGCTTCTCCGGTCGCAAATTTCCGTAAAGCATTGCTTGAACGAGTCTTCGCGGACAAAACACCACCGCGGCAAGTGGTCGATATTGCTCTCGATGCCAAAGGCTTGGCGCAAGTCTTGGTGCCCGGCGACATCTTGACACTGTTGCCAGTGAGTGGCGCGTTTTCCAACGCGGTAACTCTTCAGGGAGTGGTCGCTGAGCCTCTTCGGTACAGCTGGTTCGACGGAATGCGTGTTTCAGATTTGATCCCAGATCGGGATGCGCTCATCACCCAAGAGTACTACCGCCGTATTAATGGTTTGACCCGTATTCCAAGTGACACCGATACGAAAGGTGCTGGTAGTCGGGAGGAAAAGCGTGGTTTTGACGAACGGGTGAGAAATAAAAATGAGCAAATCAACTGGGATTATGCGGTCATTGAACGTTTGTCTCGCACTGATCTGAGTGTCACGTTAGTTCCATTCAACTTGGCCAAGGCAGTCGTGGGGCGTGATCCTCAGCATAATCTAGTATTACAACCGGGGGATGTGCTGACGATCGTCAGTCAAAAAGACATGGCTCTTCCTCAGGAAAAACAGACGAGGTTGGTTCGCTTGGAAGGGGAAGTAGCAGCTCCTGGTGTGTACGAGGCGCTTCCCGGCGAGACCTTGCCGCAGCTTATCAAGCGCATCGGCGGTTTGACCCCACAGGCCTATTTGTTTGGCACAGAGTTCAGCCGTGAGTCGGTCCGCCTGCGGCAGCAAGAAAACCTGAGTTCACTGGTTCGGCGCTTGGAGGGCGAGCTGCAAAGCAAGGTACAGACCAGTCCTGCTGCGAGTGGACAAGACGCCGCTACATTGGCTTTGGTCGCCCAACAACAGCAAGCGCAACTGAAATCCCAAATCGACCGGTTGAAAGCGCTCAAGAGCAATGGCCGGTTGGCGCTAGAACTCGATACCGCGGCCCAGAGTTTGGCAGGTTTACCCAATCTCCCCTTAGAGGATGGAGATCGTGTGCTAGTGCCGTCGATGCCTGGATTTATCTCGGCCTTCGGTGCTGTCTATAACGAGAATGCGATGATTTACAAACCAGGAAAGACTGTGGGCGATGTGGTGCGAGCCGCGGGTACCACTGAAGATGCTGAGTCCAGCGGTGCTTTCGTGTTAAGGGCGGATGGCAGTGTAGTGTCCAAGCGGGATAGCAATCGGATATTCGGAAGCGGATTTGAGTCGCTAGCAGTGATGCCTGGTGACACTCTGGTGGTGCCTGCGAAGCTGGATCGTGAATCTGTTTATGCATTTACTGTTCGGTCACTGAAAGATTTGACCCAGATTTTTGCCAATTTGGGTATCGGTGCCGCTGCTATCAA
>DGQR01000236.1:0-7626 GCA_002390825.1 Rhodoferax sp. UBA4409
CATGAATCACGAATCCATTACAGATACGGTTGAAAACGATGAAATCAGTCTTTTGGATCTGCTGCAAGTAGTCGCTGAAAACCTGCGCTTATTGATCTTGGCACCGATTGCTTTGGGCCTCTCAGCGCTTGCTATTTCATTCACACTGGCGCCAACGTACACTGCAAGCACCGTATTCATGCCTCCGCAGCAGCAGCAGGGAAGTGCAGCGATGATGTTGCAAAGCCTTGGTGCCTTAGGCGGTGTGGCTGGTGCAGCCGCAGGCATCAAGAGTCCGAATGATCAATACGTCTCGCTGCTGAAGAGCGATGCAGTCGCAAATGCGCTGATTGCTAGATTTGGTTTACTTGAACAATTTGAGCTCAAATCTTTAACTGATGCCCGAGCGCGATTGGACGGACTCAGCAAGATTACTTCGGGAAAGGACGGCCTTATTGTTGTTTCTGTAGACAGCAGCTCACCCAAGCTTGCCGCGGATGTTGCGAATGCCTATGTCGAAGAACTTCGAACTTTGCTTACTCGCTTGGCGGTTACCGAGGCTCAGCAGCGCAGGGTCTTCTTTGAAACCCAGCTCGAAGCTACCAAGCAAAAGTTGTCGATTGCGGAGACCGCACTTCGAACTTCAGGGGTGAACAGCTCCGCGCTTAAGTCCAGCCCGGCTACCGCGATCAGCGCAATAGCGCAAGTGCAGGCGCAAATAGCTGCCCAAGAAGTGAAAGTGGCCAGCATGCGAGGCTACCTAACCGAATCCGCGCCTGACTTCAAACAGGCGATGACAGAGCTTTCTGCACTTAGAACACAGTTTGCAAAATTGGAGAAGCCATCCCCGGTAGATGGTGATAACGCGGGTTATGTAGGGCGAGTTCGGGACGTCAAATACTACGAAACGCTTTTTGAATTGTTTTCCAAGCAATACGAGCTGGCCCGTGTAGACGAGGCTCGTGAGGAAGCGTTGATTCAGGTGGTGGATGTAGCGGACCCACCAGAGAGAAAAAGCAAACCCAAAAAAGCTCTGATTGCAACGGCTGCGACCTTGGCATCATTTGTTGTGTTGTTACTTTTTGTGTTCATGCGCCATGCATTAAGAAATGCCTTGACCGATCCTGAGTCGGCAGAGAAACTGTTGCGTTTGCGACACGCGGTTCGACGTTCTTTCGGGGTGGATTGAAGGCCTGAGTGTAGTAATATCCGGAGGTCTGGGGCGGCTGTACGTTGGCCTGGCTTGGTCTGATTCATAGATTTTTTAAAAAGGGGTTTGCTATGAAAGTTTCTAAATTGTTGGCCGCAGTAGCCGTTTTGGCGTCCTTTGCTTCTCAGTCGGTATTCGCTCAAGCTGCACCTGCTGCTACCACGACTACTACTGGCACTGTTGCTACTACCGGTGCAGCGGCAACCACTGGTGCTGCCGCTGCTGGTGGTGCTGCTGCTGTTGCAGTATCCCCTGCATTGATAGCGATTGCTGTTGGCGTTGCAACGGTGGCTGTAACTGAATCGAACAAATCTACTTCCGGAACCACTCAAGGAACAACTACCGGCACACGCTGATCAGCTTCTGTTCTCCTAGGCGCCTGCGGGCGCCTTTTTTATTGGGACAACCTCCTTTGAATTTTATTGCTCGACTCATTTTCGGGGGGGTCATAGTCTTAGCAAGCGGCTGCTCCTCGCTGCTAGGCCCCGAGACTGAAACAGCCGCCTATTTGTTTCATAAGAAAGAATCGACCAAGGCCCGGCTGGATAAGTTGGCTTCCCGATTAAACCCCTCGTTACGTTATCTGCTGGTGCATCAGGAAGGAAACCTGCCAACCTTACTGGTACTTGGCAATGTGCTCCAAGTCCCAGAGGGACCTGTAGAGGTGTGGTATTCGGCGGGAGGTGAACTCTTCAAGTTTCAATCGGGAAGACTGGTGGGAACCAACGGGCTCCCAGTTGATTGGACCTCTGTGCGGTTCCTGTCAAAAATTCCTTCTTGGGAAACCGTGTCGGCGAACAAGGCTCTCGTCTATATGCGGTCCAGAAGCGAGTTGCCGAGCTATCTCTCGAACATTGAGGAGCCCTTAAGGCTCACACGCATGGTGGTTTCCGCTGATGGCACTCTTCGGTTGCCCTTCTCTTTGTCAGAAGCTATGCCTACGTCTTCGCTGAAAAGTTACACCTGGTTCCGTGAGCAAGTCGGCGCGGATAGCCCGCACGCTGTTTTGTCGGAGAGTTGGTTTGCAGTCGCTCAAGAGAATGGGGAAGAACGAGTGGTTTTCTCCCGGCAATGCGTAAGCGCGCAAATGTGTTTTCAGTTTCTCCAATGGCCTTTGCGCGGAGCTGGGCAATGAATAGCCGGTTTTTGAATAGAAATGTGACTTTCGTGGTCCTGTTGGGCTTAGCCTGGGTGCCGCGGGTCTCAGCCGAGTTGCTGACCTCGAAGCAACTTGATAGTGCGCCACCGTCTGGAGTTGTTTCCGGGGCAGTTCAGGCAGGCGAGCGGTTGAGTGATTGGGTACTTCGCAATGTGCCTGCAATGCCGAATTCGTATGCCTTGCATTGGTTGGTTGCTGCGGAGAGGGGTCCGCAACTGGCCCTGCGCAATGCAGTAGTTTCGGGCCTGCGCATAGGTAGCTCGGGGGAAGCGAGTGGATCCGGGGCTTGGCATGTGTTGGAGTCACTTCCCGTGACGGGGCGTGTGCCGCTTGCCAGTGCCGATGGATATTGGTTGCAAGTGTCAACACAGTTTGACCCGGTGCTGGGCGATCGTGACCATGTTCGTTGGTATCGCGAACTTAGCTCCGTCGGGGTGATGGGGCACGATGGGCAGGTCTGTCTTGTGACGCATCAGCCCCTTTCGCAACTACGACAGTATGTCCGTGCTTGTATCGCCGCCGAATCGCCTATTGATACGGTGTGGGTCGTTCAGCCGGATGGCCGGGTGATCAAAGTAGCCTTTGCTGAGTGGAATGCTGAACAAGATATCGAGTTGGCGCCCGGTGCGTGGATTTGGGCTCCCGGACGTGGCGCTGTGGGTAATGGCACGTCCGCCAATCTGGCGCGGTTTTTGGCGACCCAGCCACCGGCTGAAACTATTTGGCCTGAAAAGCCGCGGTTTGAGCCCGCTGCGCTCCTAGAAAAACGTGTGATCACCAAGCCGCAGTTGACGGCAAGTGATTGGGGGGAAATCGGCTTGTTGCAAACGCCGACGGCACGAATGGCGCCAGCCGGGAGTGTCAGGACCCATTTTTCAGGCTCGTATCCTTATACGCGTGGAACCGTCATGCTGCAGCCATTCGATGGAATGGAAGCAGGTTTCAGATACACCGATATCGCCAATCGTTTGTACGGAGAGTCCATTGCAGGCGATCAGACGTACAAAGATAAATCGATCGACGTGAAGCTGCGGCTTCTAAAAGAAACTGCGCACCTGCCCGAACTTGCAGTTGGTATGCGTGATATCGGTGGTACCGGCTTATTCTCCGGCGAGTATTTGGTGGCCAACAAGCGCTGGGGCGCATGGGATGCTAGTTTGGGCTTGGGTTGGGGGTATCTGGGGGGAAGGGGTGATATCCATTCGCCTCTCGGATTTTTAGGTAATTCCTTCAAGAAGCGATCTGCCTACAGTGGCGGATCTGGTGGCGAAACCAATGAACAGAGCCTGTTTCGTGGTGACGCATCGGTTTTCGGGGGCATCCAGTGGAGTTCTCCCACAGGAAAATGGGTGCTCAAAGCCGAATACGAGGGAAACAACTACGCCTCAGAGCCGCTGGGTGGAGCCGAGAAACAAGACTCCCCATTCAATTTCGGAATGGTCTATCGTTATTCCCCCAATGTAGATTTATCTGCCGGCTACGAACGTGGTAATCGCGTGATGTTCGGCTTAACGCTCCATTTTGGGTTGCATCAGCTGGAGATGCCAAAGTTACTAGACCGACCTTTGCCCGCTATGGCTGCCAAGCCCCTGTCGCCAGCGGAGCCGCTGAACTGGTCAGCGATTGCCGCTGAAATCAACGCTCAAACGGGCTGGACTGTCCGCGCGCTTTCGATCCAAGGGCATCGCCTCGTTTTGTCCGCTGAGTCCGATGGTGCACTCTTTTTGAAAGAGCGTGTCGAAAAGGCCATCCGTGTATTGCACCATCGAGCACCCGCAGCCGTTAGGCACTTTGCCTTCGAGTTGAGCGAACGCGGCTTGGCCATGATGGGGCTTGATATCGATCGCGCCGAATGGTTGACCCAGCATACTCAGGCTCAAGCGCCGGCTTTAACGCTGCCGGCCCTTAAAGCGCGTGCTTCGACTGCGCGGATGGCCCCCGTCAGCGCGAGCGATGAAAGCGATGGGTTTCTTTCCGATAAGAGCGCCTCGAGTTTCGCGGTGGTTCCGAGTTACAGCCAAAGTTTTGGGGGCCCCGACGGCTTTGTTCTTTACCGTGCCGGGGTATCGGCCAAGTTCGAGCAGCGCTTGACTCCCACAACGTGGCTCAGCGCAACCCTGAATGGTCGAGCTTTCGACAACTACGATACCTTCGTATACAACGCGCCCAGCAATCTACCGCGGGTGCGCACAGACGTTCGACGTTACGTCACCTCTTCCCGGGTGACCCTTCCTGAGTTGCAAGTTACACATGTCGAAGATTTCGGTGGCGGGCACTACGGCAGTGTTTACGGGGGCTTTTTGGAGTCCATGTACGCGGGCGTCGGCGGTGAGCGGTTGTACCGGCCATGGCAAAGTAACTTTGCTTTTGGCGTCGATGTCAACCGTGTGCGA
Source organism: Rhodoferax sp. UBA4409 (assembly GCA_002390825.1). Taxonomy (GTDB): domain Bacteria; phylum Pseudomonadota; class Gammaproteobacteria; order Burkholderiales; family Burkholderiaceae_C; genus Allorhodoferax. Next base: position 4,742 of record DGQR01000236.1, read on the forward strand.
CAGCGAGGTTTTTCGCAGGATTTTGCGCTTCGGGACTATCAAGTAAATACCGGTCACGCGACGGCGTATTGGGATACCGGGTGGAATGGGCTGCGGGCCAAGCTGCAGGTGGGCCAGTATTTGGCAGGGGATGTTGGTGCCACCTTGGACCTGCATCGTGTTTTTGCCAACGGCACGACGATTGGTGCATGGGCTACCAAAACCAACGTGTCTGCAGAGCAGTTTGGCGAGGGGAGCTTCGACAAGGGCATTTACGTCACGATCCCGATTGATCTGCTACTTCCGAAAACCAGCTCTGGAACTGCCAACGTAGTATGGTCACCCCTCACTCGGGATGGGGGCGCTCGTCTAGCGAGGAGTGTGGGGCTGTTCGACTTGACAGCTCAACGTGATGCCCGTTCCATGCAATGGGTGTCTGACCCCACAACCCGCCAAAAAAATCGTTTCCGCTTTGGCGAAGACCTTTCGCTCATTGAGAGTGACCCCGTGAATTCATGGGGTCAAGTAGGTGGCGCTGCCAAACAATTTGGTCAACGTGTGTCCGGTGTTCCGGCATCTGCTTGGGCTACGGGTGTCGCTGGCGTGATGCTCTCTGGTTTTGCAGATACCGAGTTGAAGAATTGGGCAGCCAATCATCAAGGCGGCGGCTGGGAGCGTGCGGCGAAGTTAAGTAATGCACTACCGGTAGCACTAGCCCTTGGTACTGGCGCTTTGGCGACGGGTCTCGCGGGCGATAGCGCTGCGGACACTGCGCGCTCCTCTCTCATGGCTGCCGGTGTGACCTTGGGTGCAAACACTGTCTTGAAATATGCGGTCGGCAGATCGCGACCCAAAGACGGGCTCGGGGCCTCTGATTTTCAAGGCGGAACGGCGAATGCCGGTCAATCAAGCTTCGCATCCAACCATGTGGCAACCACTTTTGCGCTGATCACACCTTTTGCCCAAAGGTATGACCAACCGGGTCTTTATGCATTGGCTGCCACCAGTGCTTTGGGTCGGATTCAGCAAGGGGAGCACTGGTTTTCGGATGCGGTTGCAGGCGCCTTCCTGGGCTACGCCATCGGCTCTTTGATGCCAAGCTTGTCTGCGCAAAAGCCAAAGGGTTGGCAGGCGGATGTCAGCCCGCAATACATCGGCGCCACCAAGCGCTTTTAACGGCTGATTATTCGGCTGCGGTCAGCCCATTGGCAAAGTGTTCGGCCATGCGCTGCGCGGTAAGCGCAGGGTCGCGGGCAGCCAGGGCGTCCATGATGGCGCGGTGCTCAGCCAGCGATTCTTCAATGCGACCGGTTTTGAGCAGGGAGTTGTGGCGATTGAGCTTCATGACCTTGCGCAGGTCGGCCACCATCTGGTCGCGCCAACGGTTGTTGGCAATCTCCAGCAGGCGCATGTGGAACTTCTCATTCACCGCGAAAAATTGGTCGGTGGTGGCAGCTTTGTCTTTGCCGGGCTTGGCCGCTGCCTCCAGCGCTTTGTGCAACGTCTGCAGTTCCTTGATCTCCGCGTCGGTGGCCTTGGTGGCCACCACGCCGGCCGCGTCGCTCTCCAACAGGCTGAGCAAGTGGTAGACATTGGCTAAATCCTGCTGTGACACTTCGGTCACATAGGCGCCGCGGCGCACCTTCATGGTCACCAGACCTTCGGCGGCCAGTACTTTCAAGGCTTCCCGCAGGGGGGTGCGGCTGATGCCGAACTCTTCGGCGATCTTCAGCTCATCAATCCAGCTGCCGGGCTCCAACTCGCGCTTGAAGATGCGCTGGCGCAGTAGCTCCGCCACTTCCTCATACAGAGGGCGGGGGGCCAGCGATACAGCGGGGCGGGCATCAGACATCAAGGCGGACATGCGGTAGAGCTCAAAAAGTGGGTGGATTGTAAGCTGCAACCAATATTCTGAATCAATAATTATGAATAATGTAAACTTGCCGCGCTGATCCTGCCAGCGGTAACCCATAGATTGCGACCCCGCCATGACCGACAAGACGCCTGAATTTCAATCCGCCACACTGGAAGCCTGGGCCAAGGCTGCAGCCAAATCCGCCCCCGGCGGCAATGTGGACGCGCTGAACTGGATCACGCCCGACGGCATCGCGGTCAAGCCCCTTTACACCGCAGCAGACACGGCGGGCCTGAAGCACGCCGACACGCTGCCCGGCTTTGAGCCCTACCTGCGCGGTCCGCAAGCCACCATGTACGCGGTGCGCCCTTGGACCATCCGCCAGTACGCCGGCTTCTCCACCGCCGAAGAGTCGAACGCGTTTTACCGCAAAGCTTTGGCGGCAGGCGGGCAGGGCGTGTCAGTCGCGTTTGACCTGGCTACCCACCGCGGTTACGACTCCGACCACCCGCGTGTAACCGGCGATGTGGGCAAGGCCGGCGTGGCGATTGATTCGGTCGAGGACATGAAAATCCTGTTCGACCAGATTCCGCTGGACAAGGTCTCGGTCTCGATGACCATGAACGGCGCCGTGCTGCCGGTATTGGCGGGCTACGTGGTCGCAGCGGAAGAACAGGGCGTGAGCCAGGACAAGCTGTCCGGAACGATTCAGAACGACATTCTGAAAGAGTTCATGGTGCGCAACACCTACATTTACCCGCCCGCGCCCAGCATGCGCATCATAGGCGACATCATTGGCTACACGGCCAAGAACATGCCCAAGTTCAACTCGATCAGTATTTCGGGTTACCACATGCAAGAGGCTGGTGCCAACCAGGCGCTGGAGTTGGCCTTCACGCTGGCTGACGGTAAAGAATATGTGAAAACCGCCATCGCCTCCGGTCTGGACGTGGACGACTTTGCCGGGCGCCTGAGCTTTTTCTGGGCGATTGGCATGAACTTCTATTTGGAGGTCGCCAAGATGCGCGCCGCGCGCCTGCTGTGGTGCCGC
>DGQR01000236.1:7857-8049 GCA_002390825.1 Rhodoferax sp. UBA4409
GAGCAGGACCCGTACAACAACGTCGTGCGCACGACGATTGAGGCGATGGCCGCTGTGTTTGGTGGCACCCAGAGCCTGCACACCAACAGCTTTGATGAAGCCATCGCGCTGCCCACCGAGTTCAGCGCCCGCATCGCCCGCAACACGCAGCTCATCATCCAGGAAGAGACGCACATCACCAATGTGATCGAC
>DGQR01000166.1 GCA_002390825.1 Rhodoferax sp. UBA4409
CACACCGCGGCTTACCCCAAGCCAGTGGATGTGAAGATGCACCACGAGCTGCCTGACTTCATCAGCACCCGCGGCGGCATCAGCTTGCGCCCCGGTGACGGTGTGATCCACTCCTGGCTCAACCGCCTGTTGTTGCCCGATACCGTGGGCACCGGTGGCGACAGCCACACCCGTTTCCCTATCGGTATCAGCTTCCCCGCAGGTTCCGGTTTGGTGGCGTTTGCTGCTGCGACCGGCGTGATGCCTTTGGACATGCCTGAGTCGGTGTTGGTGCGCTTCAAGGGCAAGATGCAGCCCGGCGTGACCCTGCGCGATTTGGTGAACGCAATTCCCTTGTACGCCATCAAGGCCGGCCTGCTGACCGTCGAGAAGAAGGGCAAGAAGAACATCTTCTCCGGCCGCATCTTGGAGATCGAAGGTTTGCCAGATCTGAAGGTCGAGCAGGCGTTTGAGTTGTCCGACGCGTCTGCTGAGCGCTCTGCCGCAGGTTGCACCGTGCACCTGAACAAAGAGCCGATCCAAGAGTACGTCAACAGCAACATCACCATGATGAAGTGGATGATTGCCAATGGTTACTCCGACGCTCGCACTTTGGCCCGCCGCATTGCAGCGCAGGAAGCTTGGCTCAAGAACCCCGAGTTGCTCAAGGGCGACGCGGATGCAGACTACGCAGCTGTTATCGAGATCGACCTGGCCGACATCCACGAACCTATCGTGGCATGCCCCAACGATCCGGACGATGTGAAGACATTGGCTGAAGTTGCAGGTGCCAAGATCGATGAAGTGTTCATTGGCTCGTGCATGACCAACATCGGCCACTTCCGTGCAGCGTCCAAGCTGATGGAAGGCAAGCGCGATATCCCGGTCAAGCTGTGGATTGCACCGCCCACCAAGATGGACGCCAAGCAGCTGAGCGACGAAGGCCACTACGGTGTGCTGGGTGGCGCTGGCGCCCGCATGGAAATGCCGGGCTGCAGCTTGTGTATGGGTAACCAGGCGCAGGTGAAAGAGGGCGCCACCGTGTTCTCTACCTCTACCCGCAACTTCCCCAACCGTTTGGGCAAGAACAGCAATGTGTATCTTGGTTCTGCGGAACTGGCCGCTATCGCTTCCAAGCTGGGCCGCATTCCTACCAAGGAAGAATATCTGGCGGACATGGGTGTGCTGACTGCCGCTAGTGACAAGGTGTACCAGTACCTGAACTTTGACAAGATCAGCGACTACACCGAGTCTGCTGCAACTGTGAAGTAATCAGACAGCCAGGTGCTCCGGCGCCATGGACTACAAAAGCCTCGCAACTCCGGTTGCGGGGCTTTTTTTATGGGGTGTTTTGGTGGTGTCGAGGGTGGGTCTAACGCCCTGCAAACTGCAGGGCTATAGCCGGTTAAACTCGCGGGCATTCTTCAATTAGTCACAAGAATGTCATATTTAACCGTCAGGAGCCCCCGCATGTTCTTTGGAAAGTTGTTGCCTCGCGAAGGCAATTTTTTTGAGATGTTCAATCAGCATGCTGATCGCATCGTGGAGGCGGCTCAGGCGTTTTCCAAGTTGGTAGCCAACTACAGCGATGCGGATTTGCGTGCCAAATACAACCAGGAAGTCGACGACGCAGAGCGTGCCGCAGACCGTGTGACGCACGAAGTCAACAAAGCGATCCACATCACGTTCATCACGCCCATCGATCGCGAACAGATCCACTCCCTCATTAACACCATGGATGACGTGGCAGACCTGATTCAGGACTCTGCGGAGACGATGGCGCTGTATGACGTGCGCGTCATGACCGAAGAAATTGTTCGACTCACCGATTTGAGCGTCAAATGCTGCGAGCGCTTGCGGGATGCGGTGCGATTGCTGTCGGATATTGCGGACCATGCCACCGCAGAAGCTGCGCTGAAGACCTGCGAAGAAATCGACCGCCTGGAGTCAGATGCCGATCGCGTGATGCGCACCGCCATGAGCAAGTTGTTCCGTGAGCAAGAGGATGTACGTGAACTCATCAAGCTCAAGGCCATTTACGAGCTGCTGGAAACCATCACCGACAAGTGTGAAGACGTGGCCAATGTGATCGAGGGCATCATCCTCGAGAACTCCTGATCGACAGCGCGGGTTCATCACGATGGAACAAGTCCAGACAGCCTTATGGGTGGTAGCTCTGTTGGTGGCGCTCGCATTGGCGTTCGACTTCATGAATGGCTTTCATGATGCAGCGAACTCGATTGCCACAGTGGTCTCCACCGGCGTGCTCAAGCCAGGCCAAGCGGTCATTTTTGCCGCATTTTTTAACTTTATTGCGATCTTTATCTTCCACCTGAGCGTTGCTGCGACCGTGGGTAAGGGGATCGTGCAGCCGGGTGTGGTGGACACCCATGTGGTGTTTGGTGCCCTGGTCGGTGCGATCACATGGAACGTCATTACCTGGTACTACGGCATTCCCAGCAGCTCGTCCCACGCCTTGATCGGTGGCATCGTCGGCGCGGTGATTGCCAAAGCCGGTGCGGGTGCACTGATTTCAGCGGGGATTATGAAAACCGTGGCGTTCATTTTTGTCTCGCCGCTGCTGGGCTTTACGCTGGGCTCCGTCATGATGGTGGTGGTAGCGTGGACCTTCAGGCGCATGCGTCCGTCAAGGATTGACAAGTGGTTCCGTCGCTTGCAGCTGGTGAGTGCTGGCGCGTACAGCTTGGGTCATGGCGGTAACGATGCCCAAAAAACGATTGGCATTATCTGGATGATGTTGATCGCCACAGGCTATGTGCTGCCGACGGAGAGTGCGCCGCCTACATGGACCATCGTGTCCTGCTATGCCGCCATTGGGGCTGGCACCATGTTTGGTGGCTGGCGCATTGTGCGAACCATGGGGCAAAAAATCACCAAGCTCAAGCCGGTAGGGGGTTTTTGTGCGGAGACCGGCGGCGCTTTGACACTGTTTTTCGCAACCGCATTGGGCGTGCCGGTCTCCACCACGCACACCATTACAGGGGCGATTGTGGGTGTGGGTTCAACGCAGCGCGCGAGCGCGGTGCGTTGGGGAGTGGCAGGAAACATCGTGTGGGCGTGGGTACTGACGATTCCTGCCGCTGCATTTGTTGCAGCCATTGCCTACTGGGTCAGTCTGCAGATTTTTTGACCTCAGCGGTGGGTGGCGTGCTCTGGCTAGGCTGCATCTGGTACTCAAAAGTGCGCTGAATGCCGAATGCCAGAGTCGCCATCAACACCGTGGTCCCTAGGCCCAGAGCCGCTACCAAGCCCACCACAGTCATCCAATGGGTCTCACCTTGGGGGGCGTCAGGCGCCTCTGGGTTGAATTGTTGATTCCATTTTTCAGCACTCATCAGCCCGTACACAATCGCATTGAGCGCACAGGCCGCGAGGGTGAGGCCTAGCAGTGGCATCAACAACCAACTCCCCTGGTCATCTACCCCGAAGCTGCGTGCCCGCCACACTCCATAACTTCCCAGCAAGGTGGGTAGAGGCAGTAGCTTGGCCCAAACGTCATATCGGCCGAGGTAAAGCCTGTGCAGGCCCAACGCGCCAACGGTCAGGGTCAGCCAAACGGCCCAGGTTTTGCTTTTCATACGCGGACGTCTACCGGTGCAGTAGAGTTCCCAGCGCCGATGCTTTTTTCCATGAGGACAATGTCCAGCCAGCGTTCGAACTTCCAACCGCAAGCCTCGATCACACCTGCATGCCGGTAGCCGCAACTGGCGTGCACACCGATGGATCCGCGGTTCTCGGAGTCGCCGATAACGGCGATCAACTTGCGAACGCCACAGCGCTCCGCCTGAGCCATAAGTTCGGTGAGCAATAACTTGCCCAGTCCTTTGCCGTGGGCCTCAGGCGCGAGGTAAATCGAGTCCTCCGCGGAGAAGCGATAGGCGGGCCGTGGTTTGAACCAGTTGCAATAGGCAAACCCGATGACGTTGCCATCGACTTCTACAACCAGGTAAGGGAGTGCTTTGGACAGCACATCCGCGCGCCGCCCCTTCATGTCTTCCTCGGTGGGGGGAGTGGTTTCGAAAGTCCCTGTTCCCGTCAGCACATGGTGCGCATAAATGGAGGTAATCGCGGAGATATCGGCTTCAGTGCTGGGGCGGATTTTGGTCATGAGTTGGAAAACGTTATAATGGAGGGCTATTCAGAGTGTCACTGGCCGGGTGGTCAGTTGCGTGTCTCAAGCTCTGAGTTCAAGGCTGAATTCTCTCAGCTACCCAAAGGATAAATCATGGTCGTCATTCGACTCGCTCGTGGTGGTGCAAAAGCTCGCCCGTTTTTCAATATTGTGATTGCTGACAAGCGTAGCCGCCGCGACGGCCGCTTCATCGAGCGCATCGGGTTCTACAACCCTATCGCCAAGGCAAACGAAGAAAGCATTCGTATTGCGCAAGACCGCTTGACCTACTGGCAAGGCGTTGGCGCACAAGCTTCTCCTACCGTGGAGCGTTTGATCAGCCAAGCTGCTAAAAAAGCCGCTTAATGATCACACCGGTGCGCCGCTGTGAAGTGGAGCACCGGTAGATACCTCTCATGACTATGCTCCCTGGACTCGAAGCCGCTAGCCTGCCGGCAGACGCTATTGAAGTCGGGCGGATTGCAGATGCGTGGGGTATCAAAGGCTGGTTCAAGGTCTTGCCC
>DGQR01000035.1:0-10666 GCA_002390825.1 Rhodoferax sp. UBA4409
GCGGCTGATGTAGGCAATGAATGCGGTCAAGACGCCCACGGTGATCTCCCCCTTGGACACTTGCCAGATACCAAACGCCCACACCACCAACAGGCCCAACTCGGTCAAAAACGATACGCTGGGCGAAAACAGCGACCAGATTTTGTTGATGCGGTCATTGACCACCAAATTGTGCTTGTTGGCCTCGCGGAAACGGCTCGCTTCGCGGGTCTCTTGTGCAAAAGCCTTCACCACCCGGATACCGGGGATGGTGTCGGCCAGCACATTGGTGACCTCACCCCACACACGGTCGATTTTCTCGAACCCGGTGCGCAGGCGGTCCCGCACAAAGTGGATCATCCAGGCAATGAAAGGAAGCGGCACCAAGGTCACTACCGCCAACCAAGGGTTGATGGAGAACAGGATGATGGCAGTCATCGTGAGCATGATCACATCGGTGGCGAAGTCCAGCAGGTGCAGTGACAAAAACACGCAGATCCGGTCACTTTCGCTGCCGATGCGCGACATCAAATCCCCGGTCCGTTTGCCACCAAAGTATTCGAGCGACAAGCGCAAAAGGTGTTCGTAGGTCGTAGTGCGCAAGTCGGCACCAATACGCTCCGAGACAAGCGCGAGGATGTACGTCTTAGCCCAACTCAGCACCCACGCCAGCAGTGCTGACCCCAACAAGCCCCCCATGTACATGCCGACCAACATCGGATCAATTTTTTGGCCGTTCTGGAACGGGATCAATACGTTGTCCATCAGGGGCATCGTCAGGTACGGCGGGACCAGATTGGCCGCAGTGCCCAACAGCGTCAGGAAAAAGCCGAGGAGGAGCTGCCCACGGTAGGGCCGCGCAAACCGCCACAGGCGGAACAAAGTCCAGGTGCTGGGCGGCGTGTGAACCACTTTTGTACACACCGGGCACTCTTCCTGCTCAGGATCCAGCGGCGCCTTGCAGCTTGGGCACACCTGGGTGAGCGCTTGGGCGAGAGGCTTGCCGGACACGGCGCTCTCCAGCTGGGAATGAAATTGATCGACCAAGCGAATCGCCTGCAGGTTCTGCCCCAGGGTAAACCGCCAGCTGCCGCACAATGCGCTAGCGTCCACCAGGTTCAGATGCCCCACACCAGCATGATCGTGGTGCAGCAGTGTCTGCCCGGCCTGCAAGTCCCAAGCAGACCAAATCTGCGTTGCTCCCTCACAGGCGAGCAACCGCTGGTTGGTGAGCAGCACCAGACCCTTCACAAAGTGCAGTTGTTGGTCAAGGTCAACCTCCAGCGCAGCCAAGACGTTCTCATGGGGACGGAGTTGTTTTTGAACCGCTTCCCGCCAGGCAGAAGGCAAATCGCCGGATAGCGCAGAAAAAGCAGAGGCTTCGGAAGTCATGGATCGCAAAAAAGGATGAATTTGAGTCAGTTTTTCAAAGTGGCGGGCCTCACGGGCCGCCCATCTTCAGGCCGTCGATACTACGCGCAAGCGCACAGCAGTCGAAGTGAGCCGCTTCTGTGAGCGAGAATACTCAACGCATTGCGCGTAACAATGGTGGACCGCTCTTTCCCAATAAGCCATGACAGCCAAGAAAAATATTGAAATCCTGCGGGTCACACACCTTCGTGGCCCCAATATCTGGACCTATCGCCCGGTGATCGAGGCTTGGGTGGACATCGGTGAGCTGGAAGACTTCCCTTCCAACACGCTGCCCGGCTTTTACGAGCGCTTGACGACTTGGTTACCCGGCTTGATTGAGCACAAATGCAGTCCCGGAGTGCGCGGCGGCTTTCTGGAGCGCTTGCGTGAAGGCACATGGGCCGCCCACATCATGGAACATGTGGCCCTTGAGATTCAAAACCTCAGCGGGATGCAGACCAGTTTTGGCAAAGCGCGCCAGATGTCCAAGCCCGGGGTCTACAAAATAGCCTTCCGCACCCGGCAAGAGCAAATTGGGCGCAAGGCGCTGGTGGTGGCCCGCGATTTGATCATGGCCGCCATCAATGACACCGCCTATGCCCTCGAAGCCCAATTGACCGAGTTGCGCGACATGGTCGACTCCCTGTGTCTCGGGCCCAGTACCTCCAATATTGTGGATGCGGCCACCGATCGCGGCATTCCATCTATCCGGTTGACCGAGGGCAACCTGGTGCAACTGGGTTACGGCATTGCCCAACGCCGGATCTGGACGGCAGAAACCGACCAGACGTCTGCCATTGCAGAAGAAATCGCCAGTGACAAAGATCTGACCAAAAGCCTGCTGAAGGCTTGTGGCGTGCCGGTGCCGGAAGGCAATTTGGTGAACTCTCCTGAAAAAGCCTGGGAAGCAGCGCAAGATATTGGTTTGCCCGTCGCCGTCAAACCCTACGATGGGAACCATGGGCGGGGTGTCACACTGGACCTCTCCGACCAAGCCAGTGTAGAGACCGCCTTTCATGTGGCCAAAGAGCAAAGCGGCGGCAGTGTGATTGTCGAAAAGTTCATCCCCGGCGATGAGCATCGCCTGTTGGTGGTGGGCAAACAGGTAGTTGCAGCAGCCCGTGGCGAATCTGCGTGGGTCACCGGTGATGGCCAATCCACCGTCACCCAATTGGTGAACACCCAAATCAACAGCGACCCCCGCCGTGGCGAAGCCGAAGAATTGCCGCTCTCCCCCATAGAACCCGAGAAAAGCCCCGAGGTCCAACTGGTGTTGCGCCGTGCCGGGCTCACACCCGAGTCGGTCCCGGCGAGTGGGCAACGTGTTTTGATCCAGCGCAATGGCAATGTCGCGTGGGACGTCACTGACGAAGTTCACCCCACAGTTGCCGCCGCTGCGGCACTGGCTGCTCGGGTGGTGGGCCTTGATATTGCCGGCATTGATATGGTGCTGGAGGATTGCTCCAAGCCCCTCAAAAGCCAGCGCGGCGCGGTCATCGAGGTCAATGCCAGCCCTGGGCTGCTGTTTCACATCAAACCAGCGGTGGGTACACCACGCAATGTCGGCAAGGCCATCGTGGAGCATTTGTTTACCCCGGACGCGGAAGCGCGGATTCCTGTGATCGGGGTCACCGGCACCCAACACACGGGCAGGCTCGCGCGCCTGATTGCCTGGCTGGTGCACATTAGCGGCAAGCATGTGGGCCTGGCCTGCAGCGAGGGCCTGTACCTCGACGGGCGCCAAATCGACAGTCGTGATAGTGCCCATTGGGAGCCGAGCCAGCGCGTACTGATCAACCGCTCTGTACAAGCGGCGGTGTTTGAAAACAGCAGCCGCATGATCTTGGCAGAGGGCTTGGCTTACGACCGCTGTGCCGTGGGTGTGGTGACGGACATCAGCAACACCCAAGATCTGGTGGAGTTCGACATCCTGGACGCGGAGCAGGCTTACAAAGTAGCGCGGACGCAAGTCGACGTGGTGCTGCCCAGCGGAACTGCGGTGCTCAATGCGGCAGACGCGCAAGTGGTAGAGCTGGCTGAGCTGTGTGACGGCAAGGTCATTTTCTATGCCCTGGATGAGACAGCGACCGCCATACAGACGCACCGCAGCAAAGGCGGGCGAACCGTGTTTCTGCGCGCCGGCGAGATTGTCCTGGCGCAAGGCGAACAGGATATTTCCATGATCCCACTTTCGACCCTCAAGCCCGCCAAGGCTGAAAAGCCGGAGATGGTCATGGCAGCTATTGGCGCAGCGTGGGCACTCGACATCCCGGTGGAGTTGATCGGTGCCGGTTTGCGCACCTTCGAGTCCACCCCCAAGAAAACACCTTACTGAGCTCAGCCATGGAAGTTACCCGCATTCGCGCATTACGCGGCCCCAACTTGTGGAGCCACCACACGGCCATTCAATCGGTTGTGATTTGCACCGCGGAAGAGGACGCCGTGTCCTCCATCCCGGGCTTTGAAGCCAAACTCCGCGCGCGCTTTCCGGAGGTCAGCCCTTTCCAACCGGTAGGTCACTTGGAGAGCGTGTCTTTGGCGCGCGTTTTGGAGTTGGTTGCCTTGGGTCTGCAAGCCCAAGCCGGCTGCCCTGTGACCTTCAGCTGCACCACACCGACGGTCGACAAACACGTCTACCAGGTGGTTGTGGAATACAGCGAGGAGGAAGTCGGCCACTTGGCGATGGAGTGGGCAGAAAAACTCTGCAACTCCGCGTTGCACGACACGCCCTTTGACTTGCAAGCTGCCCTCGAAGCCCTTCGGGAGCTGGATGAAGATGTCCGCCTCGGGCCAAGCACAGGCTCCATTGTGGACGCGGCAGTGGCCCGTGGCATCCCTTACAGCCGCATGACCGAAGGCAGCATGGTGCGCCTCGGATGGGGCAGCAAGCAACGTCGTATCCAAGCCGCTGAAATGGATGTGACCAGCGCGATCGCTGAAGCCATCGCGCAAGACAAAGAACTCACTAAAAAGCTGTTGTCTGCTGCAGGTGTACCGGTGCCCGGTGGGCGCTCTGTGGTCGATGCGGATGACGCGTGGGCCGCAGCTCAAGAAATCGGTTTGCCCGTGGTGGTCAAGCCCAACGACGGCAACCAGGGCAAAGGCGTCACCGTCAACATCACCAGCCGGGAACAGTTGATCCGGGCTTTTGAGGTCGCCAAAGAATTCCGCGATGACGTTCTGGTGGAACGTTTCATGCCGGGCAATGATTTCCGCTTACTGGTGGTAGGCGACAAATTGGTTGCGGCAGCACGCCGGGACCCGCCCAAAGTGGTGGGCGATGGGGTGCACACCATTGCGGAGTTGGTGGCCCAAGTGAATGCTGATCCAAGGCGTGGCTCGGGGCATTCCACCTCGCTCACCAAGATCCGCTTTGATGAAATCGCAAAAACGACCCTCGCAAACCAAGGCTTCAATGCAGACTCGGTGCCAGCCAAAGGCCAACGGGTGAATTTGCGCAATAACGCGAATCTGTCGACCGGTGGCTCCGCGACAGACGTGACGGATGATGTGCATCCGGAAGTGGCCGCTCGCGCCATCGCTGCCGCTTACATGGTGGGCTTGGATATCTGCGGTGTTGACGTGGTGTGTGACACCATTCTCCGCCCGCTGGAAGAGCAAGGCGGCGGCATTGTCGAGGTCAACGCAGCACCGGGCTTGCGCATGCATTTGTCGCCCTCTTTTGGTAAAGGCCGCGCGGTGGGCGAAGCCATCATCGGCAGCATGTTCAAAAAAGGCCAGAACGGTCGCATTCCCATCGTGGCCGTGACCGGCACCAACGGTAAAACGACAACGGTGCGACTGATCTCTCACTTGCTGAATCAGAACGGCATGCGAGTCGGCATGACCAATACCGACGGTGTTTACGTCAACGGCGACTGTATCGACACAGGTGACTGCAGCGGCCCCAAGAGTGCCAAGAGCGTGTTGCTACACCCGGACGTCGATGCCGCCGTATTGGAAACAGCGCGCGGTGGCATTCTTCGGGAAGGCTTGGCTTTTGACCACTGCGACGTGGCGGTGGTGACCAACATCGGTAGCGGTGACCATCTCGGCTTGAACTTCATTACGACGGTCAATGAACTGGCCGTGCTCAAGCGCGTCATTGTGCAAAACGTCGCGCCCACCGGGGCCGCAGTGCTCAATGCCGCAGACCCGATCGTGGCAAAAATGGCACCCAAGTGCAAAGGAGAAGTAATCTTCTTTGCTGCGGACATTACCCATCCGGTGATGGCCACCCACCGTGCACAAGGCCAAGCCGTCGTCTACGTGGAAGGCGGAAACATTGTGGCCAGCAAGGGCGACACGCTACAAACGATTGCACTGAGCGAAGTGCCGATCACCCTGAACGGTGCCATTGGCTTCCAGGTCGACAACGTCATGGCCAGCGTGGCAGCGGCTTGGTCTTTGGGTATTTCGTGGGATGTGATCCGCAAAGGCTTGGCAAATTTCGCCAATGACAGCCACAACGCTGCTGGGCGGTTCAACCTGTTCAAGTACCGGGGTGCCACCGTGATCGCCGATTACGGCCACAACCCTGATGCGATGCTGGCGCTCGTCCAAGCGGTGCAGGCCTTGCCGGCCACCCGCAGGTCTGTCGTGATCAGTGGCGCTGGCGACCGCCGCGACCAAGATATCCGCCAACAAACGGAAATCCTTGGCGATGCATTCGACGAAGTCGTGATGTTCGAAGACCAATGCCAACGGGGCCGCAATGATGGCGAAGTACTAGCCTTGCTACGCGAAGGCTTGGTCAACGCCAAGCGAACCAAAGAACAATCCGAAGTGTTCGGCGAGTTTCTTGCGATCGACTCAGCCATGAACAAACTCCAGCCCGGAGAGTTGTGCCTGGTTTTGGTCGACCAGGTCGAAGAGGCCATGGCCCACATCGCCGCCAAAGTGGCCAGCGACACCTGAGCCTAGTACACCTCGGAAACCGGCCCCCGGCCCATCAGAGCAGCGACTGCCTGATGGGCTTTTAACTGCCCGTCCAGCAAGCCCACCACCGCTTGGGTGATCGGCATCGGTACACCCAAGGTGCTGGCGCGCTGCCATACGGTACGCGCGCTGTACACACCTTCGGCCACATGGCCCAATTCCGCCACTGCCTGCTCCAACGTTTTGTTGGCTGCCAAGGCTTGGCCCACCTTGCGGTTGCGGGACAGGTCACCCGTGGCGGTAAGGACCAAATCTCCCAAGCCGCTCAGACCCATGAAAGTTTCTGCTTTCGCACCGAGTGCGATGCCGAGCCGGGTCATTTCTGCCAAGCCGCGGGTGATCAGGGCGGCGCGTGCATTCAGCCCGAGATGAAGGCCATCGCACAAGCCGGTTGCGATTGCGAGCACATTTTTCACTGCGCCGCCAACCTCGACTCCTGCAACGTCTTCATTGGCATACACACGAAGTTCAGGGCTGTGAAAGGCCTCGACCAGCACGCGCCGCACCGACTCATGCGGGCTGGCGGCAACCAAAGCGGTCGGCTGTCCGGCTGCCACTTCTTGGGCAAAGCTAGGTCCACTCAATACGCCCGCTTGCAAATGGGGGGCTACGGACTGCAAAACCTCGTACCCCAGCAAACCCGGCGCACCCGGCTCCAGTGGTGCTTCAAATCCCTTGCACAACCAAGCCACAGTGCACCGCGTGTGGGCCACTTGTTGCAAGGTCGACCGCAACCCGGCCATGGGCGTGGCGATGATCACAAGATCAAAGCCGCGACCATCGGACGGAGCCAACAGCGTGGAAATGTCTTCGTTCGTGACATTCAAAGCCGGCGGAAAGCCGCAACCGGGCAAGTAGCGATGATTCACGCGCTCTGCCGCCATCTGCTGCACCGCAACCGCATCTCGCGCCCACAAGGTCACTGCGTGCGCTTGCCGTTCATTGCGGGCAGCGCTGATGGCGAGCGCCGTACCCCAGGCCCCTGCGCCGATTACTATGATTTTCATAGCTACTTGCGCTTATAAAACGTGGGCGAGAGGACAAAACCTCTCTGAACCACGTTATTGCGGCAAAGTGCCCGCAGCAGCGCCTGCAGCTTCCATTTGCTGCTGCTCGTACATGGCCTGGAAGTTGATTTCCGAGAGGTGGACCGGTGGGAAACCACCGCGTTGAATCAAGTCCGCCACGTTACCGCGCAAGTAGGGGTAAACGATTTGCGGGCAAGCAATGCCCATGATCTGGCTCAGTTGTTCCTGGCCGAGGTTGCGAATTTCAAAAATTCCGGCCTGCTTGGCTTCTACCAGGAAAACGGTTTTGTCTTTGATTTTGGTCTGCACGGTAGCCGTCACACACACTTCGTAAACGCCGTCTGCGACAGGAGCTGCCTCAACGCCGAGCTGGATGTCTACGGATGGCTGCTCTTGCTCCAACAAAATCGCAGGAGAGTTGGGTTGCTCCAACGACGCCTCCTTGAGGTAGACGCGTTGAATCTGGAAAACGGGATCTTGGTCAGCCATGTCTGAGGTCTCTCTAGATAAACAGAAGCCCGCCGGCACAACGCCGACGGGCTACGAAAACAGAATTCGTTGGTGAGAATTATGTCAGGCTACAGCGCCCAACAAAGGCAGCAAGCCGCCACTGCTGTCTAACGCCATCAAATCGTCACAACCGCCCACATGGGTATCGCCAATGAAAATTTGGGGCACCGTACGTCGTCCGGTGAGCTCCATCATTTTCATGCGCTCATCGGGGTTGGCGTCGACACGAATCTCTTCGATCGTGTCAACGCCTTTGGATTTCAAAATGCGCTTGGCCTGCACACAGTAAGGGCAGACAGCGGTGGTGTACATCTTCACGGCTTGCATGGAGCTCATTCCTTTAGATCGGCAGCCCGGATCAGGCTTTTTCAACCGGGAGGTTAGCCAATTTCCACGCTTTCAGCCCACCCTGCATCGATTGGGCCTGCTCGTAACCCAGTTTCTTGGCAATGTTGACTGCCTTGGCAGACCGCGCGCCGCTTTGGCAAACCAGCACCAAAGGCAAGCCTTTGTTTTTCACGGCGCCTGCGAGCTTCGCCTCCAAGTCAGCGAGCGGGAGATTCTTGGAACCAACGATGTGACCGACAGCAAACTCTGCAGCGTCAGACACATCCACCACGTTGGCTTTTTCGCGGTTAATCAACTGAATGGCCTTGCCGGAATCAATGCCGACTGCAGTCGCGCCCTGGAACACGGGCCACAGCAGCAAGCCGCCAGACGACAGTGCGATCGCGATCAGCATCCAGTTATCGATAAAAAATTTCACTTTGTTCCTTCTTGGTTACTTGGCTCGGAGACGCCATTTTAGAATGGAGCTCCTCCAGCTGACGGACACTCCGGCCGGTTTTATCAACGTTTGAACGCACACCCATGTACAAATTAGTCCTCGTACGCCACGGCGAATCCACTTGGAATCTTGAAAATCGCTTCACCGGATGGACCGATGTAGACCTCACACCTACCGGGGTTGAACAAGCCAAAAATGCAGGGCGACTGCTCAAAGCTGAGGGGTATGAATTTGATGTGGCCTACACCAGCGTGCTCAAGCGCGCTATCCGCACTTTGTGGCACACACTCGATGAAATGGACCGCACATGGCTGCCGGTCGTGCACAGCTGGCGCCTCAATGAACGCCACTACGGCGCCTTGCAGGGTTTGAACAAAACCGACATGGCCAAACAGTACGGCGACGCGCAAGTCTTGGTATGGCGCCGGAGCTACGACACCCCGCCACCTGCACTGGAAGCCACAGACCCCCGCAGCGAACGCTCAGACATCCGCTACGCCAAGCTCCCGGCAGAGCAAATCCCGCTCACAGAATGCTTGAAAGACACGGTAGACCGTGTAATTCCGTTCTGGAATGAATCGATTGCCCCTGCCATCAAGGCAGGCAAGCGCATCGTGCTGGCAGCGCACGGCAACTCGATCCGTGCATTGATCAAGTACTTGGACAACATTTCTGACGATGACATCGTCGGCGTCAACGTCCCCAACGGCATTCCATTGGTTTACGAGCTCGACGAAAACCTCAAGCCGATTCGCCACTACTACCTCGGCGATGCGGAGGCAGCAGCCAAGGCAGCGGCAGCAGTTGCATCCCAAGGCAAGGCCTGATACCCGGAGATTCTCATTAAACGCCCGCTGTAGCGGGCGTTTTTGCAGGTCTTCGCGGAACTGGTACGAGGGTTGCAACTCCAAGGTGTATATTGAGACGACACAGGAAAAACTATGGGTCACAAACTAAAAATCACCGGCTGGGTTGCATTAGGGGTTGTTGCTGGTGCACTCACCACCGTTTCGTTGCAAACCGTTGCGCGCAATTCACTCGCTCCCTTGCCGCTGGAAGAGCTACAGCAGCTTGCGACCGTATTCGGAATGGTCAAGAGTGACTATGTGGAACCTGTAGACGAGAAAAAACTGATCACCGACGCCATCACTGGGATGGTTGCCAGTCTGGATCCGCATTCACAATATTTCGATAAAAAGGCATTCAAAGAATTCCGGGAAGGTACCTCCGGAAAGTTTGTGGGTGTCGGCATCGAAATTACCCAAGAGGACGGCCTTGTCAAAGTCGTCTCGCCCATTGAAGGGTCTCCCGCCTTCCGCGCTGGCCTCAAAACCAATGACCTGATCACCAAAATCGATGACACCGCGGTCAAAGGGCTGACCCTGAACGAAGCCGTGAAGCGGATGCGGGGCGAGCCCAATACCAAAGTGCTGCTGACCATCTTCCGCAAGGAAGAAAATCGCACCTTCCCGGTCACGATCATTCGGGAAGAAATCAAGCAGCAATCCGTCCGTGGAAAAGTGGTGGAGCCAGGCTACGCTTGGATCCGCGTCAGTCAGTTCCAGGAGCGCAGCTTCGAAGATTTCGCCAAGAAAGTGGACGAAATCTACAAGCAAGACCCCAAAATCAAAGGCTTGGTGCTCGACCTGCGCAATGACCCCGGTGGCCTCTTGACCGCTGCGGTAGCCATGTCGGCGGCCTTCTTGCCTGATAACGTGACGGTGGTATCCACCAACGGCCAGACCCCGGAAAGCAAGCAAGTCCTGCGGGCTACCGCCAGTGATATTCGCGGCCTGTCGGGCGCCGAGGCTTTGAAAACATTGCCTGCTGCATTGAAGAAAGTACCTGTGGTGGTGCTGGTCAATGAAGGTTCGGCATCCGCCAGTGAAATCGTGGCAGGCGCATTGCAAGACCATAAACGCGCCACGATCATGGGTAGCCAGTCATTCGGTAAAGGCTCGGTGCAAACCTTCCGGCCTTTGGGCCCTGACACTGGTCTAAAAATCACGAC
>DGQR01000035.1:10916-18939 GCA_002390825.1 Rhodoferax sp. UBA4409
CCAGCGGACAAGGCGAAGAGAAAAAAGACACCGCTCGCGAAAAAGCCCGTGAGGAGGCACTGAAGCGCTTGGAGGAAGAGTCACGCAAACCCGCCTCGGAGCGTAAAGTGCCTGAGTTTGGTTCAGACAAAGACTTTCAGCTGATCCAGGCCATCAACCACCTGAAGGGCAAGCCTGTTCTGGTCAGCAAGACCCAGGTGGAGCGCAAAGAAGAAGCCAAAGACAACTGACTCGCCGATGCAGGACGAGGCACTGCTGCGATATTCGCGGCACATCTTGCTCGATGAAATCGGGATCGAGGGACAGACCCGGATTTGCGACAGTCATGTCTTGATCGTGGGTGCGGGCGGACTAGGTGCCCCCGCTGCTCTGTATCTTGCGGCTGCGGGAGTCGGTCAGATCACACTGACAGACCCCGATGTTGTTGACCTGACCAATTTACAACGGCAAATCATCCACTCAACGGATGCGATTGGCCGACCCAAAGTGGCTTCTGCGGCCGGCAGTCTTGCTGCTATCAACCCGCTGACCCAAGTCCATCCTTTGCAAATTCGAGCCGATACCGACTGGCTGCTGGCTCACGTGGCGCAGATGGATGTGGTGCTCGATTGCAGTGACAATTTCGAAACCCGCCAAGCAGTTAATGCGGCGTGTGTCCATCATCGGGTACCGCTCGTTTCAGGAGCGGCTATCCGGTTTGCCGGACAAATCACCGTCTTTGACCATCGCACCCACAACGCCCCGTGTTACGCGTGCGCGTTCCCACCCGACGACGCGCCACCGGCGACTCAATGCTCCACGATGGGTGTTTTTGCACCTCTGGTCGGAATCATCGGTGCCATGCAAGCGGCTGAAGCGCTCAAACTGCTGCTACAAGTTCCGGGCACCCTTACGGGCCGGATTTTGTTACTGGATGCACTGTCGATGGAATGGAGCGATATGCGACTGCCCCGCAATACCGCTTGCACTGTTTGCGGAACCTCCAGTGACCACAACTAGCCTGAGATAACCGGTCTTTTTAACCCCAAGGCGTTCGCCGTGGAGAGCGGGGAAATCAGCGCTTCCTGTTAGACTTTGAATCACGCCAAAACCTGATCGTGGAAAAACAAAACCCCTCCCCTGCCTTACAGCTGCATCATTTGCGGCTAGAAAACGCACGAGCGCTTTTGGAGCACGACGCCACCGTGTCACTCCCCTCCGCAGTGGACTCCCCAGAAGCTTATTTGCAGGCAGTTATCGATGGCCTGTGCGAGCTGTCCCTGAGAGATCCACTGACGGGACTGGCCAATCGGCGCCATTTCTCGGGGGTTCTGGAGCGGTCTATTGACGTAGTCGCCCGCTCAGGGGAGCCCGCACTGTTGTTGATGCTCGACATTGATCACTTCAAAAAGGTGAACGACACTTACGGCCACCAGGCTGGCGATCAAGTGCTCCAAGTCATTGCCAAAACTCTGACTGGATGTGTCCGACCGATGGATACGGTCGCCAGATTGGGCGGAGAAGAGTTCTCTGTCATGCTGCCGAGTTGCCACACAGGTTACGGCAAGGTCGTTGCGGAGCGGATCAGGGCACAAATTGAAAATCTGTCTATTCAAATTGCACCCGGCCTGAGTATCAAAGTGACCGTCAGTATTGGTGGTGCTTACGCCCCCGAGTGGGTGCGATCTACGGGCGCACTGTGGTCGGAGCGCGCCGATTTGCAACTCTATCGTGCGAAAAAAGAGGGGCGCAACCGAATCTTCCTCGACCAACAACAAGAGATCTATGTCAGTGCCGAAGAAAAAAATCTCTTGTTCGGTCACCTGTCTTTGGGTGATCCCGCGTGGATTGAAAGCGTTTCAAATGAACCACCCAACAATACGGGTGCAGGCCCCATGCAGAGGGTATTCTGATGTCTGACGTATTAAACCCACCCCATTCTGCCGAGGGCAACACCGGGTCGCCGACGCAACCATCTGGCAAGGTAATCGCGGTTACCAGCGGTAAAGGCGGCGTCGGTAAAACATTTGTATCTGCCAACTTGGCTGCAGCCATGGCCAAACGAGGCCAGCGGGTCTTGGTGCTCGATGCGGATCTCGGTCTCGCCAACTTGGATGTGGTTTTAAACCTCTACCCCAAAATCACCTTGCACGATGTGTTCACCGGCAAAGCGAAATTGGAAGAGGCCATCATTCGTGCCCCCGGAGGCTTCTCAGTGCTGCTAGCCGGATCGGGGATGGTGGAGTACTCACGTCTCACGCCCGAGGTACGCGGTGACTTCCTGCGAATCATGAATGGCTTGGTACCGCATTACGACGTTGTCATTCTCGATACCGGCGCCGGGATTTCTGACGTGGTCTTGTTCGCAGTCTCTCTTGCTGCGGAAGTGATGGTAGTAGCTACTCCGGAACCGACGTCCCTCACCGATGCCTATGCCACTATCAAGGTACTGGTGGGGCAGCAGAAACGACAGACCATCCGGCTTGTCATCAACCAAACAGCCCGCTTGGGCGATGGGCGCGCAATCACCACGCAACTTCAACAGGTGTTGGATCGCTTCGTCACCACCGACACCGGTAAACATGTGAAATTGGTTCACATGGGAGACATCCCAGCGGACCCCGCGGTACGCCAAGCAATCATGCGACGCCAGCTGTTGCTACAGGCTATGCCCGGCAGCCCCGCTGCGCTTGCAATTTCTCAGCTGGCAGTCAAAGTCGAAGAGACGGTGGGTCTCAAAGCCGAATAAGACCCGCTCTGGCCTGGCACAAGCTAGGCTGAGACGATCCAACCTTCCAGTGGATCCATGGTGGGCGGCAAGCCGTAAAGCGGCGCCCCCGCTATATTGCGCAGCTCTGCCCAAGCGGCTAACACGAGACAAAGCACGGCATCCAAGCTGTCTCCGCTAGGGTCATCCACCAGAGCGTCACGCTGGGCATGGCTCAACTTGAGACGAACGCCCCATCGGGTCTGACCCATTTCGAGCGCGTGGACGAGGTCTTTGCGGGCAATCAAACGTTCAGGTGTTTGCTTGGCTTTTTCATCACTCTTGTAGCTTCGGCTCCCCAACGCTGCTTTTGCGATCAAGCCGGGGTAAGCCTCCAACGCAACCCGGAGATCGGCATCTGCCCCTGCTGGCCGTATTTGCAAGCCCGGGAAATACGCGTTGGCAGCCATCAGGCGGGGTACGCCAGCATGCAGCATGAATGCTACGGGTGGGTTGACCCACTTCATAGAGGGGCTGGACTGCGCGGGAAAGTCGGTCGCGCGGTGGGCGAACTTGCCACCCGCAGGGCGCGCATCGCAAAACGCAGCAAAAGCTGTACGGATGTCATCGCGAGCCAAGGCTGCGTAATGCCGTATGCAGGCTTCCCAGTCCAGAGGCCAACCCATTGCCACAACCAGCTCACGCGGCAAACCAAAAGGCAAATCGAAGGCACCAAGCCACGACGGCTCACTCTCAAGGTAAGCGGAAAACTCATCCAGAGACGCGAGTTTCTCCAAACCGTGCAGTATCAACCGACCGCCGGCCTGTGCCCCCTTAGCGCACACGATACCTTTGCGCTTGGATGGGCTACTGGAAAAATCACAACCGATCAGTACACCCATAGGGGCTCCAAAGCAATCAACCGCACCTTGGGTATTTGGAAGGGCCTGGAACTCAGATTCAAGAGGGCACGCGCCGACGCAGCGACAAGCCCACCCCGGGCCTGTCAAGCGTTAATCGGGAGTCAAGCACGCCCGATGATGGAGGCCGTGGCCATGAGCTCTTCCAAAAGGGCCAAAGACACTTTGCCAGACACCGAGTAAGGGTCCAACTCTGGACGCTCTGCGTACTTCAGCAGAATGTTGGTGTTGATTTTGGACATGTTGACCTGTCCCATCGTCCAACCACCGAAGCGGCGCTCCGTGATTTCCTCGTAGTGCAGCAACACGACGTCTTTGTGACGGGTGTCTTTTTGGATATGGCCATACAACTCACTGACGGCCATGCGTCCGCCTTCAATGGCCTGCAAGAAAATACCGCCCCCGTAGCACAGGATGCCGGTAATGCCACACGTCGGGTTGTAGTTGCGCGATTGTGAAAGGATGGCCTCAATTGCGTCGGGATTAGAGTCAATCGCGCGGCTGGCGTAAAGCAAACGAACCAACATGGCATTAGCCTTTCTGGGGAATGAGGGAGAGAAATTCACGACGCAGGTTAGGGTCTTTCAAGAAGACGCCGCGCATGACCGAGTTGATCATCTTGCTGTCCATGTCCTTGACGCCGCGCCAAGCCATGCAATAGTGGCTGGCTTCCATGACGATGGCCAAACCATCGGGCTGAGTCTTTTCCTGAATCAGGTCAGCGAGTTGCACCACAGCCTCTTCCTGAATCTGGGGACGCCCCATGATCCACTCGGCCAAACGCGCGTATTTGGACAAACCGATCACATTGGTGTGCTCATTGGGCATCACACCGATCCAGATTTTTCCGATCACCGGGCAAAAGTGGTGGCTGCATGCACTGCGGACCGTGATGGGCCCGACGATCATCAACTCATTGAGGTGACCGACGTTGGGGAATTCAGTGATCGTGGGCGCCGGCACATAACGGCCACGAAACACCTCATTGAGATACATCTTGGCGACACGCCGCGCGGTGTTGTCGGTGTTGTGGTCATTTTCAATGTCAATCACCAAGCTGTTCAACACACCGCGCATTTGCACTTCGACCTCATCCAGCAGCGTCTCGAGCTCGCCGGGCTGAATGAATTCAGAAATGTTGTCGTTTGCGTGAAAGCGCTTGCGGGCGGCTTTCAATCGTTGGCGGATTTGGGTGGAAAGCGGAGTTCCTTCCAGCGCGTCTGTAGAGCTCATAAGGGATTTTGATGTCATGAAAGTCTCGCCATGGTACCAGTGATTGACTTTTAATGTTTTTAGCAAAAGGTCCTTATAAACATTGCGCCTAGCGCTATATATTTAATAGCGCCGCCCACTAAATAGCAAGATCAGGCGCATCACCCCGTAGGCCAGACGATCAAACACCTGTTCAAACCAGGGGCGATGGGCATCTGCCGTCAGATCCCAAGGCCGGGTATGACCCTGAATCACCTGCTCCAGGGCGCCAGACAAGCGGCCTGCAAACTTTTCGTCGTGCACCACCACATTGGCTTCTCTCGCCAGAAGCAAGCTCAAGGGATCGAGATTGGACGACCCAACAGTAGCCCACACGCCGTCAACCACCGCTACCTTGGCATGCAAAAAACCGGGCATATATTCACAGATCTCTACCCCCCGCGCGGCCAAAAGGCTCAGTACCGGGCGGGCCGCGTGGTACTGCATGAAATATTCGTATTGACCTTGCACCACGACCTGCACACGCACCCCACGCTTCACAGCGTGGATCAGTGCCCGCCGCAATCGACCACCGGGCAGGAAATAGGCATTCGCCAGCACCACGTGTTCGCGGGCAGCACCAATCGCCTTGAGATAGCTCCGCTCAATCGTCGTGCGATTGCGCACGTTATCGCGCAAGAGCAGCGCTGCCAGCACGCTGCCATCATCCGCTTTGGAAGCGCCCGGCGCATCGCTTGGCGGAGGCAACAACCGAAAGGCCTTCCAGCTTTGGCGCACGCGGGCCCACTGAAGAGATTCCAACTGCCGGGTCGCTTGCAGGCGGGCCCAAAACTGGGCTATCACCGCATGGCATTGGGCGACCAGCGGACCTGTCACCGCCACAGCGTAGTCAAGTCGCGCCACACTGAGTGCGCCAAAGTGGGGGTCCAGCCAGTCATCCAGGATATTGATACCGCCACAAAACGCCCGCTGTCCATCGACCACACACAATTTGCGGTGCAGACGCCGCCACCGGCCAGGAATCAACACCCCCGTGTAACCGAAGGGTGCGTAACGGTGCCACTGCACTCCACACTGGCGCCAACGATCCATCCAATGGGCGGGCAGATAGGGGGTACCCACACCATCCATCACCACAAACACCGCAACCCCACGCTCCGCTGCGCGGGCCAAGGCCTCGGCCACATCGGCACCTTGGCCGTTGAAATCAAAAATGTAGGTCTCCAGTCGCACCTCGTGTTGGGCAGTATCGATAGCCCCCACCAGCGCCGGAAAAAACTCATCACCGCCACTCAACAAATGCAGCACATGTCCCGACCTGACCTCATTGGGCTTCAGCATGCCGGCAACTCCGTGGGCAAATTCCACTCCGTCACCAAGGGCAGGTGATCTGACATGCGCGCCCACTGCGGGCCGCGCGGCACATGCGAGGCCGCAGGCAACAGGCCCCGGCCCAGCACATGATCCAATTGCACCAGCGGCAGCCGGGAGGGAAAGGTGGCGCACCGTCGGGTCACAGGGGCCTGCAGTTCAGCGCCTGCCAGTTGCTTCGCCACCCAAGGCCCGAGGTCATTGAAATCGCCTGCGACCAGCAACGGGCAGTGTCGCGGTATCTCACGTTCCACATAGCGAGCCAGCTGCTGCAGCTGACGTGCCCGGCTCGTCCGGATCAGCCCCAAATGGATCACCAGCACATGCACACTGCGGCCCGCAACATCCAACTCCACATGCAAAAGGCCCCGCTGCTCCAGGCGGTGGTCAGACATGTCTTCGTGTTGATGCGTCAGCACCGGCCATCGTGAAAGCAAGGCATTGCCATGCTCACCGTGGCGAGTGACGGCATTGGTGCGGTACACCGCGTTGTAACCCTCGGGAGCCAGAAAGTCTGCTTGAGGCGCCTCAGGCCAATGCGGGAAATGCCGGGATTCACCATGGTGCATTTTGCGAACTTCTTGCAAACACAGCACATCGGCCTCCATGCCGGCCATCGCATGGCTGAGGTTGTGAATCTCCAAACGGCGCATCGGGCCAAAACCCTGTACACCCTTGTGGATGTTGTAAGTGACCACTCGCAAATTTGTCATGCCTCACTCCTCCCCAATGGCAGCCGGTCTCGGTGCATCAGCATCAAGATGGCCTCCGCATTGGAAGGAGAAAAGCAGAGGTCCGCTGCATCGGCCATCGGCAGCCAACAGCTGTCAGTGTGCTCCGTCGGGCTCAAATGAACATCGGGCTTATGCGGAACACCCAAGCCAAACACCCGCTCGGTGTTGTGGGTAACGCCGGGAGCGTATCGGTACAGCCAGCGGGGATAGATCGGATAAATGTTCTCCAGCCCCCAATCAACCAGCCCTTGCTCAAAGGGCCCGCCGGGTCGACAGTCGAGCCCTGTCTCCTCCCAGACCTCCCGAGCTGCGGTGACGGCCCAGCTCTCTTCAGGAAAGTCTTTGGCCCCCGTCACGGATTGCCAAAAGGGTGGCGCCAGGGGGTCAGGCTCCACACGGCGTATCAGCAGTACCTCGTGCTGGGGCGTGTAGATCACCACCAAGACCGACTGAGGAATTTTGTACGGCAACGTCATGGGCCTCGCAATGAAAAAGGGCGCCATAGAGGCGCCCTTTCATTGTGCACGACCCGCTGACGGGCCCACCACGTTTCAGGCTGTTTTGGCCAAATCCACGTTGCGCAAGCGGATGTGCAGTTCGCGCAGCTGCTTTTCGTCCACAGGGCTCGGCGCTTGGGTCAACAAGCACTGGGCTCGCTGGGTCTTGGGGAAAGCAATTACGTCACGGATCGACTCGGCACCTGTCATCAAGGTCACGATACGGTCCAGACCGAAGGCCAAGCCACCGTGTGGAGGCGCGCCGTACTGCAAGGCATCGAGCAGGAAGCCGAACTTGAGCTGGGCTTCTTCCGGTGTGATTTTCAGGGCATCGAACACCTTTTGCTGTACGTCAGCACGGTGGATACGGACAGAGCCGCCACCCATTTCCCAGCCGTTCAACACCATGTCGTAGCCTTGCGAGATGCATTTCTCGGGCGCAGTGACCATCCAGTCTTCGTGACCGGCCTTGGGCGCTGTGAACGGGTGGTGCACCGCGGTATAGCGCCCGCTTTCTTCGTCGAATTCGAACATGGGGAAGTCGACCACCCACATCGGACGCCAGCCGGCAGTGAACAAACCGTTCTTCTTGCCGAACTCGCT
>DGQR01000027.1 GCA_002390825.1 Rhodoferax sp. UBA4409
GCGCACTGGTGGTGCGGCGCTTTTCGGCCAGCAGCAACGCCTTGAGCTTTTCACGCTTGGCAGCATCGCGCTCGGCTTCCAGGTTGGCGGACCCCACTACCGTGAGCTTGAGGGCGGGCCGGTCTTGCAGGGCCTGCGCCACCTTGTCCAAGCCAGCGCGGGCCGCATCACTCAGGCCTGCGCTCCCCGGGGCAAACACCACACTGCTGAGCTCTGCGCCACCGCCGCCCCCGAGGGCATTGGCCAGCAAGCTGAAAGGCGCGGTAATGGCTTTGGTCACCAGGTTGGTAATCACCTGCCAAATCACAGGTCCCACACGGAACTGCGGGTCGTTGAGCGAGCCGCTGATCGGCAGGTCAAGGTTGATCACGCCATTGCGGTCGGCCAGCAGCGCCACGGCCAGTTTGACCGGCAGGCTGGTGGGCGCACCGTCCACCTTGTCGCCGAAAGACAGCTGGTTGAGCACCAGTTTGTTGGCAGCGGTGAGCTGCCCATCAGGCTGCACGGTGTAGTGCACGTCCACACTCAGCTTGCCGCGCTCAATGCCATAGCCGGCGTATTTGACCGCGTAGGGCGACAGGGGCGAAAGCTCTAAATCGCGCACCATGCCTTTCACATCCAACGCCAGTGGCTTTGCCAGCGGGTTGAGCTTGCCCAAAATTTCCAGAGAGGCTGTGCCCTCCGCGCGGCCGCGCAGCTCGAGGTCGGCCAATTGCACCACGCCGCCGGTGGGCTGGTTGGAGAACCGGCTGAGCTTGCCGGTCAGGTCGGTGAGGTTGGCGGTGTAGTTGGGCTGAATGAAACGGTCGGAGAACAGCACCCGCCCATTGACCATGCTGATGGGCCCCATCTGGATGATGGCGGCCGGGCTCGCAGATGCAGTGCTGGTGGCAGACGCCGCCGAAAGCGCAGAAGATGCAGGTGCCGCTGCACTGGCCGCCGCTGCTGCAGCTGTACTTGTTATTGCCGGCTTGGCGCCTTCGGCCGCAGGCGGTGCGCTTTGTCCCAGGTCTTGCAGGTTCAAACGGCCTTGCGGATTCACGATCAGGCGGGCATAAAAGTCAGACAGGGCCGCCTCACGCACCTGCACCTGGGTGGCAGTGCCGGGGGCCATATTGAAGTCGATGCCGGGCACGTTCAGTGCCTTCCAGCTCAGCAGCTCTTCGCCCAGGCTCTCTGCGCCCTTGCCGGTCGTGTTGGCCCTGAAGTCTTCCAGCGCGGCATCGCCTTTCACGCTTACCTGCGGTCCGTTGGCGAGCGCAGCAAAGCGCACCTGCCCCTTGAAGCTAGTGTCGGCACGCAGCACGTCCAAGTTCAGGCCGAGACCGGCATACCCAAGCAGCGCATGGACCGGCAGGTCGGCAATGTCCACCTCACCTTGGGCGACCACCGGGTCCCACATCACATTGCCGGTGTAGCGCAGGCTGCCTGCATCGGCCTGACCGGATTTGAGCTTGGCGGCCACTTGCAGCGGCATGGGCTTTTTGCCGTCGGGCTGGATGTTTTTAGCTTGCACTTGCAAGCCACTGAGCTCCAGACGCACCGGGCGCGCGGGCAGGCGGTCCGAGAACACCACGTGGCCCTCTTCGAGCTTGAGTTCGCCCAGACTCAGCTTCCAAGGGGCCGGTGACTTGGCCACCACGGCTTTGGTGTCTGCGGCTTCCGGGGCTGCAGGTTTGTTGGCAGTGGCATCGGCTACCGGTGCAGCAGCTTCGGTCGGCTTGAGCCAGCTTTCAAACATCCAGCGGCCTTCTGCGTCGCGGCGGACGCCGGTGCTGGGCTTTTGCAACAGTACCTTGCCCACCGTCGCGCTGCGGGCTTGGGTGTCTACCCGCACATCGCTCACCTCCAACAACTTGAACTGCGGCATATCGCCTGAGCTGGGGCCGTTGTTGTTACCACTCGCACCGCTGTTTGCACTGCCATTGCCATTCACGCGGGGTTCTGCAGCCGGCTTGTCGCCTACCAACGCCACATCGCGCAGGGCCAGCTTTTGCACAATCGCAGTCTGGCGCTCGCCGTCCCAGGCGATGTTCACCCGGGTATCCGCTTGCCCGCGCAAGGTTGGCACCAAGTAAGGCGACACATAACCCGACACCAGCCCCAGCCCGAAGTCCGACACGCTGGCCTCGGCCTTGCCCGTACCGACCGTGCCCTCGCCTTGCAGGCTGAGTTGGGCGACAGACACCTTGGTGCCCGCGGCCAGGCTTTGCAAGCGGGCCTTCAAATCCAGGGTAGCGGCTTCTTTCATGGGCCACTGCAGCTTGGAGACCGTGGCCTGGAAATCCCGCAGCCCCAAGCGGGTGGCGGGGGCGGTGACCTGGTCGGTCCAATCTATCGATGCATCTTTCAGGGTCAGCGTATCGAGCTGGAGCGCCCAGGGGGTGGGCGTGGGTGTTTCAGCATCTTTTGGGGCACTAGCGCTCGCAGAATCTGCGCGAGCAGCTATCTTTTTAGGAGCACTTGGTTTGGCGGGCCCGGGTGGCAGCAGGTTCAAGCTGCCATCGGCCGCGCGCACCACATTCAGCACTGGCGCGTTGAGGGTGATGCCCGAGAGCTTCACGCTGCGCTCCAGCGGGCGCACATCAGCCAACCCCACCTGCAGGCTGTCGGCAGAAAAGAGTGGTTTGCCCTTGGTGTCTTGCACCGCCAAGCGGCTCACGGTGATCGTGCCCGACAAGGTCACCGCCGTTTGCGGGCTCTGCACAAAGCCCAGCTGGATATCCGCATCCACCAATGCGCTTAGGGGCTTGACCGGCAAGTTGGCGGGCAGGTAGGGCAAATAAGGCGCCAAGTCCAGCTGGCGGATGGTGAGTGCGGCATCGCCCTTGCGGCTTTGGGCAAACGGAGTGCCTTCGGCTTCAGAGTCGAAGCGGCTGCCATTGAGCACAAAGGCCAATCGGGGCGACACCAGCACATCGCGCTTGGAGTCGAAGCTGCTCAAAAACGGCAGGCTGATCTGCAAGTCCCGCAGGGTGTGCTGGCGCTCTGCGCCACCGGCGCGGTCGGCGTAATCCACACTGCCCTGGTTCAGGGTGAGGTTGTAGACCGCAAATTTGGGGGTAGGGCCGGCAGGGGTGTCGTCGGGTTTATTCAGTCGCTCGAGGATGTCGTCAATGTCGTAGCGGCCGTCGCCCAGGTGGGTGAGCTGCACTTTGGGCGCGTCTACCGTGACTGCATCAATCACCGGCGCCAGCCGGAACAGGGACTGCGCCTCTGCATCCACATACACCCGGTCCAGTGAGAACTGCACGCCCTTGCCGTCCGCGGTGGCCACCGCAAGATCGCGCACCGTGAGCTCTAACGACCATGGAGAAAACGCAATGCTCCCGACGGTGACCTGCCGGCCCAGCAGCTCGCCCAAGCGGCTTTGGGCCTGGCTTTTGGCCAGTGCCGGAACCGCTGCCCAGGCCAACGCCCACAGGGCCAGCAAAGCACCGAGCCCCCACGCCAAACGGCGAAACCCAGGGGAAGAAACAAGAGCGCGTGGAGTCATGACAAGAATTCGTGGAGTAGCGTGCCCCTTGATGGTACCCAAGCACGCGATTCACGGCAGCCATGGCCGCCTCTGTTGACTTGCATCAACCCCTGTGGCGCGCTGGCATGGGAAGCTCTGGCAAAAGACCCGAGGAGACACCCGTGAAACAAAGCAGCCTGCAAATCATCAGGGACGAGCATGCCGCGCTCAAGGCCATGCTGCAGTCACTCACCATGATGCTGGACCGTGGCCCCGGCGACGAGGCCGAGTCGTTTTTCGACGTCGTGCGCGCCATGCTGTTTTATATCGATGAGTTCCCTGAAAAACTGCACCACCCCAAGGAGTCCAACCTGCTGTTCCCCCGGGTGGCACGGGTCGCACCGCAGGTGATGGACGCCATCATCCAGCTTGAGGCCGACCACGCCCACAGCGAAACGGCGGTGCGCGACCTGCAGCACCTGCTCCTGGGCTGGGAGCTGATTGGCGAGAGCCGGCGCGCCGCCTTTGACACCGCAGTGCGCCGCTATGTGCAGTCTTACCTGGCCCACATGCAGCTGGAAGAAACCGCCATCCTGCCAGTGGCCCAGACCGCCCTCTCCGACCAGGACTGGGCCGAGCTGGACGCAGCCTTCGAGGCCAACCGCGACCCGCTGGCCACCAAGGGCCGGCGCGATCCGGTGTACGACCGGCTGTTCACCCGCATCGTGATGCGAGCGCCCGCCCCGATCGGCGTCGGCGAGGCTTAGGCGAGGCGTAAGCGCTACCGCAGTAGCTTCAGCGCCAGCACCTGCTGCGCTACGCAACGGCCCTGCACTTTGCCACCCTCGATGCCGCTTCGGAAATGGATACCCGCATACAGGCGGGACAGGGCTGCCTCGTTGGCAGCCGCCTGGAAGCTGGCGAAGGTGCGCGGGCCCCAGCCCCTGTCGTTGTGGGTGTTGTCGGTGAAGGGCTGGCCTGCGCCAAACACCTTGTCCAGCACCGCCGCTGCCGCGCTGGACTGCACCGAATGGCCCGACGGGTATTCGGGAAACGGCGGCGTGTGCATCAAGCCCGGCACCCAGTTGCTGTCCAGCACCAGCTGCACATAGGTCACCGGCCGCAGCAGGTTCACGGTGTATTTGGTTTTCCACCCCGCAATGAAGGCATCTGCCATCGCAAGGTTGAGCTGCACATAGGTCTGGGCGGCAAGTGCCAGGTTGCCTTGGCGCTGCTGCAGCAGGTCGCCCGCAATGAAGGCCCAGTGGCCTGCGGGGGTAGGGGTTTTGAGCGGGTCGTCCGCCCAATACAGAGCCACCTGGCGCTGCGCCTGGGTGGCCTGGTTACTGATGCGGTAAACCTCTTCCGCCTCCTTGTAAAACGCCGAGCCCGTCACCTCGGAGTAGGCCGGAATCGGCGGCGCCGGGCAGGTGGCGGCGCTGGGCAGCACAAACGGCCGCACATCGCCCCACCACGGCAACAGGGGCGGCGCAAATGCGGGGGGCGTGGCACTCCAGGTGCCTTCGCCGCTGGGCGGCACATAGTTGAGCTGATGGCGGCGCAAGGGGCCCCAGGCCTCGTGTCCGCCATCGGTGCGCGCCCAGGTCATGATCGCCATGGCCATGAGCTTGCCGAAAGTCTCCGAGCGATTGGTGATCTCGGGGGTCACGCGGGACGGGTCAAAGTCCCGCGCCAGCTTGAGCGGCAGGCTGCGCTCCAGCAGGTCGATCCGGGCTTTGTTTTCAGCACTCGCGTTGGGAAACATCATGCGCGTCATGGTGGCCAGCGCCGCATTGGCCACGGTAGGCCAGTGCAAGACCTCATCGGGCTGGGCCCATGGCAGCGATTGCAGCTCGTTGAGCTGGCCCGCCAAGCTGCGATGCTGCGGCATACCGGGCACCACCGACTCGTACAGGGTCAAGCCCAAGTAGGCCAAAGCGCGCGACGCCACCGGCGGGCTGAAACCCGGGGTCTGCTGCGTTAACTGCAATGCAAGGCTGAACCACTCGGTTGCCACTTGTGCGCTGTAGCTCGCAGCCGGTTGCTGCACCGGTGCAGGCAATGTCACTTGTCCCTGTACCTGTCCTTGTGCTGCCAGCGGCGCAGCGCCCCACGCTATACAGATGGCACCTACCCAGCGAATCCAGATGGTTTTCATGGCTGTCCTGCCGGGCGCAAGCCCGCCTCGCTGAATTGGTAAAAGGCATTGGTGTCTGCGCTGGCCCACTCGCTCCATGCGCCATGCGGCCATTGCACCCGGACTTGCACACGGGTGGCATCACCCACACCGAAATGCATCCACCCTAGGTGGCCGCTGGCATGGCCGCCGCCCACCGTTAACTCTTGCCGGATCACGCGGGCCGCATCGCCCTCGCCCCAGCGCAGTTCCACCCAGGCGCCCACCGCATCACGGTTGCCCACAGCTTGTCGCAGGCGCAGCTGCAGCCAGTGGCCCGCGATGGCCGGGCTGCCTGCTGTGGCAGCAGGCAACTGGCGCCAGACCTGGGCCTTGTCCCAGCGGTTGACCACCAACACATCGAGCAAGCCATCGCCATTCAAATCCACCACCATGCCGCCGCGGCCCCGCTTGAAGCTGGCAAGACCCGCTTGGCTACCCACCTCAGTAAAGTTGCCATCGGCCTTTTGCAACAGCAGGTTGTTGGGGTCCAAGGTGGCGAAGTCGGGCATGGTGGAGACATTGCCTTTGACGATGAACAAGTCCGCCAAGCCATCGTTGTTCAGGTCGGCAAACTGGGCGTGCCACGCAGTGCTGGGGTGCACATCGCCGCCCACATAGGGGCGGTGGGCAGTGACGCCGCGCTTGTAAGCCATGTCGATGTAGCGGGGCTGTTGGGCGCCGGCCTCCAGGGTTTGCAGCTTGTTGTCAGACATGCTGGTCAAAAACACCTCGGGGTAGCCGTCGCCCGTCAGGTCGTGGCTGGCAATGCCCATGCCCCAGATCTGCAGCGGCTTCCAGCCCTGGGCCGCGGTGTACAGCGCGGGTGCCTGGCCGGGCGGCAGTTGCCACAGCTGCTCTTCCCCACCTTTGTAGTACTCGCGGTCGTTACTCACCCGCAGCGCGGCGATGCCTGAGCGGTTCCAGTCCGAGAACAACATCGACAAGGCGCAGTGCCCCGGTTGCAGTGGCTGCGGCGGGCCGTAGCCACCTCCCTCGCGGGGGCGCAGCAGCAGCCCCGGGGTGCAACTACCCCATGGAAAGTCGGGTTTGCTGCGGTCGGTGTAGGTGCCAAATGCCAGTGTGGGCCAGCTTTGCCCCGCCTCCCATATGGCGCTGAACGCGGTGTGCCAGCCGTTGCCGGTGCGAATGTTCCAGGCCTCGTTGGCGCGCTCGAACTTGCACTGGCCCAGCCCTTTGTAGACCTGCACCTCGCCCACGCGCAGCACCACCAGATCAGTTTGGCCATCGCCATCCACATCGAGGGGGTAGGCACCCACCGCATTGGTCAGCTCCAGGCCAGAGCGGTCTTCTTGCAGCTTGAGTGCGCCGCCCCGCGCGCTGCGGTTGCGCAGAAACTTGGCTTTGTTGACCCCGGCGGTCACATACACCTCGGGCAGTCCATCTCCATCGCAATCAAAGGTGGCCACACCGCCACCCACCATGTATTCGCCCTCGCCTTCAAAGCGGCTTTGCAGGCCGGCGGTGTCGGTCTCTTCCTGAAAGCGGGGCGTGGATGGCAGCGTGCCGGACACAGGCACCTGAGCCCAAGCGGCCGCGCCACACAAGAGCGCCAACCCCAGGCTCGGGCCGGGCAAAAACGGGAGGGAAAGTCGCACGCCGCAAACCTTTATGAAGTATGAACAGTCGAGCCAATCTTATTAAGTTCGATCGATAAACTATGTCGGGTTTATCCCTATTCGCGGAAAGAACGAAGTCTCAAACAATTAGTTTGTCGCTCTTACTAAATGCCGGTTTCGCATTTAAATCGGTGCGATGACTCGGCAGAGTCCTTCCAAAACCAAAGGTCTGGGACAGACCCAATCACTGGAGACAACGATGAAATTGAAGACAACACTGACCGCACTCGCCCTGAGCTTGGGCGCCGCGGGTGCTTTTGCCCAAGTGGTGGGCGTGAGCTGGTCCAACTTCCAGGAAGAGCGCTGGAAGACGGACGAAGCCGCGATCAAAGCCCAGCTCACCAAAGACGGTGCCAGCTACATCAGCGCAGACGCTGGCGGCTCCCCCGAGAAGCAATTGGCCGACATCGACAGCCTG
>DGQR01000140.1 GCA_002390825.1 Rhodoferax sp. UBA4409
GAATCCCTCCTTCTCCTCCAAGACTTGGTTTATATCAGTCCGATATAGACCCCCAAAAGCCCCGTAAGCCCTTGTGCCACGGGGCTTTTTTGTTTCCGGTCGTCCAATGTGGGGGGCGCTACTCAAGCTAGAGGGCTCGTCGTCTTCCAGTAAATTTCACTCTAATGGGTGAGTCTATGGGCCGCGTTCTCGTGATAGCCTAAATGGCTAATTTTTTGCAGTGGTCGCTGCAAAGTTAGACGAGTACAAATTAAGGGTTGAGTATGTTCAAAATAATTGCCATAGCAGCTACGGTTGCTCTAACTGGTTGCGCTTCTGTCACAGGGTCAAAAATTCAACCTTTGAGTGTCCAGACTGTTCACGACGACAAAGAGGTGTCTGGTGTTGGCTGCACATTGACCAATGATGCTGGTAAGTGGTTCGTCACTACCCCCGGTAGCGTTTCCGTTCAGAAAAGTACAGGCGATATGACCGTTGTTTGCAAAAAAGACGGCCTCACAGGACAAGAAGTCGCAGTGTCTAAAAGCAATGGCGGCGTATGGGGAAACATACTTGCTGGTGGCCCTATCGGCTATGTTGTAGACCGCAGCACTGGGGCGGGCTTTGACTACCCCAACACAATCACGGTTGTCCTGCGACAAATCAGTGAAGCAGTCGGCATTTCAGCACCTACCCCCGCTAAGTGATCTTGTAACAACAAAACGTTTCCCGTGCTGCATAAGTTTTAAGTTTGGATCTGAATTTTTCGCTTGTTTTTTGCGCACTGCACACGACCTCAGCGAATCAACCAAAAAGATAGGGCAGCAAAACCAATTGGGGGTATTTCAGGGGGTAATTTGAGAGAAATACCTAAGAAATCCTAGATTCCATGCGGGTTGGCGAGGATGATAGGAAAGACTCCTTCCCAAACGATAAAGCCTGCATTCCCACCGGAATGCAGGCTTTTTTCATGAGCGCGGCTTTGTCATGTTGCTGCAACCCAGCTGTCGCATAGTCCGGTTATTCGAGTTTCATGCACAGAGGTGTTGACAATGCGCAGCAAGTTTTTTTCTCGTCGGACAGCTTTGGCAGCTTTGGCAGCTTTGGTCGTGGGCGTGTCCAGTGCCCTCCCGGCTTGGGCCCAAGGAGGCTTTCCGGACAGGCCGGTCAAGATTGTCGTGCCCTTCGCGCCCGGCGCCGGCACCGATGCCATGGGCCGCCTGATGGCCCAAAAGCTGGGCGAGGTCATGGGCGGCAGCTTTGTGGTCGAAAACCGCACCGGTGCTTCCGGTGCGATCGGCACCCAATATGTGGCCCAGCAGCCCGCTGACGGTTACACCTTGCTGCTGGTGGCCTCGCCGTTCACCACGGTTGCCGCCTCATTGCCCACTGCGGGCTACGACCCTCTCAAGAGCTTTACCCCGGTGGGCATGATTGCCAGCGGCCCTCTGGTCTGGGCCACGACGCCGCAAACCGGCATCCAGTCCATGCAGGATCTAGTGGCCAAAGCCAAGGCCCAACCCGGTGCGCTGAATTACGGCTCCGCCGGCGCAGGCGGTGTGAACCATCTGGTGCTGGAGCTGCTCAAGGCGCGCACCGGTACTTTTATCACCCACATTCCTTACCGCGGTGTCGCGCCCGCCACCATGGACATGATCTCCGGCCAGGTGCAGTTGGTCACCGGCACCATCCCCGCCTTGCTGCCGATGATCAAAGACGGTCGCGTCAAGCCACTGGCCGTCACTAGTGCCAAGCGCTCCAGTGCCATGCCCGACGTGCCCAGCATGACCGAGGCCGGGTTCAAGGGTTTTGATGTG
This sequence comes from Rhodoferax sp. UBA4409, assembly GCA_002390825.1. GTDB lineage: Bacteria > Pseudomonadota > Gammaproteobacteria > Burkholderiales > Burkholderiaceae_C > Allorhodoferax. Next base: position 1,797 of record DGQR01000140.1, read on the forward strand.
CAGAACTTCTTTGCGCTTGCTGCACCGGCCGGTACGCCCGCTGCAGTGATTGAGAAGCTCAACACCGCCTTGAACAAGGTGGTGGCCTTGCCCGAAGTCCAGGCTCGCTTCAAGGTGGACGCGGTAGACGCCATGCCCGGCATCCCGGCTGCGCAAACTCGCTTTATTGAGGCCGACTACCAAGCCTGGCGCGACGTGGTGCGCAGCCAGAACTTGAAGATCGAATGAGCCCGCGGGCACGCCGCCCGGTTTAGTGGGCGTGCTGCCGCAAAAATTTCAAAAAGCGCGGAAACACATCGTGTGCCGCGTTTTTCCCGATGATCACATCCGCATGGCCGTAGCCCGGGATTACCTCTAACTGGTGACGGCCCGGTGCAATCTGCTCCAAGCGCTCATGGCACAGCACATTCGAGTCGAGAAACAGGGCGTTTTCTTGTCCTGCGACCAGCAGCATGGGTGTGGTGATATCGGCGGCGTCTTGCAGGTAGTTGTCGGGCAGCTGGCGGTAGCGCACATCTTTGGGGTCGAACTTCACGGCGGTATTGTTGGCGCTCACCATCTTGCGGATGTGGCGGTAGTAGTGCACGCCGCTGCCGCCAAACAAGTCTCCGGTGCGGCGGTGGGTCAATTCGTGCAGGTTTTCATGTCGGAACAAGACCGGGTAGCCGTAGCCCCACATGAAGCTGGTCATGTGGCACTCGGGCACATCGCATTCGCGGTGCACTAGGCTCACACCTTTGGCCAAGAGCTTGCCCGGCGCTATGCCTGCCTGTTGGCCCCACTCGGGGTTGAGGTAGTCCACCCCCAGCACCGACTCCGCCAGAAAAGGACCCACCGCCAGTTTGGCCTTGGCAAAGGTTCCCACCTTGGGCGTGAGTGACACGCCATTCACAATCACGCTGCGCACGCCCTCGATGGCTTTGCCGAACAGGCTCATGGCCACCGACAAGGCACCCAGGCAGTGGCTGATGATGTGGATGCGCGCTTGCGGGCCCACCGCGCGGCGCACTACATCCAGTGCGGCTGGGTTGTCGTAAAGCGCCACGTCGTCCACAGTAAAGCGGTGGCGGGTGTGGTTGTAGGGCTGGCGCTTGCTGATGCGGCCGTCGAGCGTCCATACATCGGTAAAACCTTCGTCCAGCAGCACCTGGGTCAGGTTACGGTGCTCGGGCATGATGAACATGTCGCTGGACGCGGTGAGCCCCGGCACCAGCAGCACCACATCCTTGCAGGGCGCGCGCTGGAAGCGCAGCAAGCTAATGCCCAGACCATCGCCCGTGCTCGCGTAGTGGGTGCTGACATTCGCGTCTTTTACGCCCTCCAGGCTGTGCAGCGGAATGGTGCGAATACGGGGTTCGCGCCCATGGCGGCGCGGCAGGCCATGGGTCTCCCACAGCTTGCCCATAAACAAGCGGCCAAAGCGCTGCACCGCGTGCAGGCGCTCGCCCAGGGTGGGGGCGTCTGCCTGAAAGGTGGTGAGCTGGTGCAAAAAATCGCGCACCTGAATATGCAATATGCCGCTGGCCAGCAAGGTCGCGGCGCCCTCGTCAGCAGCGCTCACATGCCCGGCGTAAAGGTTCACATACAAGGTTGTGGTGTCAGACCAGGTGTCAAAGCCAAAGTCGTCGCGGATGTCTTTGCGGCCGCAAAGCGTGAGCGCATGGCCTTCTGAGTTTTCAAACTTCAGGCGGTACAGCATGGTCTTGCGGTCTGCATCGCCGCTGTCGGCAAACAGGTTGAATTCCCCAGCCAACACCGGTTGCCGCCCACCGATGTAGCCCCCTTCCAGATACCCGATAGCCTGCGCATGGTGCGCCGGGTCGGCAATAAAGGCGTCCAGGTCGCCGGTGCGGATGGTGAGGTGAAACATCAGCGCCAGACCGCCGGCTTTGCCCTCGTTATGCCCTTGTTGGCAGGTGTGTTGGCCTGGGCTGATGTAGCCCTTCATTTCCTCGGTGAACTGAAAGGCGACCGGTGTAGGCAATAGCTCAGGCATGGGGTACTCCAAGGGTGTCGTCCGGAGCCAGGCCGGTGATGTCTTCTGCAATCCACTCCGCCAGCGCGGTGATGGTGGCGCTCGGGTTGGCCCCGACGCCGGTGGGAAGGATAGATCCATCCGCCACATACAGGCCGTGGTAGCCGAAGGCTTGCCCCCGCACTCCGGGCAGGCTGCTGACCACCCCTTGGGCGGGTCTTTCGGCCAAGGCACAGCCACCCAAGGGGTGGACCGTGATGTTGTTGCGCACCGGCCAGGCCCAAGTGGGCTGCGGAATGTAGCTCGTCGCCCGGGTGAATTGCTTGAACCGTTCACCACAGGCCACCATGGCGTCGTAGAGCGGGCGGCTGGTGGTTTGCGGCCAGTCCAGCGCAAGCCGGCCGCGCTTCAGGCTGAGGGTGCCGTCGGCAGCGTCCTGCCCCATGAACAGGAGCACGCTGCTCCGGTACGACACATCGCCCTGCAGCACCGCATTGGCATAGGCGACCACCGAGCCGCTCCATTTGCCGGAAAACAGCTGGTCCACCCAGCGCTGCTTGAAGATTTTTATGGTGCGCGCAATCCGGCTGAACACATAGCCGGGGCTGGCGGCGGGGCGCAGTCCTTCGACATACCAGGCGGCAAAAGCGGGGTAGGCCGCGTCTTCCAGCATGAAGGCGGGCTGGCCCGGTTGGGGTTGTTGCAAGCCGTAGTCGATGTACTGGGTAATCACCGGGCCGTAGTTGGGGTCGGCATCTCGCTCGCCACCGGTCACAAAAGACAAAAAATCGCCGTTGCCTGAAAAGCCTTGCCCCAGGCGCTGGCTGAGGCGCGGCAGGGTGCCCAGCGCATCGCGGCAGCGAAGCAGCAGCTCGTTGGTGCCTAAAGTGCCGGCTGACACCACCACCCGGCGGGCCAGGGCATGCCGTGCTGTGCCTGCATCGTCGCGGTAGTCGACCCGGTAGCCGTGGCGGCCATCGGCGGTGCTGTCAGTGTCACCGGCTTCATTGAGGGGGGTGATACAGGTGACCTCGCTACCGGTTTCTACCAAGGCGCCATGCTGCTTTTCTGCAGCGTACAGGTAGTTCAGGTCGAGCGTGTTTTTGGCGTGTACGTTGCAGCCCACATCGCACTCGCCGCAATAGGTGCACGAGGTTTGCACTGCGCCAAAGCGGTTGCGCTCCTGCTCGCCGATCGGCAAAGGGCCGCTCTGGCGATTTGCGTAGCCCTTGCCGAAAAACACACAAATATCGGCAGCCCGGCTGGTGCCGCCATCGGCTTGGGCAAAGTCGGCATACAGGCCGGTGCGCTGAATGGTCCGGCGGGCATCGCCTTGAGCCGGCGGCACAGGCCGGGCACCCAGCACACCTTGCGCTATCCGGTAGTAAGGGGCGAGGGTGCTCAGGTTGATTTGCGCAGGCCAACGCTCCCCAAACACCCAAGCAGGTGCAGGCATGAACACATTGGCGTAAATCAGCGAGCCACCGCCTAAACCGGCACTCACCACTGCGTCCATGCGGTGGTAGTTGCGGATATCAAACAAACCATTGAGCTTGCGTGGCTGGCCGGGCTCGGCATCGGCCCAGAGGTTGTTGGCAAAGTCATGCGGGCTGCGCGCAAAGCTACCCTTGGGGTAGCGCTTGCCCCGCTCCAGCAGCAGCACCTTGCCAGGCCAGCGGGTGGCCAAGCGGCAGCACATCACGGCCCCGCCAAACCCGCTGCCGACAATGATGGCTTCCAGAAATCGTTTTTGTGTCATGGAATCCCCCTGAAAAGCGTGTCAGCATGGTGGACATGCAACCGCTAGCAGGTTAAGTTAGCACAGCAGGTGGATTTTGGGTACCGCAGAACCACGACCTGCATCACCACAAAATAGCGGTTCAGGGAGTAACACCATGGATCCACACGCTTGCCCATTACCTGTTGGTCAGAGCCCGCCGCCTTCTGAGCAGGCGTTGCCTGCCACGCTCAAGCAATTGCTCGGGATCGGCGAGCAGGAGTTGGTGCCCGACGCCAGCCGCCGGAGCAACACCCTGATTTTTACCGTCATCGGCACCTTGACCTTGCTGGCATTCGGTATTGCCAATGTGCGGGCGGGGCAAGAACACCGGCTGATGGTGATGGGCGTTGTGCAATTGCTCGAGGTCGCGTTTCTGCTCGTGCCTGCCATCATTCTGGTAAGCCGCAGAGCACCGCCAGTGCTGTCTGAAAACATGCTGGTGCTGGCGGGGTTTACCATTTTTGCGTCAAACGCGGTGTTTGGCGGGCAAACCGGAGACGCGCCTTACTGGACCTTTGTGTTCCCTTACCTCGTGTTTTTCTTGCGGGGGCAAAAAACCGGCTGGCTGGTCGGCCTGGCATTTGCAGTGCTGGTGCCCTGCCTCATGCTCTACAGCTCACGGCACTGGGATTTTTGGGTCTACGACGATGCCCACGCGCTCTACTACGGGCTGGCCTATTTTTTTAACGTGGTGACCGCTGCGTATTTCAACCTGCTGCGCAGCCGCTTTCAGGCCCACCTGGCTGACCAGGTGGAGTACCACACCGGCGAGGTGCGCAAGCACATCGGAACCCTGCAGCACAACGCTTTGCACGACCTGTCCACCGGCCTGCTCAATCGGCAGGGGCTTACCGAGCGACTGGATTCCAGCTTGGCATTGCTGTCAGGCGGGGGCGGGTTTTTGTTGGTGGCCCATGTCCGCTTCTTCAGGGTGCCTGAGTTGGCGAGCATTGTGGGCTCTGCCAAGGTGGACGAGTCATTGGGGCAGTTGGGGCGTGTGCTGCAGCAGCATTTGACCGGGCTGGTGGGGCTGGCACGTATCGGGCAGGACACCTTGGGGGTGGTGCTGCAAAGCGACACGGCCGATGCCAGTGCGGTGCAGCAGCTGCGGGCGATTGCGCACCTCCGCAATGTGACCCATCTCAGTGAATTCGCGGTCCATGTCGAAATGGCTTTGGGTGTGGCGGTGCAAAGGCTGGGCGAGGCGTCTGATGCCGAGGCGCTGATGCGCAACGCCGAGCAAGCCCTGTTGTTTGCGGTAGACCACCGGCTGGATCACCAGTTTTTTGATGCCTTGCTGCACAAGCATTTTGTCGACCGCAACCGCCGCTACGAAAAGCTGCGCGAAGCTATTCTGCACAACACCCTGATGCTGCATTACCAGCCGCAGGTGGACCTGAAGACCGGCCTGGTGGTAGGGGCCGAAGCGCTGGCCCGGTGGAACGACCCGCAAGAGGGCATGGTCCCGCCGGACAAGTTCATCCCCATCATCGAGTCCACCGGGCTCTTGCACCGGTTCTCGGTCTGGACCGTGGCACGGGCGCTCAGGGACTGTTCTGCGTGGCAAACCCGTTTGCCGGGCGTGAGTGTGTCAATCAACCTGTCGGCAGACGCCCTGCACGACCCGGAAGTGCTGCAAACCGTGGAGCAGCACTTGATGAGCAGCGGCTTGTCACCGGCCTTGGTGGTGATGGAGCTCACCGAGAGCGTGTTGTTGACCTCGCCAGAGGCGGCACTTGATTGCATGGCCCGGTTTGTGGCCCTGGGTGTGAAGCTGTCGATTGACGATTACGGTGCCGGTTTCTCGTCGCTGACCTATTTGAAGCAGCTACCCGCCCAGGAAATGAAGATTGACAAGTCCTTCATGGAAAACCTGGCCGAGGGCAGCAAAGACAGGGCCATTGTCTTGTCCTCCATTGAGCTGGGCCATGATCTGGGCCTGAAAGTGTTGGCCGAAGGCATTGAAGACGAAGCCACCTGCCATGCCTTGCGCGATGCGGGTTGCGACCTCGGCCAAGGCTGGTGGTTTGCCAAGGCCATGCCCAGCGCAGACTTTGAAAACTGGACGCTGGCGCGCAACAGTGCCGCTACCGCGTCCGCCCCTACAGGACAAGACAGCTGATGCCTAAAAGCACCCTCGCCCCTGCAATCCAGTGGCCCGCACACTTTCACCCCGACCATGCGCCGGTGCATGTGGTGAACGACTTGTTTATTCCGGCGCCAGCCGAGCACATCTGGGCATGGCTGATCCGCGCGCCTTTGTGGCCCACCTGGTATGCCAACTCCAAGGTCGATTGGGCCCCTGGCCACAGCCGTGATTTGGCCTTGGGTCTCGAGTTCGAATGGAAAACGTTCGGGGTGCATATCCGCTCGTGCGTGCAAGAGTTTGTTCCGTGTGAGCGGATCGCCTGGAACGGCATCGGTCTCGGGGCCGAGGTCTACCACGCGTGGTTGATCATCCCGCAAGCCGGCGGTTGTAGGGTTTTGACCGAAGAAACGCAGCACGGCTGGGGCGCGCGCCTGATGCACTTCTTCATGCCCTACCGGATGTACGATGGCCATGCCCTATGGCTCGAAAGCCTGTCGATCCAGGCCACCGGCGGCATGCCACCTGCACTTTGAGGAGCTTGTATGCGTTTTGAATTGACGTGGATGACCCGTGCAGGCGCACTGCTCTGGGCCTTGGCGGTGGTGATGCCGCTGGCCGCCCACGCGGCTCAGCCGGCCAAAGAGTCGAAGTTGCCTAAGCGGGATCTGACGGTCGAGCTGCGGCAGGTCGAAGAGGGCCGGGAAGACGGTGCCATGCGCATCGGCACCCAGCCGGACACGCCTGTCATGGCGCCCCAAAAAATTCAGGTGCGCAATGGCGAAAAAGGCAGCCTGCGCATGAACCAGGCTATCCCCGTGCAGTGGGTGCAGTCCGCCAGCAGCCAAAGCAACAGCGTCAGCTCGGGTGGCACATCGGTCAGCAGCACGGGGGGCGGTGTGGCGCAGTCGGTGCAGTGGTTCGAGGTGGGCCAGAGCATGACCGTGTCCCCGCGCTGGGCGGGCGGCAATCAAGATGCCACCGTCGAGATTGAGCTACAGCAGGCGGACATGGCCGTGCGCCATAACCCCGACATGCCCAGCCAGACCCGCCAGCAACTCAGCACGACGGTCACCACCCCGCTCGGGCAGTGGGTCACGATTGCGGCCACGGGGAACGCGCCCGCCCGGCAAGGCACTTTCAGCAGCAAAGGCAGCACCGAGGCCCGCCGCTTGCTGCAAGTGCGGGTGCTGGCACCGTAGGCGGGTTACATCAGGTCTTGGCGCCTTTTTCCTGGGCGGCCAGCGCAGCCGCCTCGGCCAACGCGACCAGTGCCGCGCTTGCAGCAGTGTGGGCCGCTGGATCCAGGGGCTCGAGCACCTCGGTGAGTGCCGCCAGAGCCGCAGCACCGTCGCGCTGCAACTGTGCAATGGTTTGGCCTGCCACCTTGCCGGAGTCAAACGCCTTGCTTTGCAGCAGCACTTCGCCATCCGCGGCCGCGAGCTTGAAGTAAAACTGGCCGTCTTTTTCGCGGTATTGCTTGAAACTGGCGAGCGCCACCTTGTCTGCCTTGGCCGCTTGGGGCTGGGTGCTGGCACTCAAGCGGCGCAGGCCTACGGCGCTGCGCAAGCGGGTCATGAAGGGCGTGGCAATCGCGCGTGCTTTGTCAGCACCGGCCAACAGCAGCGCCTCTACCTTTTCGGGGTGGGCCATGTAGTCTTCATAGGCGGCGCGCATCGGAGCGATTTCTTGGTCAATCCGCTCGAGCAAGATGTTTTTCGCCTCGCCCCACGCAATGCCATCGGCATAGGCTTGGCGCAGTGCTGCGGTTTCTTCTTCGGTGGCAAAGGCTTGGTAGATCTGGAAAAGCGCAGAGCCTTCGGTGTCTTTGGGCTCGCCGGGCGCACGCGAGTCGGTTTTGATTCCGGCAATCAACTTCTTCAGTTGCTCGCGGCTGCTGAACAGCGGAATTGTGTTGTCGTAGCTCTTGCTCATCTTGCGGCCATCCAGGCCGGGCAGTGTGGCCACAGAAGCTTCGATCTCGGCCTCAGGCGGCACGAAGTGCTCGCCGTACCGGTGGTTGAAGCTGGCGGCCATGTCGCGCGCCATTTCAATATGCTGGATCTGGTCGCGCCCTACCGGCACTTTGTGGGCGTTGAACATCAAGATGTCTGCGCCCATGAGCACCGGGTACATGAACAGGCC
>DGQR01000011.1 GCA_002390825.1 Rhodoferax sp. UBA4409
ATTTGCGCGGCCTCGGTCATCTCCAGCATGAAGGTGGACTGGGCGTTGGCCAAATCGTCCGCCGCGCCGATGCGGGTGTGGATAGCGTCGATCGGACCCAGCCGGCAAGCCTGCGCGGGTATGTAGCTGCCTATGCTGGCCAGCAGCACGATGAGGGCCACCTGGCGCATGTAGGTCGATTTACCGCCCATGTTGGGCCCGGTGATGACCTGCATGCGCTGTTTCATGCCCAGCCGGGTGTCGTTGGCAATGAAGTTGCGGCTACCGGAGGGGCCTGACTGGCCACTGAGCTCTGCCAAGCGCGCTTGCACCACGGGGTGGCGGCCTTGGGTGATGTCGATGCAGGGCTCGGTCACAAACTGGGGAGCGTTCCAGTCCAACGTGAGGGATCTTTCTGTCAATGCGCACAGGGTGTCCAGTGCGGCGAGCGACTGGGCCACGGCGGTGAGGGCGGGGATGTGTGCTTGCAACTGGTCCAGCACCTGCTCGAACAGCCATTTCTCGCGGGCCAGGGCGCGCTCTTGGGCGCTCAGCGCCTTGTCTTCAAAGGCCTTGAGCTCGGGGGTGATGAAGCGCTCGGCATTCTTCAGTGTCTGGCGGCGGCGGTAGTCTTCGGGCACTTTGTCGACTTGCCCAGTGGTGACCTCGATATAAAAGCCGTGCACCTTGTTGAACTGCACCCGCAAATTGGCAATACCGGTGCGGGCTTTTTCGCGGACTTCGAGGTCCAGCAAAAAAGCATCGCAGTTGGTCTGGATGGCTCGCAGTTCGTCCAACTCTGCGTCAAAGCCGTCGGCCATCACGCCACCGTCGCGCACCAGCGCAGCGGGCTCGGGGGCAATGGCGCGCCCCAGCAGGGCGATGGCATCGGCTGGTGGCTGAAGATGGCTGCAAATATGAGCCAAATAGCCCTCTAGCCCACGTAGATTCTGCGCGAGTAGCTCTGTTTTTTGTAGCGTTTGCACCAGCGCCACCAGCTCGCGCGGGCGCACCTGGCGCAGTGCGATGCGGGCGGTGATGCGCTCTACGTCGGCGCAGCCTTTAAGCTGGCCACGCAGGGTTTGCCATAAATTAGACCGCAGGGTGGCAATCGCCAGCAGGCGGTGTTGCGCCTCGGTACGGTCGCGCAGGGGCTCCAGCAGCCAGCGTTTGAGCAAGCGGCTGCCCATGCCGGTCATGCAGGTGTCCAGCAGGCTGAAGAGGGTAGGGCTGTCTTCGCCACGCAGGGTCTGTACCAGCTCTAGGTTGCGGCGGGTGGTGGCGGGCAGGTCGATGAGCGCGTCGTCGCGCTGCACCTGCACGCTGTGGATGTGCGTGAGCGCACGTCCTTGGGTGTGTTCGGCATAGCCGATCAGGGCGCCCGCTGCGGCATGGGCCAGGGCCAACTCTTGCGCGTTCCAGCTGGTGAGGCTAGCGGCTTGCAGCGCGTCCAGCAGCTTGCGCTGGCCCAATGCGCTGTCGAACTGCCATTCGGGGCGGGCGGTCAGGTAGACCGCCGTGCCGTGGCGCAGGCGCTTGATGCGGTCTTCAAAGGTGGTGGTGCAGCCCGCGCTGTAGGCCAGCTCGCTGGGGGCAATGCGGCTGACCCAGTCGGGCACTTCGTCGGGCGTGCATTCGGCCAGAAACACCACGCCCTGGGTGACAGACAACCACGCCAGGCCGCAGCGGTTGCGCGGGCCCTGGTGCACAGCCATCAGCATGGACTCGGTTTTTTCGGACAGCAGCTCCGCGTCGGTGAGCGTGCCGGGGGTGACCACGCGCACCACTTTGCGCTCCACCGGGCCCTTGGTGGCACCCACCTCGCCGGTCTGCTCACAAATGGCTACCGACTCGCCGTGGCGGATCAGTTTGGCCAGGTACCCTTCCATCGAGTGGAATGGCACACCGGCCATGACTACCGGTTGCCCGGCAGATTGGCCACGGGTGGTGACGGTGATGTCCAGAATCCGGGCGGCCTTTTCGGCATCGTCATAGAACATCTCGTAAAAGTCACCCATGCGGTAGAAGAGCAGGGTGTCGGGATGGTCGGCTTTGAGCCCCAGATACTGCTGCATCATGGGGGTGTGCTGGTCGAGTGGAGCGGAGGCTGGGGGACGTGTCACAGTAGGGGGGAAGGTAGTCAGGCGAGGGCGTGCTGCACTTGGCGCAAGCCCGCTTCAGGCCCTATCATAAGGAGGTCACACATCAAAGATACCGCCTACAGTGCAACCTCCTCCGGAATCTTCACCGTTTGATCCCGATGCTTCGGCTGCTGCCAACCATCCACCGCCAGTCGGTGTGGGGGCGGGTGTGTTTCACATCATCTTCGAGTCCAGCCCGGAGGCCATTGCGCTGACACGGGTCCGCGATGGTGCCATCGTCCAGGTGAACCGCGAATGGGAGTCCATGACCGGGTATCGCCGCGAGGAGGTGGTGGGGCGCACCGCACTGGCATTGGGCCATTGGCTGCACCCTGAGCAGCGCACATCGATCTTTGGCGATCTGAAGCCCGGTGGCCGGGTGATGGACGTAGACGTGTCCCTGGTCATGAAGGACGGCTCCCCACGGGTAGTGAGACTGAATGCGACCATGCTGATGGAAGCGGGTGAGGCGTACATCCTGATTTACCTGCGCGATGTCACCGCTGACCTGTTGGCCCGCGAGGCGCTGAGGTCGGGTGAACTGGCGCTAGCCCATGCCAACACGGCGATGAACCGGCAGGTCAAGCTGCATGAGCTCACTGAGTCAGTGGCGCAAGTGGGCCATTGGGTGAACTACCCCGGAGACAAGACCGTCTACCTCTCCCCCGGTCTGGCCCAGATTGCGGGCTTGGAGCAGGAGGCGGTTGTCACCATGGACATGTTGTGGGGGCGGGTGTTTCCGGAGGATTTGCCCGCGTTGCACCAAGCGCGCCATCGGATGGACGGCGAGGTGGTGGAGTTCCGCTCTTCGGGTCCCGGAGGGCGGACGCTGTGGGCGCGTTCCCGCATGCACCGCCAAGTGGTGGACGGACAGGTGTTGGCTGACTTCGGGGTGGTTCAAGAGTTCACGCATGAGCGCGAAGCGCGCGACAGCCTCCAGAAACAGTTCGATTTCATTCACAAAATCACCAGTCGCGCGCCCGGCATGTTGTTTGAGTTCCAGCGTTTGCCGAACGGGCGGTTCAGCTTTCCATTCGTCAGCGATGCGGTCCGGCAATTCTTCGGTGTCACAGCGGAGGAGGCCCGTGCGGATTCCCGGCGCTTGATGTCGCGCATCCATCCACAAGATGTGAATCAGGTCATCAACACCACCCTGCATGCCACACAGACCATGCAGCCTTGGCAATGCGAGTTCAGGGCGCAGGTGCCCGGCGCGCCGCTGCGCTGGTTGTTGGGGACCTCGATCCCCGAAAAGCTGGCGGACGGCGCTGTGCTGTTCACCGGGTCTATCACCGACATCACTTCGCAAAAGTTGGCCCTCGAAAAGCTTCAGGAGAGCGAAGAGCGGTTTCGCAGCCTTTCCAGCCTGTCTTCAGACTGGTACTGGGAGCAGGACGCCGAGTTGCGCTTCACCCGCATTGATGGCAATGGCGCCAATACGGACCGTTTGGCGCCGCAGTCGTCCATCGGTCGCACCCGCTGGGACTCCGGGGGGCAAGGGGTCAGCCCTTCTCAATGGCGGGCCCATATGAAGGCGCTCGAAGCCCGCCAAACCTTTCAAGATTTCGAGATGCAACGGGAGCTGTCAAACGGGCAGCTGATGTGGATATCGATCAGCGGAGCTCCTGTTTTTGACAGTCAGGGCCGGTTTTGCGGCTATCGCGGCACAGGGCGGGACATTTCATCGAGAAAAGCCGCAGAGTCTGAAATCGAGCGCCTCGCTTTTTTTGATGCGCTCACAGGCCTGCCGAACCGGCGGATGCTCTTGGACCGGCTCGGACTGGCCTTGTCTTCGAGCTACCGCAGCGGCCAGCACGGGGGCCTGCTGTTTATTGACCTCGACAATTTCAAGGTACTCAACGACACCCTCGGCCACCACATGGGCGATTTGTTGCTCAAGCAAGTGGCCCAGCGTTTGCAAGAGTGCGTGCGCAGTGTCGATACCGTGGCCCGTCTCGGTGGCGACGAGTTCGTGGTCATGTTGGAGGAGCTGCACACTGATGCCGCGATGGCTGCCACTGAGGCAGAAGCCGTCGCCAAGAAAGTGTTGCACACCCTGAACAAGCAGTTTGCGCTGGGCAACCACAACATGCATAGCTCGCCCAGCATCGGGGTTGCCATGTTTTGCGGGCACGCAGAAGGGATTGAGGAGCTGCTCAAGCGGGCGGATCTCGCCATGTACCAGGCCAAAAATGCGGGTCGCAACACCGTGCGGTTTTTCGATCCGGCTATGCAGCTGGCAGCCTCCGCCCGTGCAGAGATGGAAGTCGACCTGCGCAAGGCCCTGCAAGAAGAGCAGTTGGTGCTGTACTACCAACCGGTGGTGACCGCTAACGGGGCCATCACCGGCGTCGAAGCCTTGGTGCGGTGGATGCACCCCGTCAAAGGCATGGTGTCGCCGGGTGAATTTATTCCGTTGGCAGAGCAGACAGGGCTCATACTCCCCTTGGGGCAATGGGTGCTAGAGGCAGCCTGTGCCCAGCTGGTGGCGTGGAGTGCGGATCCGCACACGCAGCGTTTAAGCGTGGCGGTGAACGTGAGCGCCAGGCAGTTCCGGCATCCCGATTTCTCGACCCATATTCTTGATTTGTTGCGGACCAGCGGGGCGAATCCCTACCGCCTGAAGCTGGAACTCACTGAAAGCCTGCTCTTGACTGATTTTGAAGAAGCGGTTTTGAAGATGAGCGAACTCCGGTCGATCGGGGTGAGCTTTTCACTCGATGACTTTGGCACGGGCTACTCCTCCCTGGCGTATTTGAAACGGCTGCCTTTGGATCAACTCAAAATCGATCAGTCGTTTGTTCGCGATGTGTTGACCGACCCGAACGATGCTGCGATCGCGCGCACGATTTTGAGCCTTGCCAAAAGCATGGACCTCGGTGTGGTAGCGGAGGGCGTCGAAACAGCGGGCCAGCGCGACTTTTTGCTCGCGGCCGGGTGCCACGCGTTTCAGGGTTACTTTTTCGGCCGGCCAGTGCCTGTCGAACAACTGCAACTAAGGCCCTTGTAATGTCTGAAAACGCCGACTCCGGTGATGCGGTCCCCCTGACCGAGCTGGACGGCTTGCGCACGGCCAATGCGTCGCTGGAGCGAGTGAACCGCCGCCAGTTCGATATGTTGCAGGCGCTTTTTTTGCACAGCCCAGCCGCCATTTCTTTGCAAAGTGTCGAAGATGGCCGTTTTGTGGATGTCAATATCCAATGGCAGCGGTTGACGGGCTACTCGTGGGAGCAAGCGACCTCAAGCACTTCTCTGAGCTTGGGGTTCTGGCCGGATATCGAGTCCAGAAACCGTGCGCTGGCGGAGCTGGAGCAAGACCCCTCCCTATCCGGCGTGGAAATCAACTTCACCAACGCCCGCGGCGAAAACATGTTGCTGGAGTGGCGTGGCTCGGTCATGCAGATTGCGGGCGAGTCGTTCTTGCTGGCGTATTTGATCGACATCACCGCGCAGCGAGTGGCCCAAGAGGCCGTGGTCGAAGGCGAGCACGCCTTGCAGGAAGCCAATGACGACTTGCGCGGACAGGTGGAGTTGTACGAAGAAACCGAAAAACTGGCCCAAGCGGGCCATTGGATCGTGCCCCAAGGACATTCCATGCCGCGGTGGTCCCGGGGCCTGTTTCAGATGGCACGGATCCCATGGACTGAAAAGATAGGCCCTGATGTTTGGGAAACTGGCCTGCACAAAGATGACCGGGCGAGCTACCTCGCAGCGCGCGAGGCCATGGACGGCAGGTTGGCGGAATTCCGTTGGACTTGCCGCGACGGCGATGTGCGTTGGTGGCGCAGCCGGATGCACCGTTACCACCGTCAGGACGGGAGCTATGTGGATTTTGGTGTGGTCCAGGACTTCACCGAGGAGGCATTGGCCGAACAGGTGCTGCAGCAGCGTTTGGATGTGATTCAGCGCTTGACCAGCCGTTTGCCAGAGATGGTCTTTCAGTTCGAGATGTTCACCCGCGATAGCGGTCGCTTTGTGTTTGTGAGCGATGCGTGCAGTGACATTTTTGGCGTGACTCCGGAGGAGGCGCGTGCCAACCCCGCCAGCGTGTTCCGTTTAGTGCATAGCGATGACATCATCCAAACGCTGAAGTCCATGAACGCCGCGGCGTCCGACGCGACCACTTGGGCCCAGGAGTTCCGTATCCGCCGGCGGGATGGCACGGTGCGCAGCCTGTTCGGCAAAGCGATTGTTTTTCTGGAGCCCACGGGCCGCTTTAATGCGTATGGCTCTCTGACCGATGTGACTGAGCACAAGGCCTCGTTGGCGGTGCTTCAGGAGAGCGAAGCACGGTTTCGAGCATTGACGGAGCTCTCCTCCGATTGGTACTGGGAGCAGGATGCTGATCACCGCTTCATTCGTTTTGACGGCGCCTTGCAGGCCGGCAAGACCAAAACAGGGGAGCGGAATATCGGATTAACCCGATGGGATGCCGGTGCGATCAACATGACAGAAGCTGATTGGCAAGCCCATCGCGCCCTGCTGGATGCAAGGCTGCCTTTCTATGAGCTGGAGCTGTGTGACCACGATGCGGACGGTGTCGTGTTTTGGATCTCTGTCAGCGGCGCTCCCATTTTT
>DGQR01000230.1 GCA_002390825.1 Rhodoferax sp. UBA4409
CGCGCCAGTGCTGGACTTGCCCTGGGCGCAGTTGATCGAGTGGCATGGCGGTGTGCGCTGGCTTTGGGCGCCGCTGCAAGCCGGACCCCAATTGCAGACCGTGGCTCGCGCAGTCGGTGGTAATGCTATGGTTTTTGTAGCTGAAGCCGCAGACCTTACCGGCGCCAAGTGCCCATTTCGCTCTGATGTTCCGGGGCAGGCCGCTTTGCTCAAACGCCTCAAGGCCGCGTTCGATCCGGCCGGTATCTTCAACGCCGGCAGGCTCTACCCCGACTTCTGACGCCGGGCGCCACTCACCACACCTTATGCAGACCCAACTCGCCCCCGAATACCAGAACACCGCGGACGGCCAAGCCGCCGAGGCCATTCTGCGCAAATGCGTCCATTGCGGTTTTTGCACCGCAACGTGCCCGACCTACCAGCTGCTCGGTGATGAGCTCGATGGCCCGCGCGGCCGTATCTACCTGATGAAGCAGGTGCTGGAAGGCCAGGAGCCCACGCGCGCCACCCAGATGCATCTCGACCGTTGCCTGACCTGCCGCAACTGCGAAAGCACCTGCCCCAGCGGGGTGGACTACGGCCATTTGGTCGACATCGGCCGCAAGCTGGTCGATGCCAAAGTGCCCCGGCCCACGGGCGAAAAGGCCCTACGCTGGGCGCTGAAAGAGGGGCTGCCTTCTCCCCTGTTCGCCCCCGCAATGAAGCTAGGCCAACTGGTGCGCCCGCTGCTGCCCCCAAGTCTGAAAAACAAAGTGCCCGCGCCGCAGGATGCCGGCCAATGGCCCGACCGGGAGCACCCACGCCAAGTGTTGATGCTGGCCGGTTGCGTGCAGCCCAGCATGTCGCCCAACATTAACAGCGCCACGGCCCGGGTGCTGGATGCGGCCGGGATCCAGCCCTTGCTGGCACCTGCTGCAGGGTGCTGCGGCGCAGTCAAATTCCACCTCAACGACCAGGACGGCGGCAAGGCGCAGATGCGCGCCAACATCGACGCCTGGTGGCCCTATGTGCTGGACGGCGTCGAGGCGCTGGTGATGAATGCTTCGGGTTGCGGTGTCACGGTCAAGGAGTACGGCCATATCCTGCGCGATGACCCTGCCTATGCCGCCAAGGCGGCGCGCATCAGCGCCCTCACGCGCGACCTGAGCGAGCTGTTGCCCGAGTGCCTGCCGCGACTCAAGCCCCTGGTCCGGCTGGATGCCAGTACCCCGGCGCTGGTGTTTCACCCACCCTGCACCCTGCAGCACGGCCAGAAACTCAAAGGCGGGGTGGAGTCGCAGATGGCGGAGCTCGGGTTTTCGGTGCGGGTTGCCAGCAACGAGTCGCACCTGTGCTGCGGCTCGGCCGGCACCTATTCGGTGTTGAACCCCGAGATTTCGTACCAGCTACGCGACCGCAAGCTGGGCCACCTGGCGCCCACTGACAACGAAGTCATCATCAGCGCCAACATCGGCTGTATCACCCATTTGCAAAGCGGCACCACCACCGAAGTGCGCCACTGGATCGAGGTCTTGGACGCTGCTTTGGCGCCTGCCGACCGGTCTTGAGCCGACCCCGCGCCCTCAGGCTGCCAGTGCAGCCTCGATGTCTTTGGCGAGGCTGGCAGGCGTGTCTGTAGGCGCATAGCGCTTGAGCACTTTGCCGTCTTTCCCCACCAGGAATTTGGTGAAGTTCCATTTGATGGCTTTGGTGCCCAGCAGGCCTGGTGCTTCCCCGGACAGCCACTGGTACAGCGGGTGCGCGCCGCCGCCGTTGACCTCAATCTTGGCCATCATCGGGAAGTTCACGCCATAGTTGAGCTGGCAAAAAGAGGAAATTTCGTCATTGCTGCCCTTGTCCTGTGCGCCGAATTGGTTGCACGGGAAACCCAGCACCACCAGCCCCTTGCCGCCGTACTCCTGGTGCAAAGCCTCCAGCCCGGCGAACTGCGGTGTGAAGCCGCAGGCACTTGCGGTGTTGACGATCAATAGCGCCTTGCCTTTGAAATCGCCCAAGCCGATCGGCTGGCCCTGGATGTTCAAGGCCTCGAAGTCATACACACTGCTCATTCGCATCTCCCAAGAAAATGGGCTTCACCATAGCATTCCTTGCAAAAGCTTGTGTTGAGCGGGCATTGCTGGGAAGATTTGGAAAACGAGGAGTTCAGGATTGTTTTTCTCCCCTTGGTATCAGCGCTGTCGTGCGCGCTTCATCGCGAGCAAGCTTGAGAATCACCGGGTGCAGGGCGAGGCCACCATCGAGTCCTTGAAGCGCTACCGGCGCCTCGCCTTTTTTCTGGTGCCTCTGCATGCGGCGTTGGCCTGGTTTTTTGCGCATTTCACGCCCCCGGAATTCAGGCCCGAGCTGGCGCAGTGGGCCCATGACCTGGCCTACGCCCAGGGGTTGGCCTGTGTGGGCGTGCTGGTCACCGTGCTGGCTGGGCATATGTTTTTGGAGCGCCACACGCGGGCCACGGCCGGTGCGATTGCCCTGCAAATCTTCATTGCCGCGGCGTACTTGAGTTACGGGGCTTACATCACCCTGTTGGACCTGGAATACAACGCAGGTGCCGGCTTGGCGAGTTTTTTGTTGATCTGTGTCACGTTCGGCGTGCTGGCGCTGATGCGGCCTGCGATATCGGTGCCGGTTTTTGTTCTGAGCTATGTGGTGTTTGCGGTATTGCTGGAAAACGCATTCATCAACCCCTCGCAGCTCGCGAGCTTGCGCATCGTGGCGTTCATCACCCCGGCGTTGGCGCTCATGGCTTCGATCATGAACTGGAACCAATACGCCAGAGCCGTGGTGCTGCGCCGCCAGCTCAGCAAGAGCAATGCAGCCCTGGTGGCCCAGCAGGCGGAGCTGGCTTTTCTGGCCGATCACGACGCGCTGACCGGCCTCTACAACCGCCGCGAGTTCATGCGCCTGGCGCAAATGGAGCTGCTGCGCGCTACGCGGGTGCCGTGCCACACCGCCGTCATCATGGTGGATCTGGATTTCTTTAAAAGTGTGAACGACCGCTATGGCCATCCCGGGGGCGATGCGGTGCTCAAAGCCACCGCACAGTGCCTGGGCTACTCGCTGCGCATCACCGATACATTGGCGCGTATGGGCGGCGAAGAGTTCATCGTGTTGCTGCCGGACACCGGGCGCGAAGGTGCCATGCAAGTCGCCAGCAAGTTGCGTGATGCGATACGCGCCATGGACGTGGATTTTGAGGGCCAGCCCATCCAGGTGACTGCCAGCTTCGGGGTCAGCACGCTGGGACCCACGGTGCGCGGTACGGCCGATGCCATTTATGCCGCGGCCGACCGCGCGCTGTATGTGGCCAAACAAACCGGCCGTGACAAAGTGGAATACGCGGCGCCCGAGGCGTCAGAGCTCCAGCACAAAGCTTAGCGGCTGCCGCCAGAAGCCCCGAGGCCCAGTGGCCGGGTTCAGCCGTGCAGGTTGTCGTTGCGGGCCACGTCCAGCAAGTGGTTGACCTCGTCGGCATGGTCGCGGACGTTGCGCTCATGCCAGCGCTTGATGATCCACATAAAGCCCGCCACCACAATACCGAAGGCGCTGATGGCGCCGAAGGCAGAGAGCCCCATGCTGGTGGACAGCGCGTACATCCCGCCCAAGCCCAAGATACAGGCCTGCTCATTGAAGTTCTGCACCGCAATCGAGCGGCCTGCGCCCATCAGGTTGTGACCCCGGTGTTGGAGCAGTGCATTCATCGGCACCACCAAGAAGCCGCCGAGCCCGCCCAGCAAAATCAGGAAGGGTGCTGCCACCCACACGTTGTCGATAAAATTCAGCAGAATGACCAGCAAGCCCATGCCGATACCCAAGGGCATCAGTTTGACGGCATGTTCCAGCCGCATGCGCAGCGACGCGGCCACGGCACCGACCGCGGTGCCGATAGCCACCACGCCCACCAGGGCCGAGGCTTGAGTGACGCTGTAGCCCAGAGCCGCGGCTGCCCACGCCAGCACGATGTAACGCAAATTGCCGCTCACGCCCCAGAACAGGGTGGTGGTGCTCAGCGAGATCTGGCCCAGCTTGTCGTTCCAGAGCTTGGTGTTGCAAGTCCAGAAGTCGGGCAACAGGCTCATGAGGTTTTTGGGCATGGGCCGCATGCTCACGCCAGTCTCGGGAATGCGGGTGTTGAACCAGGCGGCTGCCAGGTACACAAAAATCAGGATGCCGATGGCGGCTTCCGGCGCGCTATCAATGCTGGTGGTGATGAACGGGAAATCAAACGACAGCAGCGCGCTGGAGATCATCGGGCTCACCAACTGGCCACCCAGCAACACACCCAGAATGATGGAGGCAATCGTCAAGCCTTCAATCCAGCCGTTGGCTTTGACCAATTGGGAAGCCGGCAGCAGCTCGGTCAGGATGCCGTATTTGGCGGGCGAATACGCAGCGGCACCCAGTCCCACGATGGCGTACGCCATAAGCGGATGCGTGCCGAACAGCATCAACAGGCAGCCCACCACCTTGATGGTGTTGCTGATGAACATGACCTTGCCTTTGGGCATGGCGTCTGCAAATGCGCCCACAAAGGGCGCCAGCACCACGTAAAACAAGGCAAACATGGGAACCAGTGCGGCTTGCTGCCATTCCGGTGCGCCGGAGCTTCGCAGTAACTGAACGGCACCCACAAACAAGGCGTTGTCGGCCAGCGAGCTGAAGAACTGCGCTGACATGATGGTGTAGAAGCCGCGTTTCATGGGTAGGTTCTGGGCACATTAGCGGGGCTAATGCGCGGAATATTGTTGTGGGTCTCCAAGCGTGCGACGGTTATAGCACGGCGTGGAATGTCAAAATCATTGCGGTCCCTTGTTGTTACCCACTCTATGCCACGTCCTATCCAAGCCACCATTCATGTCCAGGCCCTGCGTCATAACCTGGAGGTGTGCCGCCGCGCGGCGCCGGATGCCCGCATCTGGGCAGTGGTCAAGGCCAATGCGTACGGGCACGGCATTGAACGTGCCTTTGACGGTTTGCGCGGCGCAGACGGCATTGCACTCCTGGATCTGGACGAGGCCCAGCGGGTGCGCAGCTTGGGTTGGCGCGGGCCCATCCTGTTGCTGGAGGGCGTGTTTGAGCAGCGCGACCTGGAGCTGTGCTCCCGCTTGGGGCTGTGGCACACGGTGCACTGCCAGGAGCAGATCGACATGCTGGCCATCCACAAAACCAACGAGCCGCACCGGGTGTTTTTGAAGGTCAACTCCGGCATGAACCGTCTGGGCTTCCAGCCCGAACAGGTGCGGTCTGCGTGGACCCGCCTGAATGCCTTGCCCCAAGTGGACGAGATATCGCTCATGACCCACTTCAGCGACGCTGACGGTCCCAAGGGCATTACCGGTCAGATGGCGGTGTTTAAACAAGCCACCGATGACCTGCCCGGCGAGCGCACGGTCAGTAACAGCGCAGCCACCTTGCGGCATTCGGGCTCCGGCTTGGTATCCGACTGGGTGCGCGCCGGCATTGCCACCTACGGCAGCGCGCCGGACTACCCCGAGCACGACATCGCCCACTGGGGCTTGCAGCCCACCATGACGCTTGCTGCAAAAATCATAGCTACCCGCACAATATCGGCGGGCGATAGCGTTGGATATGGCTCTAACTTCACCGCTGACAAGCCGATGCGCATCGGCGTGGTGGCCTGCGGCTATGCCGACGGCTACCCCCGCATCTGCCCCACCGGCACCCCGGTCCTCATCAACGGGGTGCGCAGCCGCGTCGTGGGCCGGGTCAGCATGGACATGATCACCGTTGACCTCGACCCGGTGCCCCCGGCAGGCATGGGCTCTGAAGTCACTTTGTGGGGGCGCGCAGCCAACGGTGCGGTGCTGCCGATTGACGAAATTGCCGCCGCCGCCGGCACCGTGGGCTATGAATTGATGTGCGCGCTCGCGCAGCGGGTGCCGGTCGTCGTGGCAGACTAGCCTCCATGAAATATGTGCCCATTCCGATTGCCATGCTGGAAGTGGGCCGGCCTTTGCCGATCGACATCTGGAGCGATACCGGCCAGCTGCTCTTGAAGAAGGGGCAGCCGGTCGTCTCCGAGCAGCACCGCGACAAGCTCCACGCCTTCAACGCCAGCTCCACGCCGGGCGACGCCATGGCCTGGCAGCGCGCCTACGAGCGCATGGTGCACGAAATGCTGCGCGACGGCGTGGATGTGCAAACCATTGCCCAGGCGCCCATGCCCTCCCGCATCCGCGAGGTGGACTATGTGGCCGGCACCGCACTGAGCGGCGGCTGGCCCGATTTGCAGGATGTGCTGCGCGGCATCTTGTACCAGGGCGGCTTGGCCATCAACCCGCTTTCCCGGCTGGACGGCATGGCCCGCACCGTGCTCAAGTTGCTGGAAGCGGACCCGGACGATGCGCTCTTTCGCCTGTTCCAAATGCTGGGCGACAACAGCCTGGGTTACTGCTCCACCCATGCGCTGCTGACCGGCACCATCAGCCTGCTCACAGCTGACAAGTTGGGCCTGGACCCCAGTGTGCGCCGCAGCCTGCTGGACGCCGCCCTGACCCAGAACATCGGCATGGCCCGCGACCAGGACAGCCTCTCCCGCCAGAACGCAGCCCCCACCGAGTGGCAGCGCCAGCTGATTGCCGACCATGCGGGCCGGAGTGCCGACACCCTGCACCACCTCGGGCTGGAAGACCAAGACACCCTGGACCTGGTGCGCTGGCACCACAAGCCGCTGCACCCTGAGGCCCTGCCGCGCAACCGCATGGCACGCCGGGTGCTGGCGACGGCCGATGGGTTTGTCGCCAAAATGGCCGCCCGCAAGTCCCGCACGCCCATGCCCGCCATCAGCGCCGCCAAATCCATATTCGCCGCGGCCGAGGGCGAAGCTGCCACCGTGGGCGGCGCCATGGCGACCAGCACCGGCTTTTACCCGCCCGGCACCTATGTCTTGCTGGTCAATGGCGACACTGCGGTCGTGGCCCAGCGGGGTGCGCGCGCCAATGCGCCCTGGGTGATCCCGGTGATGGACAAAAACAGCATGCCGGTCGCGGTCTACACCTGTCGGGACACCCATGACCCGGCCTGGGCGCTGGTGACGCCCTTGAACTTCCAGTCGGTGAAGGTCTCGGTCAGCGCGGACCGGGTGCAGCGGGCCCGCGCCCGCATTCCCAAGGCCTAGTCACGCGGCCAGGGCCGCCGGGTGCTGCCGGCCGGCCCACTTCAGGCCGGCGCAGGCCAGCAGGGTGAGCCCCACCAAGCCTGCGCACACCGCCCATTGCTCGGCATTCAGGGCGGCAAATGCGGCCAGCTTCTGTATCCACGGCACATACACCATGGCTAGCAACACGCCCAGTGCTACCGCGCACACGCCCCACAACACGCCATTGGGCCGCAGCAGCCAGGCGCGCGGGTTCAGCTGGGCGCTGCGGTTCATAAAGATCAGGCTCAGGTTGACCAGCAGCAGGGTGGCAAACGCCAGGGTGCGCGCATGCTCCGGGCTGGCATGGGCCAAGCCCCAGGCCATGGCCCCCATGACCGCCATCAGGCCGACCACACCTTGCGCAAGCGCTTGCCAGAGCGTGCCGCGGTTCAGCAGCGCGGCCTTCACATCGCGCGGGGGCTGTTGCATCCCGTTTTTCTCGGCGGGCTCGTTTTCAAACACCATGGAGCATGCCGGGTCGATCACCAGTTCCAGAAAGGCAATGTGCAGCGGGAACAGGGCTGTTGGCCAACCCAGCAGCACCGGCAGCAGCGCCATGCCGGCAATCGGCACATGCACCGCCAGCACATAGGCCATGGACTTGCGCACGTTGTCGAAAATGCGCCGGCCCAGCCGCACCGCAGCGGTGATGGACGCAAAGTTGTCGTCCAGCAGCACCAGCGCGGCAGACTCGCGGGCCACATCGGTGCCGCGTTGACCCATGGCAATGCCCACGTGAGCCGCTTTGAGGGCAGGGGCGTCGTTCACACCGTCGCCGGTCATGGCCACGATCTGCCCTTCGGCCTGCAAGGCCTGCACGATGCGCAGCTTTTGCACCGGCGCCACCCGGGCGCACACCCGGGTGTGGCGCATGCGCTCGCGCAGGGCTGCGTCGTCCAGGGTGTCGATGTCGTCGCCACTGAGCACTTCATCGTTGGCAGTTTTTTCTAGTTTGCTTGTGGGCAAAGTGAGGATGCCCGCGTGCCGTGCAATCGCCGTCGCCGTGCCCGGGTGGTCGCCGGTGATCATCACCACCCGGATACCTGCCTGTCTGCACTCCGCCACGGAGGCTGCAATGCCAACGCGCAGCGGGTCTTCCAGTCCGATGAGGCCGAGCAGGGTGAAGTCGAAATCGTGCTCCTGCCGCGGCAGGGTGATGGTGCCCGCCGCACCCGGCACCCGGCTGGACGCAACGCCCAGCACGCGCAAGCCCTGGTCTGCCAGTGCAGTGGCCGCTGCTTGTGCCCGTGTCAGCTCGTGCGGGCGCAAATGGCACAGGTCAAACACCGCCTCGGGCGCGCCCTTGGCGGCCACGATGTGGGCATCGCCGTCGTCGGCCGTCCACACATGCGACATGGCGCGCAGCTGCGGGCTCAGGCCGTATTCGCGCACCAACGTCCAGTCGCGGTGCAGGTGCTCGGTGTCTTGCAGGGTTTGTTGTCCCAGCCGGTGAAAGGCCTGCTCCATCGGGTCAAACGGCTCCTCCACACTGGCCAGAATGGCGTACTCGGCCACCCGGTGAAACGCCTCCGGTAGCGCGTGGGGTTCGCCGTCGGGGAGGGCCAGAGTTTGATCGGCTGCCGTGCCGCCATAGGCAAACAGGGCGGCCACCCGCATGCGGTTTTCAGTCAGGGTGCCGGTCTTGTCCACACACAGCACCGAAGTCGCACCCAGGGTTTCAATCGCGGCCAGGCGGCGGGTCAGCACCTGCTGCTTGGCGAGTCGCCAGGCCCCTAATGCCGGCAGCACCGTAAGAATGACGGTGAACTCCTGCGGCAGCAAAGCCATGGCAAGCGCAATGCCGGAGAGCAGGGCGGCGGTCCAGTCGCCATGCAGGAGCCCGCTGGCTAGAAACAGCAGCAGGCTGGCAGCCAACGCCCCTACCGCCAGGCGTTTGACCAGCACGGTCGTTTGTTGCTTGAGCGGCGAGTCTTCCGGGCCCAAGCCGTCCAAGGCGCTGCCGATGCGCCCCATGGCCGATGCCGCGCCGGTGTGGTCCACCCGCGCCAGCCCGTGGCCGAGCACCAGCAGGGTGCCGCCGAAGAGGGAGGTATCGCCTCCAGTGGCGGCCTTTTCAACGGGCACCGATTCGCCGCTGAGCATGGACTCATCCGCCATCAGATCGCTGCCGCTCAAGAGCGTGGCATCCGCGGCCACCCGGTCGCCCTCGGCCAGCACCAGCACATCGCCTGGCACCACGGTGCTGCCCGGTACGGCTTGGGCCTTGCCGTCGCGCAGCACCTGGGCTTGCGGGCTGGCGAGTTGGCGCAGGGCCTGCATGGCGTGTTCGGTTTTGCCTTCCTGGTAGAGCGTGAGCGCTACCACCATCACCACCAGCCCGAGCAGAATGCCGCCCTCCTGCCAGTCGCCCAGCAGGCCGTAGAGCACGGCCGCCCCCAGCAGTAGCAGGAACATGGGCTCGGTCAGCGTCTCGCGGGCGATGGCGGTCCAGCGCCGTGCGCCGGCGCCGGGCAGTGCGTTGGGGCCGTGGGTGGCCAGCAACTTGGCGGCTTGCGCGCTGCTTAGGCCTTGGGACGCAGTGCTGTCGGCAGTGGAGGCCATTGTTTCTGGTGAAATTGGCATGTAGCTCTTGTGAAATGTGCGTGAGTAGCTCCTGATTTAGTAGCAAACTCTTGGTGCACTTTTCACCATGCTAGAGATGCAGGGCGTTGCCGTCTGTGATCTGGCGCATGGTCTGCGCAGTTTGGTATCTGTGATTTTGTACAGTATTATTCCCGCCATGGCCAAAGACAAAACCATCTACACCTGCAACGAGTGCGGCGGCACCAGCCCCAAGTGGCTGGGCAAATGCCCGCACTGCAACGCCTGGAACACGCTGATCGAATCCGTGGCCAGCAGCGACGGCCCGGCCAAAAACCGCTTTGCCTCGCTGGCCAAGACGGCCGAGGTCACGGTGCTCTCCGACATCGAGGCGCAGGACGTGGACCGCACCCCCACCGGCCACGAGGAGCTGGACCGTGTGTTGGGCGGCGGCATGGTCGAAGGAGGCGTGGTGTTGATTGGCGGCGACCCCGGCATCGGCAAGTCCACACTCTTGTTGCAGGCACTCGATTCGCTGCAGCGCTCGGGCAAGTCCACGCTTTATGTGACCGGTGAAGAGAGTGGGGCGCAAGTCGCCTTGCGCTCGCGCCGCTTGGGGCTGGACCACTCGCAGGTCAAGGTGCTGGCCGAGATT
>DGQR01000192.1 GCA_002390825.1 Rhodoferax sp. UBA4409
GATGCTGGCCGCCACATCGCCACTGACCACACCGTTGTGCAGCATGGGGATGCTGGCGCAGCCGATCATGGTGTCGAGCTGGTTGCGCACCATGAACTCTGCCAAAGCGCCCCAGAGTGCCATGATGACGCCGCCATGGCGGTGATCCGGGTGCACACAGCTGCGCCCCAACTCGACCATGCGCTCACGCAAAGAGCGCAGGCGGGTCAAATCGAACTCAGTGTCGCTATAAAAGCTGCCTACGCGCTTGGCCTGGGTCGGCGTCAGCACCCGGTAGGTGCCAATCACTTGGCCGGTGGCCTGGTCGCGCACCAGCAAATGCTCGCAGTAGTTGTCAAACAAATCGACATCGTGGCCGGGCAATGGGGTGTTCAAGCGGGCGCCCATTTCACCGGCAAACACATCAAACCGCAGGCGTTGGGCCGCGCGCACTTCATCTTGGTGGCGCGCCCACTGCACTTCAATGCCGGAGGCCGGGCGCTCTTGCGGCGCAGCGCTGCGGATGAGCAACGGGGCGACAGGCGACATCACTGCCGCGATGGCAGGGGCCTGAATGGTGGGGGAAGCGAGGGTAGGTGTCGTCTGGGCGGCAGCGAGGTGTGTCATTGTTCTCCCCTTCTGTGAGTGCGGTTTCAATGAGCCTGAAGTGTGGAAAACCGCCGTGACCCGACCGTGGCAGTTGCATGAAGTTTTCGTGACAGGCCACCCGCCACGGCTTTTGGTTCAACATTTCAAGTAATATTGAAATATGAACCAAGCCACCGAAACTACTGCCGACGAAGCCCTGACCCTGAAGGCCTTGACCGCCCTCGCCCAAGCTCAGCGCTTGCGCATCTTCAAGGCGCTGGTGGTAGCCGGGCAAGACGGCTTGACGCCCGGCGTGCTGGCCGAGCAACTCGGCTCCACACCCAGCGGCTTGTCGTTTCACCTCAAAGAGCTGGCCCACTCCGGCCTGATTGACAGCGAACAACGCGGCCGCAACCTGATCTACCGCGCCAACTTCGCCCGGATGAATGGCGTGCTGGCCTACCTGACCGAACACTGCTGCCAAGGCGCTAGCTGCGAAGTGAGCACCACAGCCGGTGCTTGCACCACCTGCTAGCGGTATCGGAGCCAAATCGGCCTCTAGCCCCCATAGATATTGCGCAAGCAGCTACTAAATTCATAGCAAAAACTTCACATCACCTTCCACTCACCAAGGAACCCACCATGTCTGCCAAACCCATCAATGTGCTCTTTTTGTGTACCCACAACTCGGCCCGCAGCATCCTGGCTGAAGCTACGCTAACCCACATAGGTGGCGGCCGCTTTCAAGGCTTCTCGGCCGGCAGCAGCCCGCGCGAGAACCAGCAGCCGAACCCCATCGGCCTGCAAACCCTGCGCAATGCCGGTATCAGCACCGAGGGCCTGCGCAGCAAAAGCTGGGACGAATTCGCCCTGCCCGACGCACCGCACATGGACCTGATCATCACCGTCTGCGACAACGCCGCAGGCGAAGTCTGCCCCTTCTGGCCGGGCAAACCTGCCACCGCCCACTGGGGCTATGCCGACCCGTCTGCCGGGGATGGCACAGATGCTGAAAAAGCAGCAGCCTTCCAACTCACGTTGCATGCGATCCGCCGCCGATTGGACCTGCTGGTGAATTTGCCGGATGAGAAACTCGACGCCATGGTGCTCCAGCGCACAGCCAAGGAGTTGGCAACAGCATGAGCGAACCGACTCCACTGCCAAAGCAACTGCTTGCAGAGTTCACAGGCACCGCCGCCCTGCTCTGCGCCGTCATAGGCTCGGGCATCATGGCCCAGCGCATCAGCGGCGGGAACGACGGCGTGGCCCTGCTAGCCAACACCCTGGCCACCGTGTTCGCCCTCTATGTGCTGATTGAAAGCTTGGGGCCGGTGAGCGGGGCGCACTTCAACCCGCTGGTCACCTTGGTGATGTGGTCAAAAGGGCAGCTGGCGCACGCCAATAGTGCGCAAGCAGCTACTCTTTTTATAGCAGCTCAACTCTCAGGTGCAGTGGCCGGAGCGGCCCTGGCCAACGCCATGTTTGAGCTGCCCCTGCTGCACTTCAGCCAGCACCTGCGCGGCGGCTGGGACGCTGCGGGCCAGTTCACCGGCTGGGGCCAATGGGTAGCAGAGGCCGTGGCCACCGGGGGGTTGCTGTTCACCATCTTGCGCGCCCCCGAAGGGAAAGCCCCTGCGCTGGTGGCCTGCTACATCGGTGCGGCCTACTGGTTCACCGCCAGCACCTCGTTTGCCAACCCGGCGGCCGTCATGGGCCGCATGTTCAGCGACACCTTCGCCGGCATCGCCCCGGCCAGTGCGCTCGGCTTTGTGCTGGCGCAAACCGTGGGCGCTGCGCTGGGCGTAGCCTTGGCCCAAGCACTTTCCCCCAAAAAGACCTCTGTATGACCATCACCATTTTTCACAACCCCGCCTGCGGCACCTCGCGCAACACCTTGGCCATGATCCGCAACAGCGGCGTGGAGCCCACGGTCATTGAATACCTCCAAACCCCACCCACCAAGGCCCGCCTGCAAGAGTTGCTGGCCGCTATGGGCACCGGCCCCCGCGAGCTGCTGCGCGAAAAAGGCACACCCTATGCCGAGCTGGATCTGGCGAACGAGAAGTGGACCGACGACGAGCTGCTGGACTTCATGCTGGCCCACCCCATCCTCATCAACCGCCCCGTGGTGGAAACGCCCTTGGGCACCCGCCTGTGCCGCCCGTCCGAGCTGGTGCTGGACATCCTGCCCCAGGCCCAGAAAGCCGCCTTCACCAAAGAAGACGGCGAAGCGGTGGTGAACGACAAAGGCCAACGTGTCTGATTTGCTGAGCGCCCTGCCCCAGCTGGAGGCCGCGCACTTCCGCCTGCCGGATGCCGCCGCGCTGCGCCCTGTGCCGTCAACCCACGCGCCCCGCATTGCGCTGCTCTATGGGTCGTTGCGGCCCCGGTCGTTTAGCCGGCTGCTGACCGAAGAAGCCGCACGCCTGCTCCAAGCCATGGGCGCCGAGACCCGTATCTTCAACCCCAGCGGCCTGCCCCTACCCGATGACGCGCCCGACACCCATCCCAAGGTACAAGAACTGCGCGCGCTGACGCAGTGGTCCGAGGGCATGGTCTGGACATCGCCCGAGCGGCACGGCGCCATGACCGGCATCATGAAAGCGCAGATCGACTGGATTCCACTCAACAGCGGCGCGGTGCGCCCCACCCAAGGCAAGACGCTGGCAGTCATGCAAGTGAGCGGCGGCTCGCAGAGCTTTAACGCCGTGAACCAGATGCGCGTGCTCGGCCGCTGGATGCGTATGGTCACCATCCCCAACCAGAGCTCGGTGGCCAAGGCCTTCATGGAATTCGGCGACGACGACCGCATGAAGCCGTCAAGCTACTTTGACCGCGTGGTCGATGTAATGGAAGAGCTGATGAAGTTCACTCTGCTCACCCGCGATGCGTCCGACTACCTGGTGGACCGCTACTCGGAGCGCAAAGAGAGCGCTGAGCAACTGATGAAGCGGGTGAATCAGCGTAGCCTGTAAACCATGAACGCACTTCAGCTCCTGCAACACCCCACCCGCCACCTTTTCTTCACCGGCAAGGGGGGCGTGGGCAAAACCTCGCTGTCCACCGCCTGCGCGATTGCGCTGGCCGACAGCGGCAGAAAAGTGCTGCTGGTGAGCACCGATGCGGCGAGCAATCTGGACGAGATGCTGGGCATCACCTTGGCCAACACCCCGGTGCCGGTGCCTGGTGTGACCGGCTTGTCGGTGCTCAACATCGACCCTGATAACGCGGCCCACAGCTACCGCGCCCGCGTACTGGCCCAAATGGACCCGGCCAGTACCGAGGCCGAGCGCAGCCAGGTACAAGAGCAGCTCTCCGGCGCCTGCACCACCGACATTGCCGCGTTTGACGAATTCGCCAACCTGCTCAGCGGCGATGAGGCAGACTTTGACCATGTGGTGTTTGACACCGCGCCCACCGGCCACACCCTGCGCCTCCTGAGCCTGCCCAAGGCCTGGACCGGTTTTCTGGCGGACAACGACCGGGGCGCGTCCTGCCTGGGGCCGCACTCGGGCCTGAAGATGCACGAAGCCCGCTTTGCCCAAGCGCTGCAGACCTTGAGTGACCCGGCGCAAACCACCGTAGTGCTGGTCACCCGGCCGGATGTGGGTGCGATTGCCGAGGCCGCGCGCACCTCGCTGGAGCTGCAAGACCTCGGGCTGCACAACCAGCGTTTGGCCATCAATGGTGTGTTCCATGCCAGCGTGGCGGGCGATGCGGTGGCGACGGCTTTTGAAGCACTGGGTGCCCAAGCCTTGGCCGCTATGCCCACGCACTTGCAGGCCTTGCCGCAAGACCGCATTGCCCTGCGGGCGTTTGACACCGTGGGCCTGTCTGCTCTGCGCGCACTTCTGTCAACCGTAGAACCGGTAGCTCAGGTGCAACCGGCACCGGAGCATGCAGGCGTCCACCCTACCCATACCCTCTCCGCGCTGACCGACGCCCTGGCCGCACCGGGCCGTGGGCTCATCATGGTCATGGGCAAAGGCGGTGTGGGCAAAACCACCATTGCCGCTGCCATTGCCGCAGGGCTGGTGCAACGCGGTCACTCGGTGCACCTGAGCACCACCGACCCCGCCGACCATCTGCAAGTGACGGTAAATGGCAGCCTGACCGGCCTCCAGGTGGACCGCATTGACCCCAAGGCCGAGACTGAAAAGTACATCGCCAAAGTGATGGCGGCCAAGTCACCCAGCTTGGATGCTGAGGGCATTGCCCTGCTACGCGAAGACTTGCAGTCGCCCTGCACGGAAGAGGTGGCCGTGTTCCACGCGTTCTCGCGCATCGTCTCAGAGGCGCGCAGTGCCTTCGTGGTACTGGACACTGCGCCCACCGGCCACAGCCTGCTGCTGATGGACGCCACCGGCGCCTACCACCGCCAGATGCTGCGCGAGTACGGCGATGCCAACCCCGGCCGCCTTGTCACTCCTCTGATGCGCCTGCAAGACCCCGACCACACCAAAATCGTGCTGGTCACGCTGCCCGAAATCACTCCGGTGTCGCAAGCGGCCGCGCTGCAGGACGACCTGCGCCGCGCCAAGATTGAGCCCTTTGCGTGGGTCATCAACAAAAGCATGGTCGCGGCGGGCACCCACGATCCGCTGTTGGCGGCACGACTCGCCGGGGAAGAAAAACAGATGGCCCGGATTGCCCACGGTCTGTCACAACACAGCTATGTCGTGCCCTGGATGGCCGAGCGCCCGGTGGGACTTGCTGCGCTGGGGTCGTTGACCACGCTATCAAAAGAATAGCTGCTCGCGCATATTCAACGAGGGCCAGATGCAGTTTTTATTTAAAAACTGGCAGCTGCTTTGCGAAAACCCAGTCGCTTCAAGCGCAAAGCCGCTGCACAAGCAAGTGTCACCCCGAGCAGCACTTCCGCCCAGATGGTGAGGTTGGTTGCCAGCGTGTGCTCCGAGCAAAGGCCCAGGCTGTAGTGCAACAGTCCGTCTGCGCCCAGCAAACCATAAGCCACCAACAAAGCACATGCCGACCGAGACCAGCCGAGCCGGCTGGCGATCAAGGACAGGCCACCCACCGCAACTACTGCCAACCACGCCAGGTACACCGACTCCCGCGTCATCCACACCGGCAAGCCGGGATAGAAGGCGATGTATTCGGCGTTGTGCGCGAAGTGCGTGAGGCTGGCGAGGGTGTAAAGAGCAAACAGCAGGTTCATAAAACTCATTCGAGTCGCCTCAAGTGCGAAATGACTTGAAGCTTGCGCACGATGGTGTGACATGCCCAAACACCCATGGCACCAAATGCAATGGCAAGCCACGGTGAAGACAGGCTGGAATTATTTGGATAGTCCAAGTAGAGGCGATAGAAAACTAAAGAGGCGAAAAAAGCAAAAGCAAGACTCACATAGTCAGCGATTCGTACCGGTGAAAAAACCAGTGTCCCGTCGCGAGAGTCCCGCCAACCAAGAACTGTGTTGGACCCTTGTGCTTTCAGGGGCCGTTCGAGGAAGGCGATGACCGTCATACCGGAATACACCTCTTGCCACCCTGGCACTACCCAGTTGTGCAAACTTCCATCTGACAGCTTGAAAGAAATGTACGTCCAACGACTAAAACGAAATGCGTCTTTGGTGACTCGAACGACCTCATGAATCCTGACACGCTCAGCCCGCAAGTTTGAAACTCCGTCAGTGGTCTTTGTTCGTGATGACCTTGTCACCCCTGCGCGGCTTGCCCGCGCGACCGGCTTTGGACCAGTCGTAGTCCTGGCCGTCCGGGGTTTTGCCGTCCACCACGGCGTCCACGCCCTGCTTGCCCACGTTCTGCGGGTTCTCGCTGGCCATGGTCACGAAGGTGTAGCCGGCATCCCGCTTTTCTTTGATGATTTGCAGGGCGTGCACCAGGTCAGCGGTCTCAGCGCCGTGGGATTGGCCCTCAGTGTCGGTCCAGTAGATTTTGAACATTGGGAGCCTTGAATTCAGAATTGCGAACGCTCAGTCCAGCCACTTTTGCATGAAGCCGGCCTGCCCCATGGCGGGGTCCAGCTCGTAGTAGGCAAAGCCCACGCGGCGATACAACTTTTCGGCGCCGGTGTTGCCCGACAGCACTTCCAGCGTGAGCTTGCAGGCGCTGCGCTCACGCGCGATGGTCTCGGCCAAGGCCAGCATCTGCTCACCGATGCGCTGGCCGCGGTAACCCGCCAGCACCGCCACATCGTGCACATTGACCAGTGGCTTGCACTTGAAGGTGGAAAACCCTTCAATGCAATTCACCAAGCCCACGGGCACCGAGTCGTCTGCGGAGGCAAATGCCAGCACGCTGTAGGCCTGCGGGCGCGCGGCCAGCGAGGGCACCAAGTGCCCTTTGGCAAAGTCGCTCAAGGACTCGCCGCCGCCCATGGGGTCGCTGGCATAGGCGTCCAGCAGCATGACCAAGGCGGCCGCATGCACCGGGTTGGCGTAGTCCGCCTGCGTCACTCGAATGGCTGTGCTCATGGCCTCAGGCTTTCAAAGTGTCGGCAATGCGCTGCGCGCAGCTTCTCGCCATGGTGGCATCGCGGGCTTCCACCATCACGCGCACCAAGGGCTCGGTGCCGCTGGCGCGGATGAGCACGCGGCCGCTGTCGCCCAGTGCAGCTTCGGCGGCCTTGGTTTCTTCGGCCATGCGGGTGTTGCTCTTCCAGTCCTGACCGGGTGTCAAACGCACATTGATCAGGGTCTGCGGGAACAGTGTGACGCCGGCCAACAACTCGGCCATGGTTTTGCCGCTGCGTACACAGGCTTGCAGCACCTGCAATGCCGACACCAAGCCGTCGCCGGTGGTGTGCTTGTCCAGCGCGAGCAAGTGACCAGAGCCCTCGCCACCCAAGATCCATTGGTGCTTTTCCAGCTCTTCGAGCACGTAACGGTCGCCCACCTTGGCACGCACAAACTGCACGCCGCGGGACTTGAGGGCGACTTCCACCGCCATGTTGGTCATGAGGGTGCCCACCACGCCGGGTACGTGCTCGTCGCGGCCCAGGCGGTCGTCGGCCATCAGGTACAGCAGTTCGTCCCCGTTGTAGAGGCGGCCATCGGCATCCACCAGTTGCAGGCGGTCAGCATCGCCGTCCAGCGCGATGCCAAAGTCGGCCTTGTGCTCTTGGACCGTCTTCACCAGCGCTTCAGGGTGAGTGGCGCCCACACCTTTGTTGATGTTCAGGCCATCGGGCGTGCAACCGATCGCGATGACTTCAGCGCCCAACTCGTGGAACACCTTGGGTGCAATGTGATAGGCCGCGCCGTGTGCTGCGTCGACCACGAGCTTCATGCCCTTCAGGGTCAGGTCATTGGCAAACGTGCTCTTGCAAAACTCGATGTAGCGGCCGGCGGCGTCTTCCAAGCGGCGGGTTTTGCCCAGACTGGCGGAGTCCACCCACACAGGGGGTTTCTCGAGTTCCGCCTCGACAGCCAGCTCCCAGGCGTCGGGCAATTTACTGCCTTTAGCGTTGAAGAACTTGATGCCGTTGTCTGCAAACGGGTTGTGGCTGGCGCTGATGACCACGCCCAACGACGCGCGCTGGGCGCGGGTCAGGTAGGCCACCCCCGGGGTGGGCAGCGGGCCCAGCAGCACTACGTCGACCCCTGCGGAGTTAAAGCCACTCTCCAGAGCGCTCTCCAGCATGTAGCCAGAAATCCGGGTGTCCTTGCCGATGAGCACCGTGGGGCGCGCCTCGGTTTCCTTGAGCACATGGCCCACTGCATGCGCCAAGCGCAACACGAAGTCGGGGGTGATGGGCGCTTGACCCACTGTGCCGCGAATGCCGTCAGTACCGAAATATCTTCTTCCCATAGGTTCTTTCTGTTGGTTTTGTGTTTGATGAATCAGCCACCGGCATTTGCTTGTGAGGAATGCCAGTGACAACGAATGAACTAGCTATCAAGGTCTCGGACTGGCGCGCACGGAACCTGCTCTGCCTGCATGGCGGCCAGCACCCGGAGCCCGCTGAGGGTCTCGCGCACATCATGCACCCGCACCACATGCGCGCCGTTTTGGACTGCCAGCACCGCCGCCGTCACGCTAGGTGCAAGGCGCTGTTCGATACCGAGCCCTGCCCCGTGCGGCGAAGCAGTTTGGGTCACTGCTACGAGGGACGATTTGCGCGACCAACCCGCCAGCACCGCATAGCCTTGCGGCACGGCCTCCGCCTGGCGTGCGAGCAGTGAAAAATTCTGCGCCACTGTTTTGCCGAAGCCTATGCCCGGGTCCAGACAAATACGCGTCGAATCGACTCCCAGCCCTTTTAAATCCAGCGCGAGCTGCTGCAAAAATGAGAGCACTTGGGGAACGACATCACCCGCCATCGGCGCCAGTTGCATGGTCTGCGGGTCGCGGTGCATGTGCATCAGGCACACCCCGCAGCTCGGGTGAGCCGTCACCACGTCTTGTCCGGTCTTGCCGCTCGCGTCACCACGCCAACGCAAAGCCCATACATCGTTGATGATGTCAGCACCCAAGTCCAACGCTGCCTGCATCACTGCTGGCTTATAAGTATCCACCGACACCGGAACACCCAAAGTCACTGCATGGCGGATCACCGGCAATACCCGGGCAAGCTCCTCCTCCAAGCGCACCGGTGGCGCGCCCGGGCGGGTGGACTCACCGCCGATATCGAGAATATCCGCCCCATCCCGGAGCAACGCTTCGCAGTGCGCCATGGCTGCAGAGCTGGTGGCATGCTGACCACCATCCGAAAACGAATCCGGGGTGACGTTGACAATCCCCATGACACGGGGACGGCTGAGGTCAATCGAAAAGCGGGAAGTCTGCCAATGCATAGAACACCATTATCCCCAATGAAAACAGGGCCCGAGGGCCCTGTTTTTCACACAAACGCGATTTAGTTACGCCGCGTTTGGCGCTGGTTCTGCAGCAACTGCTGCTGCACCACCGCCACCGCCGCTGTTGGGCGGAGTGCGAGGGGTCCAGTCCTTTGGTGGACGGGGCTCGCGGCCAGCCATGATGTCGTCCAGCTGGTCGCTGTCGATGGTTTCCCACTCCAGCAAAGCCTTGGCCATGGCGTGCATCTTGTCTTGGTTGTCTTCAATCAGCTTGCGTGCCAGGGTGTATTGCTGGTCGATGATGCGGCGCACCTCAGAGTCCACTTTTTGCATGGTTTGCTCACTCATGCTGGTGGTCTTGGTTACGCTGCGACCCAGAAACACTTCGCCTTCGTTCTCGGCATACACCATAGGGCCCAAGGCGTCGGTCATACCGTAGCGGGTCACCATGTCACGGGCGATCGAGGTTGCGCGCTCAAAGTCATTCGACGCGCCGGTGGTCATTTGATTCATGAACACTTCTTCGGCGATACGGCCACCGAACAACATGCTGATTTGATTCAGCATGAACTCGCTGTCATACGAGTACCGGTCTTGCGAAGGCAGGCTCATGGTCACACCCAAGGCACGACCCCGGGGAATGATGGTCACTTTGTGCACCGGATCGCACTTGGGCAGCATTTTGCCGATCAAGGCGTGGCCGGCTTCGTGGTAAGCCGTGTTCTTGCGCTCTTCCTCGGGCATGACCATGGACTTGCGCTCAGGTCCCATGATGATCTTGTCCTTGGCCTTTTCGAAGTCCTGCATTTCGACCAAGCGCGCATTGCGGCGGGCTGCCATCAGGGCTGCTTCGTTGCACAAGTTGGCCAGATCAGCACCACTCATACCGGGGGTGCCACGGGCGATCACGCTGGCGCTCACGTCTTGGCCCAAGGGCACTTTGCGCATGTGCACGTTCAGGATCTGTTCACGGCCGCGGATATCGGGCAGGGTCACATACACCTGGCGGTCAAAACGGCCGGGGCGCAGCAAAGCGGCATCCAGAATGTCTGGGCGGTTGGTAGCAGCTACCACGATCACGCCGACATTGGTCTCAAAGCCGTCCATCTCCACCAGCATCTGGTTCAGCGTCTGTTCGCGCTCGTCGTTGCCGCCACCCAGGCCGGCACCACGCTGGCGGCCCACGGCGTCGATTTCATCGATG
>DGQR01000187.1:0-700 GCA_002390825.1 Rhodoferax sp. UBA4409
CGAGGTGATGGCCATGGGCCGTACTTTCCAAGAGTCCTTTCAGAAAGCCCTGCGCGGCCTGGAAGTCGGTGTGGACGGCATGAACGAAAAAACCCAGGACCGTGAAGTGCTGGAAAAAGAGCTGGGTGAGCCCGGCCCTGAGCGTATCTGGTACGTGGGTGACGCTTTCGCCCAGGGCATGAGCGTGGACGAGGTGTTTGCGCTAACCAAAATCGACCCTTGGTTCTTGGTTCAGATCGAGCAGATCGTGAAGCTCGAGCTCGAAATCGAGCGCCTGCCCCAGCCCGCCAGCGGCTCTGCGCTGGACAAGATCGATGCGCCTACGCTGCGCGCATTGAAGCAAAAAGGTTTCTCGGACCGCCGCCTGGCACGCCAGTTCAAGACCACCGACAAGGCCGTGCGTGAGAAGCGACGTGCTTTGGGTGTGCGCCCGGTCTACAAGCGCGTGGACACTTGCGCCGCCGAATTTGCGACCAACACGGCTTACATGTATTCCACCTACGAGGCCGATGGCTCCGAGTGTGAAGCCGCGCCTACCGACAAGAAAAAGATCATGGTGCTGGGCGGTGGCCCCAACCGTATCGGCCAGGGTATTGAATTCGACTACTGCTGCGTACACGCCGCCTTGGCCATGCGCGAAGACGGCTACGAAACCATTATGGTCAACTGCAATCCCGAAACCGTGTCCACCGACTACGAC
>DGQR01000187.1:781-5227 GCA_002390825.1 Rhodoferax sp. UBA4409
CTCTGACCGCCTGTACTTCGAACCCTTGACGCTCGAAGACGTGCTAGAAATTGTCGATAAGGAAAAGCCGGTCGGTGTGATCGTGCAGTACGGTGGCCAGACGCCTTTGAAGTTGGCGCTGGACCTCGAAGCCAACGGCGTGCCCATCATCGGCACCACGCCTGACATGATTGATGCAGCCGAAGACCGTGAGCGATTCCAGAAGCTGTTGCACGCTCTGAACCTGCGCCAGCCGCCGAACGCGACCGCCCGCACCGAGCCCGAAGCGCTGGAAAAGGCCGCTGCCTTGGGTTACCCCCTCGTAGTGCGCCCCAGCTATGTGTTGGGTGGCCGTGCGATGGAAATCGTGCACGAGCAGCGCGACCTGGAGCGTTACATGCGCGAAGCCGTGAAGGTGAGCAACGACAGCCCCGTGCTCCTGGACCGCTTCTTGAACGATGCGATCGAGTGCGATGTGGACTGCATCCGCGATAACACTGGTGCGACGTTCATTGGTGGTGTGATGGAGCATATTGAGCAAGCCGGCGTGCATAGCGGTGACTCTGCCTGCTCGCTGCCACCTTTCAGTCTGCATGCGGACACGGTCGCCGAAATCAAGCGTCAGACCAAGGCCATGGCGGGTGCTTTGAATGTAGTCGGCTTGATGAATGTGCAGTTTGCCATTCAAAACGTGGACGGCAAAGATGTCATCTACGTGCTGGAAGTGAACCCCCGCGCAAGCCGCACCGTGCCGTTTGTTTCCAAGGCGACTGGCATTCAGTTGGCCAAGGTTGCCGCGCGTTGCATGGCAGGCCAGTCCTTGGCAAGCCAAGGCATTAGCAAGGAAGTGACCCCGCCGTACTTCAGCGTCAAAGAAGCGGTTTTCCCCTTCGTGAAGTTCCCCGGTGTGGACACCATCCTCGGACCTGAGATGAAGTCTACGGGTGAAGTCATGGGCGTGGGCAAGACCTTTGGCGAAGCGTTTGTGAAGAGCCAACTCGGCGCAGGCGCCAAGCTTCCACGCGGCGGCAAGGCGTTTATCTCGGTAAAGCAAGCGGACAAGCCCCGTGCGGTGGAAGTCGCACGCAAGCTGGTCGGCCTAGGCTTTGAAGTCGTGGCTACCAAAGGCACCGCCGCGGCTATCAACGCAGCGGGTGTGGCCTGCGGCGTAGTGAACAAGGTCACCGAAGGGCGCCCGCACATTGTGGACACCATCAAAAACGAAGAAATTTCGATGGTGGTGAACACGGTGGAAGAGCGCCGCAATGCGATTGCAGACTCCCGCCTGATCCGCACCTCGGCATTGCTGGCCCGTGTCACCACGTACACCACGATTGCCGGTGCAGAAGCGGCGGTGGAAGGCATGAAGTACCTCGACAGCCTGGGTGTGATTTCTGTGCAGGAGATGCACGCAGAACTCCTGGCCTAAAAGCCCTCAATCGTTGGCATAATCGTGCCAACCGCATAGGACAGTGCCGCGCGCAAGCGCCGCACTGTCCTTGTACTTTGAGGCTCTGTAAAACCTAGCTAGAGACACCATGGCAACCTATCCCATTACCAAGCGCGGCGCTGAAATGCTCAAAGCCGAACTGCACAAGCTCAAAACCGTAGAGCGTCCTTCGGTGATCCAAGCCATCGCTGAGGCCCGTGCCCAAGGCGATTTGAGCGAAAACGCCGACTACGACGCTGCCAAAGAGCGCCAGGGCTTTATTGAAGGTCGTATCCAGGAAGTGGAGGGCAAATTGTCCGCCGCGCAGGTGATTGACCCCGCATCGATCCAGGCGGATGGTCGTGTCGTTTTCGGTGCGACCGTGAAGTTGGAAGATGAAGAAAGTGGCCAGCAGGTCAAGTACCAGATCGTGGGTGAAGACGAGGCGGACCTTAAGCAAGGCCTGATCAACATCAGCAGCCCTATTGCCCGTGCCTTGATCGGCAAAGAGGTGGGTGACACCGCAGTGGTGCTGGCCCCCGGTGGTGAGCGTGCCTACGAGGTTGTGGCCGTCGACTACATCTGATGCGGCAACTCCCTGTTTGGTTAGCAGCTGCGTGGGCCATGAGCCTGAGCATGTTGGGCTTGCTGGTGGTGCCTATGCTGTTTGTGCACTTGCCCACTCCCGCCATGGCCGGGCAAATGGCGGCCAAGTTGTTCAGCGCCCAGACATGGATCTCCGTGGCCTGTGGTGCGATGTTGCTGATTGCATTTCGGTCAAATCGGCGCTTAGTGCCCGTGGAGTATGCGCAGACTGCTACGCTTTTTGTAGTGGGCGGCGTTCTCTTGGCACTCATGGTCGAACTGGCCATTGCCCCGCGCATCGTCGCGCGGGAGAGCCTTGCCTTGTGGCACAGACTGGGCACCAGCCTGTTTGTGGTCCAGTGGATTTGCGCCTTGGTCGTCCTGCGCCAAATGGTCGCTGCACTATCAGGCAGCGGCGACACACCAGACGAGCAGACATAAAAAAACCGGAGCTTGAGGCTCCGGTTGTCAGTTTTACTTTCGGTATCAGGTCTGGCTGCGTTTTTTGACGCTGGTCTGTGGCTTCGGCTTGGCGCGCTTGATATTGCCTCCGGGCGTGAGGCGCTGGTTGCCCAGAACGCGCAAAGTTTTGACTTCTGGGCGGGTGCCGGGGCGGCCGAACTTCAACACCTTGAAGTCGCGGGGACCGGGCATGCGGTCTTCGTCAACGGCTTTTTCCTTGGTTGCCTTGGGGCGCCAGAGCACCAGCAATTTGCCGATGTGCTGGATGGGTGCAGCATTGAGCTCGTCCGCCAGGGTTTTGAACATCTCGTCGCGGGCTACGCGGTCGTCCGAGAACACGCGGACTTTGATCAGTCCGTGGGCATTCAGGGCGGCGTCGATTTCTTTTTTTACGTTGGCAGTCAGGCCATCGCCACCGACCATAACAACAGGGTCAAGGTGGTGGGCTTCAGCGCGGTGATCTTTGCGCTGAGCGGGTGTCAATTGGATTTGAGGCATGTGGGTATTATCAACGCAATGAAAACGCAGAGCAAAAGTAACAAGCCCGATAACAAGGCCGGCAACAAAAAGGTCAATAAAGCGTGGTTACACGACCATATTAACGACCCCTATGTGAAATTGGCCAACAAAGAGGGCTACCGCGCGCGCGCGGCCTACAAGCTCAAAGAGATCGATGAAACCCTGCACTTGGTGAAACCGGGGCAGTTGGTTGTGGATCTGGGGTGCACACCCGGTGCCTGGAGTCAGTACCTCCGCCGGCGCATGTCGCCGCAGGGGGCGGCGGCAGGGGCACTGAACGGCACCTTGATCGGCCTAGACCTGCTGCCCATGGAGCCGATTGAAGGGGTGACCTTTATTCAAGGCGATTTCCGGGAGGCCGAAACTTTGACGCAGCTGGAGGCCGCCCTGGACGGGCACAAGGCGGATCTGGTGGTCTCGGACATGGCGCCCAACCTGTCGGGCATCTCGTCTGCGGACGCGGCCCGCATCGAGTACCTCGTTGAACTGGCCATCGAATTTGCCCAAAACCACATGAAACCCCAAGGAGCACTCGTCGCCAAAGTGTTTCACGGCGGGAGTTACAACGCCGTGGTGCAAAAGTTCAAGGAGGCCTTTGTCACCGTGAAGCCCTTGAAACCCAAAGCATCCAGGGACCGGTCTTCTGAAACCTTCCTGATTGGCATGGGCCTGAAGGGCTTTTGAGACTTAGTTGATCAAACCCATGCTATTTCTATGGATGTCCGCAAGCAAAAAAGTATGCGACATCCTTGAAAGGCCTAAAATGGTTGCCATGTATGCGGGGCAAGGGCCCTCGCGTCCTGAATGGAGCTTCGCTTGAATAATCAGTGGTTTTCTAAAGTTGCAGTTTGGTTGGTGATCGCCTTAGTGCTGTTCACCGTGTTCAAGCAATTTGATTCGCGCGCCTCTGCGTCTGGCATGGTCGGCTATTCCGACTTCCTGGAGCAGGTCCGCAACAACCAGATCAAGAGCGCCATCATCCAAGAGGGGCAAGGCGGCACAGAAATTCTGGCCATCACCTCTGATGACCGCAAAGTCCGCACGACAGCGACTTATCTCGATCGCGGCCTGGTTGGCGATCTGATTGCCAACAACGTCAAATTCGATGTCAAGCCCCGCGAAGAAGGCTCCCTGCTTATGACTTTGCTGGTCAGCTGGGGCCCCATGCTGCTGTTGATCGGCGTGTGGGTGTACTTTATGCGCCAAATGCAAGGCGGTGGCAAGGGCGGAGCTTTCAGCTTTGGCAAGAGCAAAGCCCGCTTGCTCGACGAAAACACCAACACCGTGACCTTCGCTGATGTGGCAGGTTGCGACGAGGCCAAAGAAGAAGTCAAGGAAGTGGTCGACTTCTTGAAGGACCCCAGCAAGTTTCAAAAGCTGGGTGGTCGTATTCCCCGCGGTTTGCTGTTGGTGGGGCCTCCTGGAACCGGTAAGACCCTGCTGGCCAAGAGCATTGCTGGCGAAGCCAAAGT
>DGQR01000045.1 GCA_002390825.1 Rhodoferax sp. UBA4409
TGGCGGCAATATCTCTGCCTTTGCTACGGCTTGGCGCTTGTACACCCAGCAACTCCAAGTCCTCATCGCTGGCCTTGATCCAGTTAGCCAATTTGGCGATTTTTTTGACTGCCTCAACGTAGGCGCATAGGTCGGCTGCGAGCTTGGGGCGTAGATTGACATCCACGCTGATGGTCCAACCCATGTCTTTAGCACCCTGCAAGATCGACATGACGTTGGTGTGCTCCGGGGGCACCAGCAGCAATGACCCGGTATGTAGCACCCCTGGTGGATGGGCTTTAAGCATGGTCAGCACGCTGTCGACGGTGTAATCCCGGTCCGCGATACCTTCGCGGTAAAAGCCGTAGCTGGGTTGCCCATCTGTGATCTGCACCACCGCCAAAGAGGTGGGCAAGCGGCTCTCGCCCGCAAGGACCTGTACACCGTCTTTTAGCAATTGCTGGCCCAGTTGCTGTCCGAATCGGTCAGTAGAGAGCGGGTTTAAATAGCCCACAGGTGCTCCGCGCAACGCCGCTGCGCGAGCCATGTTGTAAGGGCTCCCCCCCATGAAGGGGCGCAGTGTTCCATCGGGCTGCGAGAGGCAGTCCATCAGCGCTTCGCCGAGTACCCAAATAGATGTGGTCATTTTTTCAAGAGTCGTTGACGACGGATCACATCAATCCAAACAGCCAAAATCACCACCGCGCCGATGGCCATCATCTGCTTGAACTGCGAAATTTCCATCAGGTTCATGCCATTGCGGATCATGGTGATCAGTACGGCACCCAAAAGGCTGCCCCAAATACTTCCACGTCCGCCAAAAAGTGAGGTGCCGCCCAAGATGACTGCCGCAATGGCATCCAACTCGAACATTTGGGCCATCTTGCCGCTGGAGGAGTCCATGCGTGCCATCAGTACCAGTGCACCCAAAGCGCAGCTTAAACCCGACACCACATACACGCCTAACTTGTACCAGCGGATGTTGATACCGACTTGACGCGCACCCATTTCATTGGAGCCCATCGCATACACATAGCGGCCTAGTTTGGTGCTCGACAAAATGAAAGCCATGACGACAAAGAAGACGCCGGTGATCCAAATGGGCATCGGAACGCCTAGGAACTGGCCGTAG
Source organism: Rhodoferax sp. UBA4409 (assembly GCA_002390825.1). GTDB lineage: Bacteria > Pseudomonadota > Gammaproteobacteria > Burkholderiales > Burkholderiaceae_C > Allorhodoferax. The sequence continues at coordinate 1,112 of DGQR01000045.1, forward strand.
CCGATAAAGGGCAGGGGGTCAGGCATACCTGAGTTGTCAAAGCCACCAGTGGATTCGAAAGCAAGACCCCGCCACAGAGTCAAGCCGCCCAAAGTCACAATGAAAGAAGGGATGCCCACAAAAGCAACCAGGTAGCCGTTGAACAGTCCAACAGCTGCACCGATGGCAAAAGCGGCTGCGATACAGAGGTAGGGGTCAACGCCCAATTTGACCATCATGTGGCCGGCAACAGCACCTGCTAGCGCAGTCAATGCACCCACTGCCAAGTCGACACCGCCAGTCAAAATCACAAATGTTTGGCCGCCCGCCAGCAGGGCAATTACAGAAGCCTGCACCAGAATGTTGGACAAATTGCCAGTGGTCAGAAAGTAGGGTGATGCTGCACTCAGCAAGGCCCCCAAAACCAAAACGGCCACTAAGGCTCCATACCATTCTTGGCGGGTGATGGACTTCATGAAATCAATTCCTCAAATAAAAAAAATGACGACCGCTCTGCAGCGGTCGTCCGGGCCCGGTGGTCACCCACTGGGCGTGAGCAAAAACTTATTTCACTTTCATGAACTGCGCCACGCCAGAGTCTTTGGCGAACTGGTCCACGTTGGAAGGCAGCACCAGGAATGAGCCGGTATCGATGCGGGCGTCTACCTTTTTGCCTTCTGCAGCGGCAATCGCTGTTTCGACACCTACTTGGCCGATCTTGGCCAACATCTGCGCAGCGTTGGCAGACTGCCAGCCTTGCTTCATCATGTCTAGACCGCCGGGGGAGCCGTCAAAACCAGCAATCTTCACGTCGCCGGCTTTCTTGCCTGCAGCCATCAGGGCTGCTTTGGCACCGAGTGCGCCGCCGTCCCAAGCACAGGCAATCACCTTGACGCCGGGGTTGGCGCGCATCGCAGTCTCAACGCCGTTTTGCGCCATTGTTTGATCCCAGGTCGTAGAGACTTCTACCACTTTGACGTTCTTGCGCTTGGCATTCAGGCCGTCGAGAAAGCCCTTCTTGCGCTCTTGACCTGTCGACTGACCCAAATCGCCCGTGATGTAGATCACGGTGTCGCCGTCTTTGACCTGGTCAGCAGTCCAGTCACCTTGCACCATCGCGGCCTTGATGTTGTCAGTCGCCACATAGGAAGTGATTTTTGCGCCGGAGATGCCAGTGTCTACCGCCACCACCTTGATGCCGGCCGCCAGTGCTTTGTTGATGGCCGGTGCAATGCCTGCGCTGTCCACCGGAGCAATTGCAATGGCGTTCACTTTGCGAGTGATCATGTCCTCAACAATGGCCAACTGCTTGGAGAGTTCGCCTTTTTCTGCTGCCAATTCAATGAATTTCACGCCGGCCTTTTGACCAGCTTTCTTAGCGCCACCGTTGATCAAGGTCCAACCTTCGTTGGTATTGCCATTGGTGATGTAGGCAATAGTGGTTTCTGCGGCAGCGGCAGACATCAGGCCGGCGGTGGCCATCGCGATGGCCAAGCGGCCCAGCATGCGTTTGGTGATCATTCGTTATCTCCGTTGTGGTTTGAATTAGCAGCTGTGGTGGATTCCATGGCTTGCTGGAGCCAAATTACAGCAGAGTTTTATTTAATTAAATCTAGTAGTTTTACTAATACGATTCCGTGTCGGGTTCTGGCATGCTTGTACCCAATTTCCTGAAACAGGTCCACCATGACATCCAAACAACCAGTTCTGCAGATTACCAATCTGACCAAGCATTACGGTGGCGTGAAGGCTCTGACCGATGCCAGTTTCCGCCTGCTACCCGGCGAGCACGCCGCGATCGTCGGTGACAACGGTGCTGGCAAAAGCACCTTTGTTCGCTTGATCACCGGCGTAGAGCAGCCCAACTCAGGGGACATCAATCTGGACGGCCAAAGCGTCCACTTCAGCTCTCCCTTGGATGCACGCGACCAGGGTATTGAAACGGTCTACCAGACGCTTGCATTGGCCGAAGACCTTGATGTACCCGCCAACATCTTCTTGGGCCGTGAAATCACGCGCTTGGCGCTCGGCCCTTTGTCAGTGTTGAATCACAAGGCCATGCGGGAGCAGTCTGCCTCGATGTTGTCAACAACCGGCGTAAAGATTCAAGACATGTCCGAGAGCCTTCGGGGCATGTCGGGCGGCCAGCGTCAGTGTGTGGCGATTGCCCGTGCCGCCGGTTTTGCGAAGAAGCTCATCATTCTTGATGAGCCTACTGCCGCATTGGGGGTCGCGGAGACTGCACGGGTCGAACAGATCATCAAGGGCCTGAAGCAACAAGGCATACCGCTGATCATCATCAGCCACAACTTGCGCCAGGTGTTCGATTTGGTGGATCGGATATGGGTGTTCCGCCAGGGTCGCATCATTTGCAGCCGCTTGACCAGAGAGACCAATCCGGAAGAAATTGTGGGCCTCATCACAGGCGCCATTGATCCGGCCACACTGCAATCCGCGGAGGCCGTCGCATGCTGAAAGGTCTTGATTCCTTGTTGACACCCGAGTTGCTGATGCACCTGTCTGCAATGGGGCACGGCGAGTGGGTTGCGGTGGTGGACGCCAATTTCACCGCAGATTTCTTGGGCAAAGGCAAAGCGCTAGTCCGCTTGCCCGGGCACAGCTTGGAGAGGGTGAGCAAAGCCGTTTTGTCGGTTTTCCCCTTGGCTGAAGACGTCGCTTGTCCCGCTGCTTATATGCAGGTTTGCCACAGCCCGGAAGGTCACCAGACCGCTGCGCAGGCCTCTGTGGTGGCTTTGTTATCGCACGAAGGGCTGCCCGCCAGCAGGGTGGAAGCGGTAGAGCGCTTTGCGTTTTACGAGAAGATCAAAGGCGCCAGCGTCATCGTCCAAAGCGGCGAAGCCACTGCGTATGGAAATGCCATGTTCTGCAAGGGCGTTATCCTTTGAGTGCGAGCTGGCACCGCCAGCGCTCAGGGGAACTATCGTATGACTAAAATTTTTCTCGACTCCGCGCGCGTGGAGTCATGGGCTCTCCCGGCAGGCTGTCCACCGGTGCAAGGGGTCACTACCAACCCCAGCTTGGTGTTTCAAGCGGGGCTCCCGGTCACTCTCGCTACCTATGTAGGTTTGATTTCAGCTGTCGCAGACCACGGTTTCGCTGAATTGATGGTTCAGTTGCCCTACATTCAACCGGAGCAAGCAAGAGAATGGCTCAAAGTGCTACAGCCGGCGGCGCTGGCCCGGGGCGTGCAATTAACGATCAAGCTGCCCTGCGCACCCGATTGGGAGGCATGTATCGACGCAGTTCGGGCTGAGCAGCAAGACGTGTTGCTCACGGGGCTCTCCAATGCTGTGCAGCTCTTGTGGGCAAAACACAAAGGCGTGCAATATGTGGCGCCCTATGTGGGCCGCCTCGCGAACGACGGCCGCAATGTCTGGGCGCTGATGGAGGCATGCGTGGCAGTGCAAGCCAGTGGCCCGCGGCTTTTGGCCGCGAGTATCAAAACGCCCGAAGTGTTGGGCCAGCTGGTAGCCGTCGGTGCTGCCGCTGTGACTCTGCCACCCGCGAGTCTGATTGCGTGGTGTACCGACTCGCTGACCCAAAATGCCGTGAAGCAGTTTGATCTGGATATCCAATCCAGTCTCAAAATCGGACAACACTGATTGCTTTAGTGGGGCATAGCCCCTCAGCCTGCTCGATCGTGGGCGATTCGCGATACTCGCCACCCAGCTATGTTGCTGGGTGGCAGTATCCGGGTTTATGTCGTACAGCGTAGTTTGGTTCAAAAAAGATCTCCGACTGCATGACCACGCTGCTTTGCAGCAGGCCTTGGCGGCTGGCCCTGTCTTATGCGTCTTCTGCGTAGAGCCCCATCTGTGGCGCCAACCGGATGCCTCAACCCAGCATTACCGCTTTGTGATCGAGTGTTTGCGCGATCTCTGGTCCGAACTTCGATCGGTGGGCCTGAAACTCCACGTGATGACCTCAGATGCGCCAGATTTTCTGGCGCGACTTTTCGCGGTGTCGCCTTTCAAAAGGCTTTACTCCCATCAAGAAACGGGCAACGGCGCGAGTTTTCAGCGGGATATCGCCGTCGCTCGTTGGTGCCGCGCACATGGGGTAGCGTGGCATGAGGTAGCTCAGTTCGGCGTGCAACGCGGGCGCGCCAACCGTGACGTTTGGAATCGCCACTGGCATGGCCATATGAGCCTGCCGCAGTCGACTTTGCCCAACGCGTCTGCGTATGACACTGTGCCATTGCCCTGGGTAGAGCCACCTCCGCCAGATGCTCTCACCCTGGGCTTGCAGCAACCCGATAAGTCCCGTCGTCAAGCGGGCGGCCGTGCCATCGGGCTGCAGCTGCTGCACAGTTTCATTGCGGACAGGAGCCGACAATACCGCGGTGGAATCTCTTCGCCGCTCAGGGCCGTGGACGCTTGTTCCCGCTTGTCGCCCTACCTGACTTGGGGTTGCCTCAGCGTGCGCGAGGTGTGGCAAGCGGTGCAGTACCGCTGCGCCAGTGAAGCGCCACCAGCGCCCAAGCACCTTGCGGGGCTGAATGCGTTTGGTAGCCGTCTGCATTGGCATTGCCACTTCATTCAAAAGCTCGAGTCTGAGCCCGGCATCGAGTTTCACAACATGCACTGTGGGTACGACGGGCTGCGCGAGAGCGAGCACAAGCCCGAGCATTTTGCGGCGCTTGTCTCCGGGCGCACTGGCTGGCCATTGGTGGATGCCTGTGTTGCGATGCTTCGCGAGACCGGCTGGATTAATTTCCGGATGCGCGCGATGCTGGTGTCCGTCGCAGCGTATCCGCTGTGGTTGCACTGGCGGCCGGTGGGCGAGTGGTTGGCCACCGAGTTTTTGGACTACGAGCCGGGCATCCACTGGAGCCAAATGCAAATGCAGTCGGGCACCACGGGGATCAACACTGCGCGCATCTACAACCCGATCAAACAAGCACGCGACCAGGACCCGGAAGGCCGTTTCGTCCGTGAGTGGTTACCGGCGATGCGCAAGGTGCCCGACACCTGGCTGTTTGAGCCCTGGCGTATGCCTGCGGAGATGCAACTGCGTTGCGGGCTCCGTGTGGGCGGTCCGGACGCGGACATTCCGACCCCATTGGTCGACTTGGAGCGCGCCACGCGGTTGGCAAAAGTCCGCTTGTTTGCGCTGCGTGCCCAGCCGGAGGTTAAAGCTGCAAAAGCGGCCATTGTTCGGCAGCATGGATCGAGGACGTTTGTGCGCAAACGGGCAGGCAAAGCGCCGCTGGTTGCGGTCCCTGCTCAACTGGAGTTGCTATGAAAATGCGAAAGAAAAGCGATCTGCCATCCAAGCAGTGTGCGACCTGTGGTCTGCCGTTTCAATGGCGCAAAAAATGGGAAAAGGTCTGGGCTGAAGTGAAGTACTGCTCTGAGCGCTGCAAGCGCGGCGGGCGGTGAGCACGGTGCAGCGTATGACTCCGTCTGTGCCTCTTGTCTATTGGTTTCGCAGTGATTTGCGGCTGCGCGATAACCCTGCATGGGTCCAAGCCTGTGCCTTGAACCAGCCACTCTTAGCTGTCGTGTTCGAGCCGCACATGGCCTCGACTGAGCAGCGTTGGGGTTGCTTGCAACCCGGGGCCCACCGGCTTGCATGGTGGCACGCCAATGTGCGGGCTTTGCAGCTGGAGCTTGCGCAGCACGGCGTAACGCTGTTGGTGTTGCGGGGCAAGGCTGTCGAGGTTTTACAAACTGTGGCCAACAAGGTCGGGGCAGTGGCCATCCACTGCGAAGAGATTGCTGCGCCCTATGAGCGCGCAGAGGTGCAAGCGTTACAAAACACTGGCGTTAAGGTGCGCACCCATTGGGGCAGTACCTTGTTCGAAGAGCAGCAACTCCCATTTGCTGTGGACGAGTTGCCTGCTGTTTTCAGCCAATTCCGCAATTTGGTGGAGCGTGCCCGCACGCCGGTGCCTGCGCCTTTGGCAGCCCCGCAGCATGTCCATGGTTTTTCCATAGCTTCGGAAACAGCGGCGTCATTTGGGCCGTGGGCTGCAATACCCCCTGCGGAGCAGCTCTGTATGGACGCCCGTTCTGCATTTATTTGGGGCGGGGATACTGGCTCAGCCTTACGAGCCGGGAATGCGGGTGCGCACGCCTATCTTGAGGCGTATTTTTCCTCAGATCGGGTGGCGCACTACAAGGCCACACGCAATGGCTTGATCGGGACGGCGTACTCGAGCAAGTGGTCTCCCTGGCTGGCTGTGGGTGCGGTTTCGGCTCGCGAGATTTTGGAGGCTTTGCGGACCTATGAGCAGCGCCAAGGCGCAAACGACGGCAGCTATTGGCTCTGGTTTGAATTGTTATGGCGTGAGTATTTCCGGTGGTTGCACAAGCAGTACGGCGATGCGCTGTACCGAGGTCGCGGCTTGTCGGAAATAGCCCGGCCGGTGGTCGCTACCAAACACCAGCCCGCTTTTGCGCATTGGACCCAAGGCCGCACCGGCTGCGAACTGGTTGATGCCGGAATGCGGGAGCTGGCAGAGAGCGGCTATAGCTCCAACCGGATGCGTCAGATTCTGGCGAGCTATTGGATTTACGACCTTGGCGGAGACTGGCGTGCCGGCGCAGCGTGGTTCGAGGCGAATCTGCTGGACTATGACGTGTACTCCAACCAAGGTAATTGGCTCTACATCGCTGGCTTGGGTACCGACCCGCGAGGCGGGCGCAGGTTCAATGTGGCCAAGCAGACCGCAGACCATGACGCTGACGGGCAGTACCGGAATTTATGGAGTGCCTCGCCATGATGCAAAACACTGAAGTGACACATACCGTCCGGCTGATTTTGGGCGACCAGCTCAACCCCTTGCACAGTTGGTTTTCAGACGTCGACCCCCAAACGCTCTATCTGATGATGGAGATGCGCCAAGAGACCGACTATGTGCGCCACCATGCCCAAAAGGTGATCGCCATTTTTGCGGCTATGCGGGCGTTCGCGACTGCATTGCGGGAGCGCGGTCACCGGGTGCACTATCTCCAGATTAATGAGGCCGACAGTAAGTTGCCGATGGCAGAGAGTCTCGATGCAGTGATGGCCCGCACAGGTGCGTCTGTGCTGGAGTACCAGGAGCCGGATGAGTGGCGATTAGATGCTCTGCTCAAGGAGCACATGGCGCAAGCCGAGGCGTCTGGCAGCTATTCCGGGCGCATGGTCGCCAGCGAGCATTTTTATACCGAGCGTCATCAGGCGCAGTCCATGTTCAAGCCAGGTAGCCGTTGGCTGATGGAGACTTTTTATCGGCAAATGCGCAAACGCCATGCGGTCTTGCTCGATGCCGAGCGGGAGCCCGAAGGCGGGCAGTGGAACTTTGACAGCGAAAACCGAAAGGCTTGGAAAGGCGTTCCACCTGAGCCTGAAGACTTCCGGCCACAGCACGATCACACCTTGCTTTGGGAGCAAATTCAACGAGCGGGGGTGCAAACTTTTGGCAACCCGTCGGCCCAGAGTTTCCGCTGGCCGCTAGACCGCGCAGAGGCGCTGGCGCAGTTAGAAACTTTTGCCACAGATGTGCTCCCGTACTTTGGCGATTTCCAGGATGCACTCAGCGGAAAAGCGCGGCGGCTTTTTCATTCATTGCTCTCATTCGCGTTGAATACCAAAATGTTGTCGCCACAAGAGGTCGTCGAGCGCGCGGCTCGCGCCTGGCAGGGTGGCGGGGTTCCCTTGCCTGCGGCAGAGGGTTTCATACGCCAGATCCTGGGCTGGCGTGAGTATGTCCGAGGGGTGTATTGGGCGGCGATGCCCGGCTATGAGGCGCACAATTTCTTTGATCATCACGCGGAATTGCCTGACTGGTTCTGGACAGGCAAGACCCATATGGCGTGTGTGTCTTCGGCGATTACCCAATCCCTGGACATGGCACACGCCCACCATATCCAGCGCTTGATGGTGATTGGTAACTTCGCGTTGCTGGCCGGTCTCAACCCCAATGCATTGCACCAGTGGTACCTGGGCATTTATATCGATGCCTTTGAATGGGTAGAACTACCCAACACGGTAGGCATGAGCCAGTTTGCGGATGGCGGCGGACTGGCCACCAAACCCTATGTGTCTAGTGCGGCGTATCTCGACCGCATGGGCGATCATTGCGCGGGCTGTCGCTACGAAAAAAAGCAAAAAACCACGGCTGACGCGTGTCCGTTCAATGCCCTGTACTGGGAGTTCTACGATCGGCACACCCGATTGCTGAGCCACAACCCACGCATCGGGATGGCCTATCGGCAGCTCGAAAAAATGCAACCCGAGGCGAAAGAGGCACTTTTCGAGAAAGCGCGTACATTGCGCGCCAACTTAAATGCGTTGTAGCCCTCAGGCCTGCATCACAGCTTGTCCATCCGGCTATCCAGCGGCGTGACAAAGGAGTTAAGTTCCCAGCCGGAAGCGAGCCGGCTTTCCGGATGGCTTGCTAGGGGGCTGCTTGCGGTGTCAGTCAGGTCCGGCCCCTTGCTCATCCGGCGGCGGTGAACCGCGGCATGCAAATGCTCCCGCATATTCTGGAAGCGGGTGTCCAAGGGCTTGTCAGCCGCCAGCATGGCTGCGTGTTCGCCTAGAAAAGCTGTCCTTATTTGCGTCAGGTGCGGCAGATTGTCGGGGTCCACCACCCAGTAACGCATATCACATTGCTCCAGCAGCGAGTGTTTCAGTGTTTGATTGCCCAGCGAAAGCCCGGATGCCCCGGGTACATCGACACACCCAATGACTGTTCCATCCGGGCTACACACGGTAAACGTGCAGTACACACCGTTCAACAAACGGTACCAGTGCGCGGCTTCTGATTGCTCAGATGGAATCGTGAAGCGGGTCACCGGCAATTTGATCAGCACCTGTTGGTCAAACATGACTTTGGTGAGCCACAACCACACCTTGCGCTCTCTGCTGTTGACGAGGCGGCGCACTTGAAGCGGCCACACGGACGGGATCCTGCGACGTTGTTTGGCCCGGTAGTTTTGGAGCCCGTAAACGAAGCAAACCCCTAGTAAAAGCCCGCCAAGAAAATAAAGAAACATTGCTGCGCCCTGAATGTGTGGTCTCTGGATGGACCCTTTTTCACAAAGTTTATCGGGCTTTTGCAACGGGCGCTATGGCCCACACAGACCAACGGAGGGTCTGGTCAGACTATTGACCCGCGCTTATTCGCCCGTTTTCAGGGCTGCTGGTAAAGCGCTTTGACGGCTTCCACCTGGTCTTGGAGCCGTTGCACCAATTCCGGATCGAAGTGTTTGCCTTGCTCGTGGAACACATAGTCCAAAGCCTGATGGAGATCCCAGGCCGGTTTGTAGGGGCTGGCAGATACGAGCGAGTCCAACACATCAGCCAGGGCTGCAATCCGGCCCACCAGGCTGATCTCGCTTCCTTTCAAGCCGGCCGGGTAGCCGTTTCCGTCCCAACGCTCGTGGTGTTCTTGGGCGATTTGAGCCCCCATGGCATGCAAGCGTGAGCTTGATCGGGATAGCAAGGTGTGCCCCAGGGTCGGGTGTGTTCGCATGACCGCCCATTCCTCTGCCGAAAGCGGGCCGGGTTTGCTCAAAATCTGATCGGAGATGCCCGCTTTGCCTACGTCGTGCAAGGTGGACGCGACCCGGATCATCTCGATCTCCGCATCGCTACAACCACTGGCGCGGGCGAGCAGGGCCGCCAGCTCCCCCACGCGCTCTATGTGGCGGGCGCTCTCATTGCCTCGTCGTTCGATGGCGCCACCCAAGGTGGCGATCGTGTCCCGTTGGGTGCTTTGGGTTTCTTCCCGCAGCAGCAGGCTGTCGTAAGTGCTGGCTACATTGCGTGAAAAGAGTTCGAGCAGTTCGCGCGCCTGATTCGTAATCGGCTCCGGAAACTCCATGTAAATCAAGCTCTCGCTGCCCGCTTTAGTTCGAAAATAGCCCGCGTAATAGCGCTCGCCATGGCGGCTCACCTTTTCGCCCAGCGACTGCAATATGGCTGTTTTTACGACTTCTGGCAGGTTTTCTACTTCATCTTCCAGCATTAGCTCAGAAAATGCATCTGTTGCTGCGAGTACCTTGAGTTTGCCATGCCCTGCGTTGGCGGTGTAGGCAGACAAGCGGCTGGCGCATAGGCCTTCGCCCTGCAGATCCAGAAGGTGGTTTAACTGCGAGAGAACGGCAGATGCGAAGCTGCGCAAATTGTGGGAGTCGCCCACCTCGCTGATGGCTTCTATCGACCGCACCAAGCCCCTTCGGGCGTTTTCCAGTCGCATCAGGTCCCGATAAGCCCTTAAGCCCGCGTAAAAGACAGTAATCAACTTGCGACGGGTCAGGTCGGTTTTTTCTTTGTAGTCGTTGATGTCGTAATCGCGGATGACCTGTTCTTCGGGGGCCTGGCCCGGTTGGCCGGTGCGCAGCACGATGCGCACATTCAGGTTACCCAAGTCCTCGCGAATGTATTTGGCGAGGTCTAAGCCTGCGTGCTCAGACTCCATCACCACATCCAGCAAGATCAGGGCGATGTCGTTGCGCTGGCCCAGCAAGGTGCGGGCTTCGGCGGCGCTGTAGCAATGGGTGAACTCCAGCCGTCGTCCATCCATTTCGAAATCGGACATGACCAGCTTGGTGACCTCGTGAACCGCAGGTTCATCGTCCACCACCAGAACTTGCCAAGGCTTGGCTGTGTGGCCGTGCGTCTGCTCTGCCTCTTGTTCATCGCTGAAAACCAAATCATCTGTCATGACACAGGTCCCGGTTGGAGTCGAATCACAGCAGTCTACTGGAAGTGACTGCGATACTACGTCTATGCAGTTACAGGAAATACTCTATACCCAAGGGTTTGGCACCCGCCGTGTGTGTGCCGGTTTGGTCCAACAGGGCTTTGTGCAGGTTTATATGCCAGAACAAGGCTTGGCGCCCGTCACCATTACGCAAGCAGCTATGGAATTTGTAGCGGAAGGGTTGCGCTTCCGGGTGCAGGGCGTCGACTGGCCCTACGCTGAACGCGCCTATTTGATGCTCAACAAGCCGGCCGGTACCGAGTGCTCGCAAAAGCCCTCGACCTATCCCAGCATTTACACCTTGCTCCCCAGCCCGCTGCGCTTGCGGCCGCAAAAGGCAGCGGTGCAGGGCGTTCAGGCCGTGGGTCGACTGGATCAAGACACCACCGGCATGCTGTTATTGACCGACGATGGCAAATTCATTCACCGGATGAGTTCACCCAAGCACCATGTCCCCAAGGTGTACGAGGTCACGGTCAAGCATCCGCTCGATGAAAAGCAGGTTGGCAAGCTGTTGAGTGGTGTGGTGCTTGATGACGACCCCAAGCCCGTCCGGGCCGCCGCTTGCGAGGCGGTTAGTGAATTCCATCTGCGCATGACCCTCACCGAGGGCAAATACCACCAAGTGAAGCGCATGGTGGCCGCTGTCAGCAATCGGGTGGAGGGCTTGCATCGCTCCAGCATCGGTGGCGTGTCGCTGCCTGCGGACTTGCCCCCCGGCGGCTGGCGTTGGCTCACTGCCGACGAAATTGTGGCTGTGCAAACCAAGGTGTGATGCGATGAACGCCGTCCTTGATGCATTCTGGCGTTCCGTGGCTTATTGCCTGCACCCTAAAGTCATCTTGTGGTCGTTTCTGCCACTGGTCTTGATGGTGGGGGTGACGGCCGGGCTGGGGTATTTTTACCTTGACAGCCTGCTCAGCCAAGTGAACCTGCTGTTGGAGTCGATGGACTGGCTGCAAATGCTGTGGTCGTGGCTCGAATCCATGGGCGCCGGAAAGCTCAAGACCGTGTTGGTTCCGCTGCTGGTGATTCTGGTGCTGACGCCGCTGGTTGTGGTCGCCTGTTTATTGGTGGTGGCCACCTTGATGACCCCCATGTTGGTGCGCCTGGTTGCTCAGCGCCGCTTCCCCTTGCTCGACAAGCAAGGCTCCGGCTCTTTTCTGTTAAGCGCCGGATGGGCCCTGGGCTCGACAGTGGCTGCATTGTTCGCCTTGGTGGTGTCGCTGCCACTGTGGTTGATTCCGCCGCTTGTGCTGGTCATTCCACCCTTGATTTGGGGCTGGTTGACTTACCGGGTCATGGCTTTTGATGCGTTGTCCGACTTTGCCTCCCGTGCTGAGCGGCAAGAACTATTCAAACGATATCGCTGGCCTTTGCTGGCGATGGGCGTATTCGCAGGCTATCTCGGTGCGGCCCCTAGTCTGGTCTGGTCATTCGGGTTTGTCGCGGTCGCTTTGGCCCCCATTTTGGTTCCGGTGTCGATTTGGCTCTACACCCTGTTGTTCGCCTTTTCGTCGCTGTGGTTCACCCATTTCGGTCTGAAGGCCTTGCAAGATTTGCGTGCAGAGCAAGCGGCTGCAACCAAGGTACCAGACACACCGCTGAATGTGGTTGACGTGGAGATCTTATGAAGTTTGGCGCGATCATCATTGGGGATGAAATTCTTTCCGGTAAGCGTGCTGACAAGCACTTGGCCAAAATCATTGAATTGCTGGGTACCCGTGGCATTCCATTGGCCTACGCGCATTACATTGGCGATGATCCGCAGCGTATTACTGCGACGCTGCGCGACGCATTTGCTTCGGGCGACACCGTCTTTTCCTTCGGTGGCATTGGCGCCACGCCCGACGATCACACCCGGCAATGCGCTGCATTGGCGTCCGGCAAAGCCTTGGTGCTCAGTGACGCGGCACGTGATTTGATCCAAGAGCGCATCTTGGACGTCGCCCGGGGGCAAGGCCTGCCCTATGAGCCCGAGCGCCCAGACAATGTGCACCGCTTGCAGATGGGCATGTTCCCGGAGGGTTCCGCTTTGATACCCAATCCGTACAACAAAATTCCGGGTTTCAGTTATCCCGGTGTTGGACAAGGGCGGGTCCACTTTGTGCCTGGCTTCCCCGTGATGGCCTGGCCGATGGTGGAGTGGGTGCTCGATAGCCAATGCGCTCAGTGGTTTCAGCAGGATGTGTGGCGCGAGCAATCTGTGATTGTCTTTGGTGCCATGGAGTCGATGCTGACCCCGCTGATGGAGCAGCTGGAGCGGAGTCATCCGGTCAAGGTCTTCAGCCTGCCGAGCGTGGACCATCCACAATACGGCCGGCACATCGAATTGGGTGTGAAAGGGGATCCCGCTGTGCTGGCAGCCGCATATGCAGACCTGATGGCGGGCCTCAAGGCGCTGGATATGTCGTTAGGCCCTGAATTGGTGCGATAACAAATTGCACCAATGTGGTGCAATGATGGGCTGCGCACCTGTGTGGTGCACCATGGCGCGTTCAGGGGCTTCTTACCCGCGTCTTTCGGCATTTAGTGCTCGTATTGCCCGTTTAACGATGCAAAATAGAGCGGTTTGCCGAAATGCCTTTGGTGCGTGCTTTGGCACAAAAGCTGCATTAACCGCAGCGCAAATCTTTTTACAACCGTGCAACAGGAGTATTTGATGGCCAAGACCGTCGCAGATGTGATGAAGATGGTGAAAGAAAACGAAGTCAAGTTTGTTGACTTCCGTTTCACCGATACCCGTGGTAAGCAGCAGCACACCACTGTGCCTGTCTCGCATTTTGATGAAGATAAGTTCACCTCCGGCCACGCGTTCGACGGCTCTTCCATCGCCGGCTGGAAGGGAATCGAAGCTTCCGACATGTTGTTGATGCCCGATCCGGCCACCGCCAACATCGATCCGTTCTTCGAAGAAACCACCATCATCATGAACTGCGACGTGGTGGAGCCTGCTGACGGCAAGTCCTACGACCGCGATCCACGTTCCATCGCCAAGCGCGCTGAAGCCTACTTGAAGGCCTCCGGCATGGGCGATACCGCTTACTTCGGCCCTGAGCCAGAATTCTTTATCTTTGACGGCGTGCGTTGGTCCACAGAACCCAACAACACCTTCTACGAAATTGAAGAGTACGAAGCACCCTGGAACACCGGCTCCAAGCTCGAAGGCGGCAACCGCGGCCACCGTCCCACTGTCAAGGGTGGCTACTTCCCAGTGCCCCCAGTAGACAGCACGCAAGACATGCGCGCTGAAATGTCCCTGATTCTCGAATCTTTGGGCATTCCAGTTGAAGTGTTCCACCACGAAGTGGCGGGCGCTGGCCAGAACGAAATCGGCACACGCTTCTCCACTCTGGTGGAGCGCGCTGACTGGACCATGTTGCAAAAGTACGTGATCCACAACGTGGCCAATGCCTACGGCAAGACCGCCACTTTCATGCCCAAGCCTTACCACGGCGACAACGGTTCCGGCATGCAC
>DGQR01000102.1 GCA_002390825.1 Rhodoferax sp. UBA4409
CCAGCATCTGGCGCCAAGTGCAGGCCACGCACCTGGCTCCGATTGACTTCCATGTGCGCCCGCGCCTGCCATTGCCGATCGACCAGCTCGACAGCACTCTTGATGTGGAGCCGCCCGCACTGATCAAGGGCTACCTGCGCTTGGGCGCCAAAGTGCTGGGCGCTCCCGCCTGGGACCCGGATTTCAACACCGCCGATCTGCCGATGCTCATGCGCATTGCCGACCTGCCGGCCCGTTACCGCAAGCACTTTCTGGGGGCATGATGCGCAGCACCTTCGACGCCATGGGAGCCAACATCCACGGATTGGTGACAGGCGCCGAAGGCCCTGACACCGATGACGATGTGGGCCACCGCCGCTACCGCGCGGTGTTTGTGTCCGACATCCATCTCGGCACCGCGGGTTGCCAGGCCAAGCCGCTGCTGGACTTTTTGAAGCACCACCCCAGCGACCATCTGTACCTGGTGGGCGACATCATCGACGGCTGGCAACTGCGCCGCCGCTGGTTCTGGCCGCAAGCCCATAACGACGTGGTGCAAAAACTGCTGCGCCGCGCCCGCAAAGGCTGCCGGGTGGTGTTCATCCCGGGCAACCATGACGAGTTTGCCCGTGCATTCGTCGGGCAGCAGTTCGGCGGCATTGAGGTGCACGACGACACGGTGCACACCACCGCCGATGGCCGCAGGCTGTGGGTCACCCACGGCGACTACTTTGATGCCGTCATCCAGCGCGCCAAGTGGCTGGCCTACACCGGCGACTACGCCTACGAATTCACCCTGCGGATGAACCGCCACTTGAACAACTTCCGCGCCCGGCTGGGGTTGCCGTATTGGTCGCTCTCGGCCTACCTCAAACACAAGGTCAAGATGGCGCTGAACTACGTGACCGACTTTGAAAAAGCGGTCGCCCAAGAGGCCCGCAACCGCGGCCACGACGGAGTGGTGTGCGGCCACATCCACCGCGCCGAAATGCGCACCATCGACGGCACCCTGTATTGCAACGATGGCGATTGGGTGGAGAGCCGCACCGCTCTGGTCGAGCACCTCGATGGCCACTTGGAGCTGGTGCACTGGGGAACCCAGCCTGCACAACCAGCAGCCGCCTTGCTGCCCGCTTCTTTGCAGGAAACCCACGCATGAAACTGGTACTGGTGACCGATGCATGGCTGCCGCAGGTCAATGGCGTGGTCACGACGCTCGTCGAATTGGTGCGCGAACTCGAGGCACTGGGCCACACCGTGCAAGTGATTCACCCCGGCCTGTTTCGCACCCGCCCATGCCCCGGCTATGCGGGGATCGACATTGCGGTGCGTCCGGGCAAAACCCTGGCGGCGTTGCTGGATGCGTCGGGCGCAGATGCCATTCATCTGGCGACCGAAGGGCCTTTGGGCTGGGCTGCGCGCAGTTACTGCCGCAAACACCAGCTGGCGTTCACCACCGCGTACCACACGCGCTTCCCCGAGATATTGAAGGCGGCCTTGCATATTCCGCTGTGGATCGGCTACGCGCTGTTCAGGCACTTTCACAAACCGTCGTCCGGGGTGATGGTGCCGACTTCGAGCATGCTGCGCCTGCTGCATGGCAAGGGTTTTGGCCGCCTGCGCAGCTGGACCCATGGCGTTGACACCCGCTTGTTTCAGTATGCCGAGACGCCGCAGCCGTATCCTGCGTGGGGTGCCTTGGCGCGGCCGGTATCGCTATTTGTGGGGCGGGCGTCTTACGAAAAAAACATCGAGGCTTTTTTGAAGCTGGATGTCCCCGGTACCAAAGTTGTCTGCGGCGTCGGGCCGCTAGAAAAAGACTTGCGCGAGCGCTACCCCACGGTCCGTTGGCTGGGGGTGTTGCCGCGGGCCGAGTTGGCGCAGGTGTATGCCGCTGCGGATGTCTTTGTAATGCCGAGCCAGCACGAGACCTTTGGCCTGGTCATGCTCGAATCCATGGCCTGCGGGACCCCGGTGGCGGCCTATCCGGTAGAAGGCCCTACCGAGGTGATTGGCGTGCCGGCCGAGGGCGGTGTGACCGATGCCGACCTGCACAAAGCGTGGTACCGTGCACTCAGTGTGCCGCGCCACGAGGCCCGCCAACGCGCCATGCAATTCAGCTGGTCCTATGCCAGCTTGATGTTCGCAGGCCACTTGGTGCCAGCCCGCCCGGGCGCGTCGTTTAAGGCCGTGCGTACGGTGGAGCAGAATGTCATAAATGCGTCATCTGCGCAGTCAAGAATCTGACATCGATACGTCATCATTGAGACTTTATGTGGACATCTTTTCAGGATCGAGCCTCCCTGGCTGACCCTCGCCTGCTGGACCGGGATCTCAGCCTGCTGGCATTCAATGAACGGGTGTTGGACTGGGCGGTGCGCGAAGACGTGCCGCTTTTGGAGCGCCTGCGTTTTCTGTGCATTGTGTCCAGCAACCTCGACGAGTTTTTTGAGGTGCGGGCTGAGCCGCATTTGAGCGCTGCGCAGGCCAAGGACAGCAAGGGCCAGTACTCGGTGGCCAGCTTCGAGCGGCTGGCCTTGGCCCTGCACCAGCTGGTGGAGCGCCAGTACACCCTGTACAACGAGCAACTGATGCCGGCGTTTGAAGCCTTGGGCATTCATATCTTGTCGCACGGGGAGCGCAACTCCGCCCAACGGGTATGGGTGCAGCAGTACTTTGAGAAAGAAGTGCGCCCTTTGTTGATTCCGGTGGGGCTGGACCCGTCTCACCCGTTCCCGCAGGTGGCCAACAAATCGCTCAACTTTATTGTGCGACTCAAGGGCAAAGATGCCTTCGGTCGCGAGAACGATATCGCCATCGTGAAGGTGCCCCGGGTGTTGCCGAGGCTGATACGCCTGCCGGACAAGCTGGCCGGCGGCAAGGCCTTGTTTGTGTCCTTGTCCAGCGTGATCCGCGCGCATTTGGCTGAGCTGTTCAGTGGCCGTGAGGTCTGGCAGTTTTCGCAGTTCCGCGTCACACGCCACTCGGATCTCGCGGTCGATGAAGACGACGTGCAGAACCTGCGCATGGCCTTGCGCCAGGGGCTGGAGCACCGGCATTATGGGGAGGCGGTCCGCCTAGAAGTGTCTGCCGGGTGCTCGGAGTATTTGTCAGAGTTTTTGCTCAAGCAGTTCGGACTGCCGGTGCGGTCGTTGTACCGGGTGCACGGCCCCGTCAATCTGGTGCGCTTGACGCAGCTGATTGACTTGGTGAACCGGCCGGACCTGTGCTTTGTGCCGTATGTGCCTAACTTTCCGGTGCAGATGCACCCCGGCCGCTCGGTGTTTGAGCAGCTGCAAGAGCGCGACATCCTGATCCACCAGCCCTATGAAAGTTTTGACGGCGTGTTGTCCTTCCTGCGGCAGGCGGTGCACGATCCCAAAGTACTGGCCATCAAGCAAACCATTTACCGCACCGGTGCCGACTCTGAGTTGATGGAGTTGCTGCGCGAGGCGGTGCGCAGGGGCAAAGAAGTTACCGTGGTGGTGGAGCTCAAGGCCCGCTTTGATGAAGAGGCCAACATCAATTGGGCGGAAATGCTCGAGTCCATCGGCGCGCAAGTGGTGTACGGGGTGGTGGGCCTTAAGACCCACGCCAAGATGATGCTGATCACCCGGCGCGAGGGCAAGTCGCTCAAGCGCTACGGACATCTTTCTACCGGCAACTACAACCCGCGCACAGCCAAGCTCTACACCGACATCAGCCACCTGACGGCGGATGCCGGCATCACGGCGGAAATGGACCAGGTGTTTGTGCACTTGGCCAGCCAGAGCAAGCTGCCGCGCATGCGCCATTTGTGGATGGCTCCGTTCCATTTGCATCGCAATTTGATTGCCAAAATCGATGCGCTGGGCCGCGCCGCGGAGGCGGGCAAAGACACCCGTATTGTGGCCAAAATGAACTCCCTGACCGACGAGGCTTTGGTGCGCAGTCTGATTGCTGCGGGGCAGCAGGGCGTCAAGATCGATTTGATCGTGCGCGGAGCCTGTGTGCTGCCTGCGCAAGTGCCGGGTTACACCGACAACATCCGGGTGCGCTCGGTGATCGGGCGCTTGCTCGAGCATTCACGGGTGTTTTACTT
>DGQR01000105.1 GCA_002390825.1 Rhodoferax sp. UBA4409
GGGCCGCAACGGCATGGGCAAAACCACCACAGTGCGCAGCATTCTGGGGCTGACACCACCGCGCAACGGCAGCATCCGTTTCCGGGGCGAGCGCATTGAGGGCTTGAGCCCCGACCGGATTGCCCGCATGGGCGTGGCTTTGGTGCCCGAGGGACGGCAGATTTTCCCCAACCTCACGGTGCAGGAAAACCTGATTGCCTTTGCCGCGCGGCGCAATGCGAGTGCCGAGCCCTGGACGCTGCAGCGGATCTACCACCTCTTCCCGGTGCTGGAGCAACGCGCGCGCAACATGGGCAACCAGCTCTCCGGCGGCGAGCAACAGATGCTGGCCATTGGCCGCGCGTTGATGACCAACCCGCACCTGCTGATCCTGGACGAAGCCACCGAAGGCCTGGCGCCACTCATCCGTGAAGACATCTGGCGCTGCCTCGACACCCTGCGCGCACAAGGCCAGAGCGTGCTGGTCATCGACAAATATGTGCAGCGCCTGATTGCGCTGGCAGGCCACCACACCATCATGGAGCGCGGCCGCGCGGTCTGGAGTGGTGACTCGACTACCCTGGCCGCACAACCCGAACTCTGGCACCGCTACGTCGGCATTTGATTTCAAGGACACCCCATGCCCAAGCTCTACCGCGACTTTGACACCCAGGCGCAGATCGACGCGCAGTACAACCCCTCCATCGCGCTGCCCGACCCGACTGCGCCCGGCAAGCACTTTGCCGCGCAGGCTGAAAAAGCCCGCAGCACCCTCAAGCACCATGCGGGCATCCCCTTCGGACCCACGGTGCATGAGACGCTGGACATCTTTCCGGCGGACGCCCCCAACGCACCCGTGTTTGTATTTATCCACGGTGGCTACTGGCGCGCCTTCCAGAGCAAAGACTTTCATGGCGTGGCCCTGGGCCTGCACGCCAGCGGCATCACCACCGTGGTGGTGAACTACGCGCTGGCGCCGTTTGTCACGATTGACGAGATCACCCGCCAGGTCCGCGCAGCCGTGGCCTGGACGCTGCGCAACATCCAACACTACGGCGGCGACCCGACCCGCGTGGGCGTGGGCGGCCACTCCGCCGGCGGCCACTTGGGTGCCATGTGCCTGCAAACCGCGTGGGACACCGACTACGGCCTGCCACGCGACCCGCTCAAGGCGGGCCTGCTGTTCAGCGGCCTCTATGAGTTGGAACCCCTGCGCTATAGCTACCTGCAACCCATGATCCAGCTGGATGAAGGCATCATCCGCCGCCAGTCCCCCACGCCCAACCTGCGTGCGTGCCCTACGCCTACCTGGGTGATCTGGGGCGGCCAAGAGTCGGGCGAATTCGCCCGCCAGTCCACCGGCTACCGGGACTCGGCAGTGGCTCTGGGCAACCCGGTGGAACTGAGCGCCATCGAAGGCGCCGACCACTTCACCGTGATCCACGGGCTGGAAGACGCCAACAGCCCGGTGTGCCGCTGGCTGCACCGGAAGCTGACCGCCTAAGCCGCCATATTTAAGCCAAATAAGCTGCTAGCCCACATAGAACATGCGCCAGCAGCTATAAATACCATAGCGAATCACCCTGCGATTGGCGGCCGGCGGCGGTCCTCGCGGAGGGCGTGGCTGCGCAGGTAGCTCACCCACTCGTCTAGGGGGATCGGGCGGCTGAAGCAGTAGCCCTGCAGCTCGTCGCAGCCCAGCGCCGTCAGGGTCTGGGCGGTGGGAGGGTTCTCCACGCCTTCCGCCACCACCTTCAGGCCCAGTGTGTGGCCCAGCGCAATCACCGCGTGCACGATGGCGGCATCGGCGCTGTCTTCCAACATGCCCAGCACAAACGACTGGTCCACCTTGAGCTTGTCGATGTCAAAGCGCTTGAGGTAGGCCAGGCTGGAGTAGCCGGTGCCGAAGTCGTCAATCGCCACCTTCACGCCCAGCGCCTTGAGGGCCGCCACTTTTTGCTGGGCGGCGACCGGGTTGTCCATCAGGTGGGACTCGGTGAGCTCCAGCTCCAGTTGGGCCGGGGGCATGCGGGTATCGCGCAGCACCGCAATCAGCTGGTCCACCAGTTCCGGGTCGGCCAGTTGGGCGACCGACAGGTTGACCGACAGCTCCAGCCCCTTGCAGACGCCTTGGGCCTCCAGGGCCATCCAGTTACGGCAGGCTTCGCGCAGCACCCAGGCGCCTATGGGTTTGATCAAGCCACTTTCTTCGGCCACATGGATGAACTCGCCCGGCGGCACCTGGCCCAGCAGCGGGTTTTTCCAGCGCAGCAGTGCCTCGGCACCCTGCACCTTGCGGGTGCGGGCGTTCAGCCGCGGCTGGTAGTGCAGGCTGAACTCGTCATTGGCCAGCGCCTGGCGCAGCTGGGTCTCCATGGTCTGCCGCGCCAACACCCGCTGGTCGGTCTCGGGGGAAAAGAAGCGCGCCATGTCGCGGCCGGCTGATTTAGCCTCGTACATGGCCGCATCGGCACGGCGCATCAGCTCATCCTGGTCCAGCGCGTCATCGGGAAAGAGTGCCACGCCCACACTGCACGACACCGAGAGCACATGGCCATCGACCGTTGCGGTCTGGCGGATGGACGGAATCAGCCGGTGATTGACCAAGGCCTGCAGCTCATCCAGGTCGCCCACATGGCGCAGCACAATGACAAACTCGTCGCCGCCTAGGCGGCTCACGGTGTCATCGGTGCGCACTGCAGCCGACAGGCGGCGCGCCACGGTGCGCAGCAGCCCGTCGCCAATATGGTGGCCCAGGGTGTCATTGATGGCTTTGAAGCGATCGAGGTCGATAAACAGCACGGCCACTTTCTCGCCGCTGCTGCGCGCACTCACCAGGGCTTCGCCCAGCCGCTGCTGGCACAGGGCGCGGTTGGGCAACTCAGTCAGCACATCGTGCTGGGCCAGAAAGCGGATGCGCTCTTCTTTGGCCTTGCGGTCGGTGATGTCGATGGAGATGCCGATGTAGTTCACCACCTCGCCGCTAGTGGCACTCTTGTGCACCGAAGACACCATCAGCCAGGCGGGATAGGTATCGCCGTTTTGTTTGCAGAAGCGCACTTCGCCTTGCCAGTCGTTGTGGCTCTCCAGCTCGGACCAGACCGCGTCTTGCGGGGTCTGCATGACAAAGCTCAGGTCGCGGCCCAGTGCCTCGTAAATGTCGTGCCCGGTGCTGCGGCAGAAGGCATGGTTCACGCTGATGATCTTGCGGCTCTCGTCCATGATGATGATGCCCTCGCTGGAGGCTTCAAACACCTTGGCCCACAGCTCGAGCCGCTGCTCCATCACCTTGAGCTTGTTGATCGGGGTGAAGGCGGTGAGCACCGCGTCGCGCCCCTGGTAGTTCAGTCGCCGCGCGGACAGCACCGCCCACGACGGGGTGGCGCCACCGTGCCAGCGCACCTCGAACTCGTCCACCGCATCAAAGTCAGCCAGGCGCTGGAAAAAGCGCCCGCGCACCCCCGGCTCCAGGCCATGGCGCCACGGGTCATCGGTGCGGCCGCCCAACCAGGGCCGGGCCGGGGTGTTGACGTGCAGCACCTCGTGGTCCGGCACCGAGGTCACCACAATGGGGATGGGGAAGGCCTCCACCAGCTCACGCTGGGCCTCTGCCGCGCGGGCGCTGGCAGCCAGCTCTTGTTGCACCAGGCGATCGCGGTCCAGCTGGGCCAGCATGCCGTTGAACGCAGAAAAGAGTTGACCGATCTCATCACGGCTGTGCCACTCGGCCCGCAAGGTGTAGTCCGCGTTGCGCCGTACATCGTGGGCGACACGGGCGAGGCCCTGCAAGGGCTTGGCGATCTGGCTGGCTACCAGATACACCAAGCTCAAAATGCAGCCCAACAGCAGCAAGGCCGTGCCCAGGTGGATCCACATGCGCTGAAACAAGGTGTCCACCCGCTGCGTCAGCAAAAGCTCCAACTGCGCAATACCGGTCTGCCAACTCACCGACAAGTCTTGCAGTGCCTTCTGGGAGCTCGTATCGAGGCGGTCTATCTGCTCGGGCGTGATGTTGGCGGTGTTGATGTCCCGCACAGCCCGGGTGAACTCGGCCAACGACTGTTGCAACGCGTCGCGTCCCGGCTTGAGCGCCGCCTGCAACTCGGGCGTGCCGGCCAACCAGGCTTGCTCGTAGTCCGACTCCAGGCCTTGCTGCACCGCATCCAGCCGGCCCAACACTGTGAGCAGCTGGGCGTTGGGGCTGAAGCCGGGAACGCGAGTATCCCAATGGCGCATCAGATTGTGGGTGTCCAACATGACTTGCAGCAGCTCCGGCAGGCGCAACAGGGTCAGCGACATCACGTAGTAGCTGTCGAGGTCCGGATCCAGAATCAAATTGGATTGGTTACCCACGACGGTGAGCAAGTCACGGGCTTGGGCCACCAGAAGGCCGTGCTCGGGCGCCGATGGGGTGGCGGCGAGCATGGCGTGCAGGCGGGCCGATGGGCCGCCGGTGTTGAGTTGGCTGTCGTAGTCTGCCTGCGCCTGCCCCATGGCTTGGAGGGCATGCGCCCGGGCGGCCGGGGCGTTACCCGGAGCGGCGAGAATGGTGTCCATCACGTTGTGCCGCACCACCTCGGTGTAATTGGCGCCCACAATTTCTTTGCGGGCAAAGTCGATGGCGAGGTACTTTTCGTGGATCAGGATGCCGGAGACATAAATGACCGCCGTCAGATCCAGCAGATAAATGAGTGTGAGCTTGCGCCCGACACTCAAGCGCCCCAACCAGTGCGAAATTTTTGACAACATATGCAAAGCCCGATCCTCAGAGCCACCCGCCACGCGGGTTCCAACGACTCAGGGCTTTGCAAGCAATAAGCGCACCAGAGGCGCCCCAAAGGGGTGCGCCGTTCCAACCATTAAAAAGAGGTGGGTCTCTAAGGCAACTAGCTTCACTTGCCTGCAGCGCAGCCGGACTCGGTCGTGGCCGGGGGCAGCCTCCACAGCCGCTCCGCATTTTTGTGGGCCACCGCATGGGCAACTTCGTCGGGCAAGCCGCTCAATGCTCGCCGCCAGAACGCGACTTGGTGCACATATTTTTCGGACCAGTCCTCTGGCCACACGTTGTCGATCGCAAATACGAACCGGTCTGGGTATCGCAACATGAGTGCCTTCCAGTCGGGGCTGAGTTGATCACCCACAAACATGTCCGTCCAAGGCTGTGCGCTTTCGCTTACTTTGACCGGATTGGCGTGCGATGTGAGGAACACCACGTTTGCATGTGCTGAAAGCAGGCGGGCGGCGTCAGGCGGGTCCAGCTGCGCCATATGAATCAGCGCAAACGGATGCTGCGGATATCTGCGCAGCAGCGTGCTCAGCTCCTCCATGCGCTTCACGCGGGCTGCAGAGCCATAGCGCTGGGTGAGCCAGCGGAACTCGTAATGCAAAACCACCGGCCAGCCTTTGGCTATCGCCTGCTGCATGGCCGCCTGCACTTGCGCAGAGGCTGCGTCCAGGTAGACCTCGCGTGCCCGATCACCCTTGGGGGCGTGCGCCAGGATGATCTCATTCATCCCTCTATACGCCGGCTGGTTTACCTGCTCGTTGAGTTGCTTGTGGTATCCCGGAAGGTTCTCGTCATAGGCTCGACCTTTGGTACGCACAGCCGGAACGATGCAGTCAGGGTAGGCTGCGCCAAAGGCCAACATCTCGACACTTGTGACCTTGCCACGTGTCGACAATACCACTTGCGACACGCCTGCGCGTGCCAGGTACTTGACCACGCGCTCTCTGGAAACATCGTCATCAAATTGGCTATGCGCATCAATGAAGGGCAAGGCCTGAAGCGCACCATGGGCAGCGCCCATCAGCAACAAACAGATAAGGCGGGCAGAGGGTAGTTTCATGCGCTCGTGTCCTAAAGGCTGAAGCCCCTTGAACCGAGGCAGAAGCTGCCAAGCAGTCTACATATTTCTGCGGTACTGCCCACCGACTTCAAACAAGGCACTGGTGATTTGCCCCAGCGAACACACGCGCACCGCGTCCATCAGCACTTCGAACACGTTGACGTTGTCGATCACGGCCTGTTGCAGCTTCTTCAGCATGGCGGGCGCCTCGGCGGCGTGCAAGGCGTGGAAATCTGCCAAGCGCTGCAGTTGGCTTTGCTTTTCTTCGTCGGTACTGCGGGCGAGCTCCAGCTTCTCCATCACTTGGTCGCCATGCGGGTTGCGGAAGGTGTTCACGCCGATGATGGGCAGCTCGCCGGT
>DGQR01000093.1 GCA_002390825.1 Rhodoferax sp. UBA4409
GCGGCCGGGGGACACGAGCGCAAGCGCCCACCCCCACCTCACGCGGGCGAACACCAAAGCGGCTCTCACCCCCCGTGCGCCCGCATCAAACAAGCCTGAAACGCGAGCGTCGCCCGGCTCTGCTGCGGTGACTTACGCGTGATGGCAAAAAACTGGCAGGCATAGCTCAGCAGATCAGGTCGCACGGCTTGCATCAGCCCACGGCGTACAAAGCTCTCGGCATAGTGATCGGGCAGAAATCCCAGAAACTGGCCTGACAAGATCAATGTAGCGATCGACTCTTGGTCAAACCCCGTGGCACGGCGTGGCAAGCGCATGCGCTGGCTCAGCTCCATGTTGGGCGAGTGGTAGCCCAGCCCCGCAAACTCGTGACCGGGCAAAGTCTCCCAGTTCAGGGCGCTCTGATCAGCGTTCCACAACGCATGGCGAGTGCCGCAGTACAGCAGCATGTGCTCGTCAAACAAGGGGGTGTAGTCCAACACATCCGACGCGCGGTGGCCGGGGATGATGCCCACATGGAACTGCCCGTCCAGCACCCCGCGCTCGATAGCAGTGAGGGTGGCCACATGCAAGTTCAGCCCCACATCGGGGGCTTCTGCATGAAAGTGAGCGATGGCTTCGGCAATGTGGCTCGCCGGGTTGCTGGCGGTTTTGTCGAACACCGCCACCTGCAGTTGCCCGCCCATGCGTTGGTGGATTTCGTCCACGCTGCTGCGAAAGGCATCGGTCGCGGCCAGCAGCTGGGTGGTCTGGGCGTAGATTTTTTCGCCCTCGGCGGTCAGCGCAAAACCAGCCCGGCCACGCCTGCACAGGGTCAGGCCGAGGCGGGTTTCCAGGTCTTTGATGTGGCGGCTCACCGTGGAGGTTCCGATGTTGAGCTCCAGCTCGGCCGCGGCCATGCCCCCGCAATCGACCACCGCCTTGAAGACGCGCAGCAAGCGCAAATCCATGTCGCTGATCTGGCCGAGAACAGCTCTGGCTTTTGTGGGGGAAGCTTTCATCGCTGGGCCGCCCCAAGATGAAAGGCGTCCCTTCGGGGGGCAGCGACCCACATGCAATGGGGGAGCGTGGGGGCGAAAGTTACTTTCATAGTTTGCGAAGTAAATAGTGCTATTTGTGACTTTATAAGAGTAACAGAGCCACCCACAATGCACCATCGCCCCATACGGCCTACCAACCCCACCCACTGGAGTTCCCATGAAGCTCAATGACACCAGCAGCACCGCCACTGGCGAGGCTGTCACCAGCACCTCCACCTTCCCCATGTCCCGCGAGTGGATGGAATCGCACTGGATGGCCTTTACCGGCAACCGCGATTTCAAATCTAACCCGCGCATGATGGTGAGTGCCCAAGGCGCTTACTTCACCGACTCCAACGGCAAGAAGATTTTTGACGGCCTCTCCGGCCTCTGGTGCGCGGGCCTGGGCCACGGCCGCCGCGAGATTACCGAGGCGGTGAGCAAGCAGATCGGCACCTTGGACTTTTCGCCGGCCTTTCAGTTCGGCCACCCATTGTCGTTTGAGTTGTCCAACAAGATTGTGGAGCTCATGCCCCAAGGTTTGGACCACGTGTTCTACACCGGCTCCGGCTCCGAGTCCGCAGACACCGCACTCAAAATGGCCCGCGCTTACTGGCGCGCCAAGGGCATGGGCACCAAGACGCGCCTGATCGGCCGCGAGAAGGGCTACCACGGCGTGAACTTCGGCGGCATCTCGGTCGGCGGCCTGCCTGCCAACCGCAAGACCTTCGGCCAAGGTATTGAGGCGGACCACCTGGCCCACACCCAGCTGGCCTCCAACGCATTCAGCCACGGCCTGCCTGAAAAAGGGGGTGATATGGCGGACGAACTGTTGCGCCTGATTGCACTGCACGACGCGTCCAACATTGCCGCGGTGATCGTGGAGCCCATGTCCGGCTCGGCCGGTGTGGTGGTGCCACCGGTGGGCTACTTGCAGCGTCTGCGCGAGATCTGCATGCAGAACAACATCCTGCTGATTTTTGATGAAGTGATCACCGGTTTCGGCCGCCTGGGCGCTTACACCGGTGCGGGCTATTTCGGCGTGGTGCCGGACATCCTGAACGCTGCCAAGCAAATCACCAATGGCGCGCAGCCCTTGGGCGTGGTGGTGGCCAAGAAAGAGATTTACGACACCTTCATGGCAGCCGGCGGCCCCGACTACATGCTGGAATTCCCCCACGGCTACACCTATTCCGCGCACCCCGTGGCATGCGCCGCCGGCATCGCGGCGCTGGACATCCTGGTCAAGGAAAACATGGTCGAGCGCGTGGCGGCTTTGGCGCCTTACTTCGAGAAAGCGGTGCACAGCCTGCGCGGAACCAAACACATCACCGACATCCGCAACCTGGGACTTGCCGCCGGCTTCACCCTGGCTGCCGTGCCCGGCGAGCCCGCCAAGCGCCCTTACGAGGTGGCCATGCGCTGCCTGGACAAGGGCTTCTACGTGCGCTATGCCGGTGACTGCATTGCGCTGGCGCCACCCTTCATCACCACCGAGGCCGAGATTGACAGCCTGGTGAACGCCTTGGGCGAAGCCATCAACGCCACCGCCTGAAGCAAACCACCCACTTGCTATTCTTTTTATAGCTGCTTGCGCATATTCTCTGTGCGCTTGCAGCCCTTTTGACTCTTAAATCCTTCTATGTCTCAACTCCCCACAGTCGGCCACCTCATCGGCGGCAAGATCATCACCACTGGCGATCGCGCGCAAGACGTCTTCAACCCTGCCACCGGCAAAGCCGAGAAGCGGGTGCTGCTGGCCCCCAAGGCCACCGTGGAAGAAGCCATTGCTAGTGCTCAAGCCGCCTTCCCGGCCTGGCGCAACACACCTCCGCTCAAGCGTGCCCGCGTGATGAGCAACCTCAAAGTCTTGCTGGAAAAGCATGCTGAAGAACTCTGCGCCCTGATCACCGCCGAACACGGCAAGGTGCTCTCCGACGCGCTGGGTGAACTGCAGCGCGGCATTGAGAACGTGGAATACGCGTCTTACGCGCCCGAGCTGCTCAAAGGCGAGCACAGCAAAAACGTGGGGCCCGCCATCGACAGCTGGTCTGAGTTCCAAGCGCTGGGCGTCACTGCTGGCATCACTCCCTTTAACTTCCCGGCCATGGTGCCTTTGTGGATGTGGCCCATGGCCGTGGCTTGCGGCAACACCTTCATTCTGAAGCCCTCCGAGCGTGACCCGAGCTCCACCTTGCGCATCGCCGAGCTGGCACTCGAAGCCGGCCTGCCACCGGGCGTGCTTAACGTGGTCAACGGCGACAAAGAAGCCGTGGACACGCTGTTGCAAGACCCGCGCGTGAAGGCCGTGAGCTTTGTGGGCTCCACGCCGATTGCTGAATACATCTACGCTGAAGGGTGCAAGCACGGCAAACGCGTACAAGCCCTGGGCGGCGCGAAGAACCACGCGGTGGTCATGCCCGACGCCGATGTAGCCAATGCCGTGAGTGCGCTCATGGGCGCGGCCTACGGCTCCTGCGGCGAACGCTGCATGGCCATCCCGCTGGTGGTAGCGGTGGGTGACGCGACCGCCGACGCGGTGATTGAAGGCCTGAAGGCCGAGATCGCCAAGATGAAGGTCGGCCCCGGCACAGCCCCCGGCATGGACATGGGCCCGCTGGTGACCAAGCCGCACTTCGAAAAGGTGAAGGGCTATGTGGACCAAGGTGTGAAAGAAGGCGCCACGCTGGTGGTGGACGGTCGCGGCCTGAAAGTGGCCGGCCATGAAGACGGCTACTACCTCGGCCCCTGCCTGTTTGACGACGTCAAACCGGGCATGGTGATTTACCAGGAAGAAATTTTTGGCCCCGTGCTGGGCGTGGTGCGCGTCAAAACCTTGCAAGAGGCCATGGACATGATCGATGCCCACGAGTACGGCAACGGCACCTGCATCTTCACCCGCGATGGCGAAGCCGCTCGTTACTTCACCGACAACATTCTGGTCGGCATGGTGGGGGTGAACGTGCCCTTGCCGGTGCCCGTGGCTTACCACTCGTTCGGCGGCTGGAAGCGCAGCCTGTTCGGCGACCTGCACGCCTACGGACCGGACGCAGTGCGTTTCTATACCAAGCGCAAGACCATCACCCAGCGCTGGCCTAGTGCCGGTGTGCGTGAGGGTGCGGTGTTCAACTTTCCGAGCAGCCGCTGAGTCTGAAGTGCGCCCGGCCACCGCCGGGCTTGCGAGCTCCACGGACCCGCCCAAAAGCAAAAAGGCTTGTCATTCGACAAGCCTTTTTTTTCGGCGGAGCCGTACAGGCCCGCGGCAAGCGTCCTTACTTGAAACGACGCCGCGCAATCGTCGCCATCAATC
Organism: Rhodoferax sp. UBA4409; assembly: GCA_002390825.1. Classification (GTDB taxonomy): domain Bacteria; phylum Pseudomonadota; class Gammaproteobacteria; order Burkholderiales; family Burkholderiaceae_C; genus Allorhodoferax. Next base: position 4,330 of record DGQR01000093.1, read on the forward strand.
CCAAGCCAGCCAATACCAAACCGCCGGAGCTTGCGTCAGGCGTCACCAGCTGCATCGCGTCGGGGCCAGCAGTCTGAACTGCCCAAGCGGGGAGCGCAGCCACGGCGAGTAGCAGCAGTAATTTGATCTTCATAAGGCCTCCTAGAGGATGTGTGACGCACTCAGTATTAACCCTATGCTGCATTGCAACAATAGTCCATTCGGACCCATCACACCCACTCTGACACCCCCAAACAAAAAGGCCTGCGCGAGGCAGGCCTGTCAGCAGCAGAGGCGCTTGGTTTACGCAGATTTTTGACGACCGCGCTTGGCAGCAGCGCCCACCAGACCCAAACCGGCGAGCAACAAAGCAAAGGCTTCTGGCTCAGGTACAGCACTCACTGTTCCGTTGGTAGCAGCCACAGTGCCGATTGCGGTGTTGGGCAATGCAGCGCTGACACCTGTCACTTTGAGGGTGTAGGCTTGACCCGCCGACAAACTGAATGCGCCGTTAGCAATGTCGCTTATCACAACGAAACGGTTCCCGTTGACGCTGTTAGAGCTAAAAGTGCCGATTTGGGTAGCCCCAGCCCACAAAGACGCCGACAGCGCAGAGAACTGGGATGCGAGACCGGTCACACGCAAGATGAGCTTGTTCGTCACCGTGGGAGTCACGACAAAGGATTCAGTGAATGCGCCGTTGGTGGCCTCTTCAAAAGTCGCGCTGGCTCCGGCAGCATGGCTGCTGGCAGCCGTTGCCAATAACGCTGCGGCGGCAATGGTTTGGATGGTTTTTTTCATACTGACCCCTTGATTATTTGGATTGGCGACGGCGAGCCACTGCACCCATCAAGCCCAGACCGGCCAGGAGTAGTGCGTAAGTTTCTGGCTCCGGAACCGGCGCCAAAGTCACCGTGTAAGAGGCCAAATCACCACTACCAGACAGTTTGAACCAATAGGAGCCGCCGGGTGTGAGACTGAAAGTGGATTGGTAAGAAGCCACGTCTACGCCACCCATGGTCGTGTTAATAGGCAAAGAAACCATCAGGCCAGCACCAGGGGTGCCTTGGCCAACGGTCAAAAACGTATTCAAACCAGACCCATCAAAATCAAACCCGAGGTAGCCACCGGTTACTCCTGAGAAGGAGCCCGGCAAACTGAAGGTGTACGTGTCATCAAAGGTACCTTGTACATCAACCGTGTTTGTGTAGGTGTTACCCAAAGCACCGATGTTGAAAGTCGCGGCCTGAGCCACTGCGGCAGACGCTACGAGCGTGAGCGCTAGGGCTGCTTTTTTAACCAAAGATTTGTACACAGACTTCTCCCATCAAATTTCAGAATAGATGAAGTGTCGGTTTTTTGCGGCAGTGCAGCAATAGTGCGATCGGACTATCGGCAACATGGCTTTACGGCTTTCGCCACAATCGTCCCATGTACATGTCCCCAAACCCTCGCCTCTCCATGCTCGATCTGGTGGCCGTGCGTGAAGGCGGCACCGTCGCGCAAGCCTTGCAACTCGCCTTGAAAACCGCACAGCATGCGGAGGCCTTGGGGTTTGAGCGCTACTGGTTGGCCGAACACCACAACATGCCGGGTATTGCCAGCTCAGCAACTGCAGTTCTAGTGGGGCATATTGCCGGTGGCACCCAGCGTATCCGGGTGGGCTCTGGCGGCATCATGCTGCCCAAC